>JAZNXX010000040.1:0-21818 GCA_045594125.1 Candidatus Egerieisoma sp.
TTTCACGTGGTCGGCCTGATTACCCTTATCCATCAATTCACCGGGAGTCTGGTTTGAATTCAGAAAATTTACAGCATACACTCCCAACGCATCCTGGTCTTCAAAGCCGTCAGCATTTACTTTTGTGGCAACTTGTGATATAGAGCCCTCCAGATTGATAGGAATCCCCCCTTTTATATTGGGGTCAAACTCCTCTCTCTGAAGACACGATGTAAATAATATCAAAATAAGAATAAATACTCTATTTATCTTCATATCATTAATTTGTAAATCTTGGTCGTATTTTAATAACTTATCTAAGAGGCTTCTCCTTCGTTTCTTTCACCATCATCTTCCCAATCATCTATATCCACCTTACTCTTGATTACAACATTGCAGGTTGCACTCTTTCCGCCATCCTCTGCTGTTGCAGTAATTGTAACCTTTCCTGGCTTCAGTGCCTTAACCACACCATTATTCACGGTAGCCAATGAATTATTGGAAGTGCTCCAAATTACCCTCTTGTTGGTAGCATCTGACGGGGTTACCGTTGCTTTCAATGTAAACGATTCTCCAGCATAGATTTCAACATCAGTTCTATCCAATGTTATACCTGTTACTGGGTACTTTACTGAAACCTGGCAAGTGGCAGTCTTTCCACCATCTTCTGTTGTTGCTGTAATAGTTGCCGTTCCGGCACTTCTCGCTGTAACAATACCATTTGAGACTGTCGCAACTGATGTATTGGAACTCTTCCAGATTACATTCTTGTTGGATGCATTGGATGGGGTAATTGTAGCTGTCAACTTAAATGTTTCCCCTGCATTCATTGCAACTGAACTTCTATCCAATGTTATACCTGTTACCCGAGCTTTGACTACTACCGAACAAGTTGCACTCTTGCCTCCATCCTCGGTTGTAGCTGTGATGGTTGCACTTCCAGCACTTCTCGCTGTAACAATACCATTTGAGACTGTTGCAACAGATGTATTGGAGCTCTTCCAGTTTATATTCTGATTGGTTGCATCTGACGGAGATATGGTAGCTACAAGTGTAAAAGAATCACCAGTGTAAACCTCTGCTGAACTTCTGTCTAATGTAATGTCAATTACAGAAATGACTTTATCCTTAACTTCTACCAAGCAATCCCCATATTTCCCACTGGATTCATTTTTAGCTACAATCGTTGCAAATCCTTTACTTTTCGCTGTAACAATGCCATCTGCTACAGTTGCAACACTTTCATTTGAAGAGCTCCACACCAATGTCTGATCTGTCGCATTCTCAGGAGTAATGATTGCTTTCAATGTTATAACATCTCCTTTATAAAGCTGCAACAGATTTTTATCCAAAGAGATATTGGTAATTTCAATTATCTTCTCATTCACTGTTACCCTACAAGTTGCAGTTTTGCCTCCATCCTCGGTAGTTACAGAAACTGTTGTGGACCCCTTTCCTACAGCATACAATACTCCATTGACAAATTTTACAACACTATTGTCTTCACTATTCCAGATAACACTCTTGTTGCTGGCATTTTCGGGCAATATTGTTGCTGTAAGTTTGAATGTATCACCAACCTTCATCTCCAATTCGCTGTAATCCAGAGCTACACTCTCTACCGGGATTACTTTTGTCTTCACCCTAACCTGACAATTCGCCTCCTTGCCGCCATCCTCTGTGATAGCTGTAATTGTTGCACTGCCCTCCCTTTTGGCAGTAACAACGCCGTCCGATACAGTGGCAACACTCTCATCACTGCTGCGCCATTCAATATTTCTATTTGTGGCATTTTCGGGTTCTATTGTAGCGGAAAGTGTTATCTGCTCCCCTTCGTATAATTCAACACTGCTCTTATCAAGTTTTAAACCTGTTACAGTAATACTCTTCTCTCTTACCTGTACTACACAGGTCGCATATTTCCCGCTATCTTCATTCTTCGCAGTGATTATTGCGTCTCCACAATCGTGCGCAGTTATCTCTCCATTATTATCAACTGTTGCCACTGAGGAATGGGTAGTGCTCCATACCAAATCCCTGTTTGTTGCATTCTCCGGTATAATCGTTGCCTTTAGAGCGATAACATCCCCAGGATGCATTTTAACTACACTCTTATCCAATGAGATATCTGTAACCTTAACAACCTTCTCCTTCACTGTAACATTGCAGCTTGCACTCTTGCCCCCATCCACACTCTTTACTGTTATTATAGCATTACCGGCCTTGACAGCTGTTACAACTCCTTCGGAGACGGTGGCAACACCCTCATCACTGCTACTCCACTCAACACTCTTATCTGTGGCATCTTCAGGCTCTATTGTAGCGGTAAGTTCAAAAGTCTCGCCCTCTTCAAGTTCTGCACTCTCCTGACTGAGACTTATACCGGTAACGTGTATAGTGTTATCCTTCTCCTTCACTGTAACATTGCAGCTTGCACTCTTGCCCCCATCCACACTCTTTACTGTTATTGTAGCATCACCGGCCTTGACAGCTGTTACAACTCCTTCGGAGACGGTGGCAACACCCTCATCACTGCTGCTCCACTCAACACTCTTATCTGTGGCATCTTCAGGCTCTATTGTAGCGGTAAGGGTAACTGATTCATCCACAAACAACTCTACAGAACTCTTATCCAAAGATATGGATGTAACAGGCACTGAATTCTCCTTGACAGTCACCTCACAAGTGGCACTCTTTCCACCATCAACACTCTTTACAGTAACAGTTGCACTGCCGGCCTTAATTGCCGTAACCTCTCCATTTTGAACGGTAACTACAGATGTGTTGCTGCTGCTCCAGGCTACACTTTTGTTTGTGGCGTTGCCTGGAGAAATGGTGACAACAAGTTTCTCTTTATCTCCCACACTCAATTCCAGTTTTGATTTGTTAAGGGAGACGGCTGTAACAGCTACAGGTTTGGTTGCAGGTTTGTTTTCCGGCTCAGTACCTGATTTTGAACAAGAATAGACAAATATTGCCGATATCACCAATAAAATTGAAACCAGCCAATTGAATATTGCATATTTTGCATTTACAAGTTGTTTCATCACGAGAGAACAAAAATTTAAATTCAACTGGGCAAAGAGCTATTTAATCAACTTAAGCTGTATCCTTTGCCTCTTTACATCTACATCAAGAACCTTAACAGTGACGTGCTGGTGCAACTTCACCACATCTGCCGGATTGGAGATAAATTTCTCAGCCATATTGGAGACGTGTATAAGGCCATTCTGCTTGATTCCTATATCCACAAAGGCTCCAAAATTGGTAATATTTGTGATTATTCCTGGAAGCTCCATTCCAGATTTTACATCTTCTATTGTATATATCTCGTTGGAAAACTCAAGGACTTTGATAATCGAGCGGGGATCGCGTCCCGGTTTGGCAAGCTCCTCCACAATATCGTTCAGAGTAGGAAGTCCAACCTCATCTGTTACAAACTGTTTCAAATTTATGGAAGCTATCTTCTCTTTGTCACCAATAAGATCAGAAAGCGGCATATCTACAGAAGCTGCCATTCGGGATACAAGCGCATAACGCTCCGGATGGACGGCTGAGTTGTCGAGAGGATTTTCTGCACCGGGAATGCGCAAAAAGCCTGCAGCCTGTTCATAGACCTTCTCTCCCAACCTCTTGACCTTCAAAAGCTGGGCTCTGGAGGTAAATGCACCATTTGTCTCCCTATAGTCAACTATATTCTGCGCCAGTGCAGGACCTATTCCGGAGATATATGAAAGCAGATGTTTGCTGGCTGTATTGAGATTTACACCAACACTGTTGACACAACTCACAACCACATCATCCAACTTCTCCTTCAATAATGTCTGGTCGACATCGTGCTGGTACTGTCCGATACCCAATGATTTGGGATCAATCTTTACAAGTTCGGCAAGGGGATCCATCAGCCTCCTTCCAATTGAGACCGCTCCTCTGACTGTAACATCATACTGGGGGAACTCCTCCCTTGCAACTGGCGATGCGGAGTAGATTGATGCACCGTCCTCACTAACCGAATAGACCCTTACCTGGTGAGGGAATGAGATTCTTTTTATAAAGGCCTCAGTCTCTCTGCTGGCTGTTCCGTTTCCAATGGCAATGACCTCAATTTTATAGGACTCCACCATATTGGACAGCTTCTTCATTGCCATTATCTTCTCATTCACAGGAGGATGAGGATAGATGGCATCATTATGCAACAGAGTACCCTGCTCATCAAGACAGACAACTTTGCAGCCTGTTCTGAAACCGGGATCTATCGCCAATGTCCTCTTCTGTCCTACAGGTGGTGCCAGAAGTAGCTGTCGGAGGTTCTCACCAAAGACCTTTATTGAATCAAGGTCAGCCTTCTCCTTGGCCAATCTTATCGACTCATTTTCAATTGACGGATGCAACAATCTCTTATATGAATCTGAGAGTGCCTCCTGCAGCTCCTCATAAAGATGATATGAGCTGCATCTGGTACCTTTATAAAAGAGACGGCCTATAATCTTTGTGGCAATGTTATCATCCACTTCAAGTTTTACAGAGAGCAATCCCTCCTCGGCTCCACGCAATACAGCCAACACCCTATGGGATGGCATACGCGAAATATCCTCAGAAAAATTGAAATAGTTGCCGAACTTTTCGGCCTCCTCTTCCCCTTTTCCTTTGGCAAGCTTTGAGTGCAATCTGGCACTCTTGGCGTAATAGCCTCTTAACTCCTGCCGTATATCCTGCCTCTCAGCAACCGACTCCGCGATGATATCACGGACACCCTGAAGTGCCTCCTCCGGAGTCTTGACACTCTCATTGACAAACTGTCCTACAAAATCCTGGAACCTGTCAACCTGAAGAGTCATCATCTTCTGAGCCAATGGTTCCAACCCCTTCTCCTTGGCTATTGATGCCCTTGTACGGCGCTTTGGTTTATATGGGAGGTAGAGATCTTCAAGGGTCTGGAGCTCCACACACTCCTCTATTGCACCTTCAAGTTCAGGAGTGAGCTTCTCCTGCTCCCCAATACTCTTGAGAATAGCCTGCTTTCTCTTGTCAAGCTCTATAAACTTCTGATAATGGAACTTTATCTCTGCAACCTGCACCTCATCAAGCGCACCTGTACGCTCTTTCCTGTAACGGCTTATGAATGGAACCGTAGCCCCCTCCTCAAACAACTCAACGGTGTGTTCAACCTGCCACTCCTTTACACCAAGTGCAGAAGAGATATATTTGATATAATTGGATCTGATCATAATTCTGACAATTGTTTTAACGGACTCAACCGGAGAGCAGCAAAGTGGCTAATCGTGTGAAACCTGCTGCAGCTGTTCCCTATAAGCTGAGAATATCTTTGATTTTGAGACAAATCCCAAATAGGATCTGTTCTCGTCCACCACCGGTAGATTCCAGGCTCCGGTATATTCAAACTTGTTCATTACACTCTCCATACTCTCCCCTTTGTAGACAAATTCAGGGGCCTCCCTCATATAGGTATAGACAAATGTATTGTTGTATTTTGACGAATCAAACATCACAACTCTCACATCATCAAGGAAGAGGATTCCCTGCACCATATTATTTTCATTAACGACAGGAAAGATGTTCCTCTTAGAATGGGCTATTACCTGAATGAGTTCACCCAATGAGAAGTTGAGGTTTACGGTAGCAAAGTCGTGCTCCACAAGATCATCAGTCTTGAGGAGTGTAAGCACAGCCTGATCGGAATCGTGTGTAAGGAGTGCCCCCTGTTTTGCTATACGTTTTGTATAGATGGAGTATGGTTCAAAAATCCTGATTGTGGCAAAAGAGACTGCGGAGGTGATAATCAGCGGCATCAGCAATGAGTAACCACCGGTAATCTCTGCAATGAGGAATATCGCCGTCATAGGTGCCTGCATTACGCCGGCCATCATACCCGCCATTCCAACAAGGACAAAATTGGTCTCCGGCAAAGTGACAAATCCCGAAAGATTGATTGCCCTTGCAACCACAAAGCCCAAAATTCCACCCATAAAGAGTGTTGGGCCAAATGTTCCTCCAACGCCACCGCCCGCATTTGTCAAAGACATTGAGAAGACCTTGAAGATAAATACGGCAAAGAAGAAGAGAGGTACAATCCAAGGTCTTACAAGAAATTTTTCAAAGAAAGAGGTTCCAATGGCCTCTGCTGGATTATTGTTGAGCAGATTTGTCAATACGCCATATCCCTCACCATAGAGCGGAGGGAAGATGAATATGAGAAGACCAAGTGCAGCAGCTGAGATAATCCACCTTTTGTATGGATTGAGGATGGATTTTATCTTATCCTCAAGCATAAGTGTATTCCTTGTAAAATAGAGGGAGCCCAATCCGCATATTATTCCAAACACAATATAATACGGGAAATTGGCCATAGAGAATTTGGATATCGTGTTGGGAAAGGCTACAATCTCACCAAAGAACAGATATGATACTGTTGTTGCTGTTATTGAAGAGATTACAAAAGGCAGCAACGAGGTCATCGACATATTGAAGAGGAGAATCTCAAGGGTAAAGAGCACTCCAGCCATAGGAGCCTTGAATATGCCGGCTACAGCACCTGCAGCACCACATCCGAGGAGGATTGTCATATTCTTGTATGAGAGCCCCATAAATCTGGCCACATTGGAACCGATTGCCGCTCCGGTATAGACAATTGGGGCCTCCGCTCCAACAGAGCCTCCGAATCCGATTGTTGCAGAGCTGGCAACAAGTGATGTCCAGGTATTGTGGCTCTTGATTTTTGACTCATTCTTTGATACTGCAAGCAGAACTTTTGTTACTCCGTGGCCTATATTGTCCTTTACGATAAACTTTACAAAGAGCAGTGCCATCAACATACCCACACCAGGATAGATAAAGTAGAGTATACTGTCGGCCGGGGTATTGAACCATCCTGTAAGTATCCACTGGAAAAAGTGGATCATCTGCTTGAGCAGAACAGCTGCAAGACCACTTCCAAGACCTACAACAAGTGAAAGAATGAGCAGGAGCCTCTCTTCGGGCAATCTTGAAGCATACCCTTTTATAAGTTTTATGATATCATTAAAAAATTGCATAGTTTTTCAGAGTTAATTCAAGTAGTAAAAATCAGAGCGAAGATACAAATTTTTATCAAGTGATTTCATTTAATCCTTAAAAATTGAGCAAGTTGTAATACTCTGGAGGGGAATGGGTGACTACAAAAAAGAGATGGCTGCAAAAACAGCCATCCCAATTATATATCAAGTTTAATATTACTCGTCGCCCTCGTCATCTCCGCCATATCTGGCACCCTCATCTGGGAATGTTGCTCCCTCTTCGCCTTCTCCTCCTACATCAGCGCCATCGCCAAAGATATCATTCTCGACATCCTCGTAATCATCTATCTTCACATCAATCTTAATCAAGTAGATGGCATCAGGTATCTCCAAAGAGATTGCGTAGAAAAATGAACCGTCAGGTTTGTCAACCTTAAACAAATCACCCATATAATCTGCATATCCCTTCGGATATTTCTCTTTAAAGGCTGCCGCCAACTCAGGAGACATATTTGCATAACTCACCACTGCTCTCTTCTTCTGTTGCCTTGCAGCGCCCTTTCCCGTTCTTGAGGCAGTTGCCTCTGATGTTTTATTTGTTTTCTTCTCCATAAATGATTAGGTTCGTATTTGACGATACAATTATAGTGCAATTTTTTTAATTACGCTCTTTTTTTTTCTATTTCTTGAAAAAATATGATTTCTGAGCCTTTTTCTTTTGCATATCACGCTCTACAAAGAGTGGAGAGAGTGTTTTCGGGTCCAGTCCGGTGTAATATGAAACAGAAGATTTTGTCATTGGTGTTGGTGTAAAATCCTGGACCTGGTCCATATATACCCCCTTCAATGCAGGATTGGATGCAAGCAGCTGCATCTCTTTCATTGAACAGCCCGGATGGGATGAGATAAAATAGGGTACAAGTACACAATTCAGCCTGTTTCTCTTCACTATCTTGTCGAACTGCCATTTCAAGGTCTCGAATAGTTTGAATGAAGGTTTGTTCATCTGCTTGAGTACCACCTCCTGGGTGTGCTCCGGAGCCACCTTCAACCTGCCGCTTGTATGTTTGGTTATAAGCTCTGTAAGGTACTTCTCTGATGAGTTGTCGAGATATCCCTTCTCATTAAGGAAGAGATCATACCTGATTCCGCTTCCTATGTAGGCGTGTTTTATACCTGGAATCTGAAGGATCTTCTCATATAGTCTCAGCAACCGCCAATGGGAGTGGCGCAAATTCGGACACATCTTTGGAAAGAGGCACGACTTGCGGAAACACTTTCCGCATACAGTCTCATCCATACCTCCCATTCCGTACATATTTGCAGTAGGAGCTCCCACATCGGAGAGATTTCCTGCAAAACCCGGCATCTGAGCCAGTTTTTCTATCTCCCTGAGTATTGACTCTTCACTCCTGCTCTGGATATGTTTGCCCTGATGGGCAGCAATTGTACAAAAACTGCAACCGCCAAAACAGCCCCTGTGGGTTGTAATGGAGTGTTTTATCATCTCATAGGCTGGAATATGCTTCCCTTTGTAACGCGGGTGGGGCAACTTTGTATATGGCAAATCATAATAGGAATCCAACTGATCCTGAGTAAGCAGCGGATAGGGAGGATTGACATAGAGATACTCTCCGTTCCCACAAGGCTCAACCAGCTGTGATGCCTTTACCCTGTTTGCCTCAGTCTCAATTATATTGAAATTCTCTACAAATGCCCTCTTGTTTTTCTGAAGTTCCACGAACGGGTTAAGGATAATCCTTCCATCCTGGGGATTGGGTTTGCTCCTGCTCAGCCACGCTATCTGGGGAATTGTCTGGAGCTCACTCTCCGGGATAAAACCTGGATTTGCAGAGCCCTCTTCCTGCAGGCTCTTACCCCGTTTCTGGTTATTCTTTATATGGGCAGCAATATCAACAATACCCCTCTCACCCATACCGTAGATGAGATAATCAGCCTTGCTCTCAACAAGAACCGACGGAAGAAGTTTATCCTGCCAATAGTCATAGTGTGCAAAACGGCGTAAAGAGGCCTCTATTCCTCCAATGACTACAGGTACATCAGGATAGAGCTCCTTAAGTATATTGGAGTAGACTTTTACTGCATAGTCCGGACGTTGCGACGCTGTTCCGTTAGGAGTATATGCATCATTACTGCGGAGTCTCTTTCCTGCAGTATAATGGTTTACCATAGAGTCCATTGCTCCGGCATTTACTCCAAAGAAGAGACGTGGTCTGCCCAATTTCTTAAAATCGCGCAAATCATCCCTCCAGTTAGGCTGGGGGACAACCGCAACACGATATCCCTCCCGCTCCAGAACTCTGGCTATCACCGCAGTTCCAAAAGCGGGATGGTCAATATAAGCATCACCGGAAAAAAGTATGATATCTACATTCTGCCAACCGAGACTCTCCATCTCCTTCAGCGAAGTAGGCAAAAAAGGGCTCCTCTCCTTAACCATATCTCCGGCCTTTATTACATTCTTTCAGGAAGGGTAATACCCAATATTCCCATAGCCTTTACCAATACCCTCGATATGATGTCGATCAAGACAAGTCTCTGGCCCCTCAACTTCACATCAGGCTCATTCATAATGGTTACATCGTGATAGTACTGGTTGAATATCTTGGCCAACTCGTATGCATAATTTGCAATGACAGCAGGCGAGTGGGCATCTCCACCCTGTTTGATAACACCAGGGAATGTATTGAGCAGCTTGATGATCTCAATCTCTTTAGGAAGGAGTGCAGAGATATTGCCGCTCTTGACATCCATCATATCAACAAGACCCTTGGCAACTCCCTCATTTGCCGCTCTTCTCAATATAGATCTGATTCTGGCGTGTGTATACTGGATAAATGGACCGGTATTGCCGTTGAAATCGATAGACTCCTTAGGATCAAAAAGCATTGTCTTCTTAGGATCAACCTTGATGATGAAGTATTTCAAGGCTCCCAATCCCAACATCTCAAATAGCTCCTCACGCTCCTTCTCATCCATATCGCCCAATTTGCCAAGTTCAAGCGAAGTCTCCTTGGCTGTCTGGTACATCTTCTCAACCAAATCATCAGCATCCACCACAGTTCCTTCACGTGATTTCATCTTGCCCTCAGGCAACTCAACCATTCCGTATGAAAGGTGGTAGATTGAATCAGACCAGTCAAAGCCCAATTTCTTCAAGATAAGCTTCAATACCTGGAAATGGTAGTTCTGCTCATTACCAACAACATAGATATGTTCATCAAGTTTGAACTCACTGAAACGCTGGTTTGCAGTTCCCAAATCTTGTGTCATATATACAGATGTTCCGTCACCTCTCAAAAGCAGTTTCTTGTCAAGTCCGTCACCCTCAAGGTTACACCATACTGAGTTATCTTCGTGCTGCTCAAAGATGCCGTTCTTCAACCCCTCCTGAACAAGAGATTTTCCCAAAAGATAGGTCTGGGATTCATAATAGGTCTTGTTGAACTCAATGCCGAGTCGCTTATATGTCTGGTCGAATCCCTCATAAACCCAGCCGTTCATCTTCTTCCATAGTTCAACTACCTCCTGATCTCCGTGCTCCCATTTGAGCAACATAGCCTGCGCCTGCCTGAGGATTGGAGCCTTTTTCTCCGCCTCCTCCTCAGAAATTCCCTCCTGTGCTGCAATCTCCTTTGTCTGGCGTTTGAGCTCATTGCTGAATGCCACATAATATTTTCCAACAAGATGGTCACCCTTCATTCCTGAAGATTGAGGGGTCTCGCCATTTCCGAGCTGCAACCAGGCAATCATTGATTTACAGATATGTATACCTCTGTCATTGACAAGATTTACCTTAAGGACCTCGTGTCCGTTGGCCTCAAGAAGCTTTGCAACCGACCATCCGAGAAGATTGTTTCTGATATGGCCCAAATGGAGCGGCTTGTTTGTATTTGGAGATGAGTACTCCACCATAATGGTCTTTCCAGAAGCAGGATGCTGGCCAAAATCGGCACACTCCTCAATCTCCTTGAGAATTCCCTGCCAGAACCACTCCGAAAACTTGATATTGAGGAAGCCGTTGATAACATTGAATGACTCAACCTCCTCACAATTTGCCTTAAGATACTCTCCTATCTCATTTGCAGTTATTTGTGGAGATTTTTTGCTTGTTCTTGAAAGTTTGAATGTAACAAGGGTAATATCACCTTCAAACTCCTTCTTTGTCTCTTGGGTCTGAATGACAGTTTCATCAACTTCTGCATTGTATAGAGCCTTTACCGCCTCTATAGCCTTTTCGTATATAAAAATTTCAGGATTCATATTCACTTTATAAATTCAACACAATATTATTTCTTAAAATACTCCTTCATCGCACTCTTTACCTTTGGCGAAAGAATTACCAATGTAATCATTGTTGGGAATGCCATCAATGCATATGCCAAATCGATTAGGCCGACAGCTGCCTTCAAAGGGATCATAGCTGCAACAACAAGCATTGCAAGGAAGAAGATATTGTAGTATTTCGAGTATCTTGCTCCAAAAAGGAATCCGGTACATTTCTGTCCGTAGTATGAATATGAGAACATTGTTGAGAATGCAAAGAAGAAGAGCATAAGCAAGAGGAAGTATTTTCCCAAACCTGGAATTGATGCATCAAATGCCTGCAATGCAATACTCAATCCTGCCATAGAGCCACTAATTCCGTCACCCAATGGAAGCACATCCCTCTGGATAAGGATTGCAAGTGCTGTAAGGGTACATACAAGACCTGAATCGATAGAAGGGCCAATCATTGCAACAAGACCCTCTTTTACAGGCTGGTTGTTTTTAGATGCGCCGTGCATCATTGATGCTGTACCTACACCAGCCTCATTTACAAGTGCTGCACGTCTGATACCTATAAGGGCAATTGAGACAAGGGCGCCAATACCGCCACCGACTCCGGCTTTTACAGTAAAGGCATCAATGAAGATTGTTGCAAATACACCCGGAACCTCATCAAGATTGGTAAAGATTATATACAATACCAAAAGGAAGTACATAAGCACCATTGTAGGTACAACTTTGGTTGCCACTTTTGATATTCTCTTGATTCCCCCCAAAATGACACAAGCCACTATTACGCAGATTATCACACCGATAATTCCTCTCAAAGCGAGTGTATTCTCCTCAGGCTTGAAGAAGACTGTTGTGATGGCCTCTGTAAACTGGTTGGCCTGCATAATGCACAAAGTACCGATAAGACCAAAGATTGAGAAGAAGATTGCCATAGGCTTCCATTTTGGACCAAGGCCGGAGAGAATCATATACATTGGACCTCCCTGCACCTCACCTGTATCATCCTTTCCTTTATACATTACAGCCAATGTACCCTCAAAGAACTTTGTTGCCATTCCCAAGATTGAGCTGATCCACATCCAGAAGATGGCACCGGGACCTCCAATTGACAATGCAATAGCCACACCGGCAATGTTTCCCATTCCGACAGTTGCAGCAATGGCACTTGCAAGTGCTTCAAAAGAGCTGATCTGTCCCTCGGCTTTGTCATCTTCAGATTTCAATGATCTGATAGCCCTTCCATAATACCTCAACGGAACAAAGCCTGAATAGATAAGAAAGTACAATCCACCTCCAACAAGGAGTATAAAGAGCGGATAACCGCACACAAAATCACTGACAGCAGTGATGTACTGCCCCAATGAATTTAAAAAATTACTCATAGATATCTCTGTTTTTATTATTTCAAATAATTCTTCCGCATAAAAATGCAAAAGGCAAAGTTACAAAAAACAGTGGAATAATCGACAGAAAAGAGGTATAAAAAAAGGACAACCTGAAAGACCGTCAATTGGCGCCTTCAGGCTGTCCTGTATATTGCTCTTCTCAAGAAGAGGTGGCTCCCCTATTTCAAGCCCCTGTTCTTTAGAAGCGGATCGATTCCAGGCTCTTTTCCTCTAAAATTCACATAGAGTGTCATAGCCTCATCCTCTCCTGCTCTTCTGAGAATCTCACTTCTGTATTTCTCAGCTACAACAGGATTGAAGATATCACCTGTCTCCTTGAATGCATCGAATGCATCTGCATCAAGCACCTCTGCCCAGATGTAACTGTAGTAGCCGGCTGTATAACCGCCACCGAATGTATGGTTGAAATATGGAGCCTTGTATCTTGAAGGAATCTGTTTCAAAAGCCCTCTGTCGCCCAAAACTTTCTCCTCAAAACCATTTATATCCAAGTTTTCAGGAATCTCTGTCAAGACATGGAAATCCATATCGAGATATGATGCAGCCAAATACTCTACAGTAGCAAAGCCCTGACCATATTTGCCGGATTTCTCAATCTTCTCTACAAGTTCTGCAGGAATAACCTCTCCTGTCTCATAATGTTTTGCATAAACCTTCAAAACCTCAGGCTCAAATGCCCAGTGCTCATTAAGCTGGGATGGAAGTTCCACAAAATCACGAGGATATCCTCTCAAGCCGTCATATTGCACATCTTTTGTAAGATTATCCAAACCGTGGCCGAACTCGTGGAAGAATGTTGTCACCTCATCAGCTGTCAAAAGAGCAGGTTTGTCACCTACAGGACGGGTAAAGTTTCCTACAATTGTTACAAGCGGGCCAACCCTCTTGCCATCCTTGTAAGTCTGGCCGCGGAATGTACCGCACCAGGCACCTCCTCTTTTTGCACCTGGACGGGCAAACATATCAAAGAATACAACGCCCTGGTGTCCGCCATCCTTGTTCAATACCTCAAATGCAACAGCCTCAGTGCTTGGAAGAGGTACATTCTTCAACTCTTTGAATGTATAGCCGAAGAGTTTGTTTGCAACGTGGAAGATACCCTCCCTTACATTCTCCAGTTTGAAGTATGGAGCCATCTCCGACTCATTCAAGTCGAACTGCTCTTTCATCACCTTCTGCGCATAATATCTCCAGTCCCAAGCCTGAAGTTCATCATTCATCCCCTCTCTCTTCATATAGGCCTGCATCTGCTCAGCCTCTTTTCTTGCAACCTTCAATGCCGGCTCCCAAATCTGGTCCAAAAGATTATAGACAGCTTCAGGGCTCTTTGCCATACGGGTCTCGAGAGCTACCTCAGCATAATTCTTCTTGCCCATAATCTGAGCCTTCTTGAGTCTCAACTCTACAAGCTTCTTGATTACCTCCTTGTTGTCCTCGGCATTGCCGTTGTTGCAACGGTTTAGGTATGCTTCAAGAATCTCTCTGCGCAACTCCCTGTTATCGGCATTCGCCAAAAATGGCATCACACTCGGATTGTCAAGGCCAAAGAACCATTTTCCAGGCTGACCAGCCTTCTCTGCTCTGGCAGCAGCCTCTGCAATCTGGTCTGGTGTGAGGCCTGAAAGATCCTCCTCCTTCTCAATTACAAGTGTATATGCGGCAGTCTCCTTCAAAAGGTTCTGGCCAAAAGCAAGCTGCATTGCAGCTATCTCTGCATTTACAGCTTTAAGCTCTTCCTTCTTGTCGGCAGGAAGATTTGCTCCATTTCTCTCGAAACTCTTGTATGTCTCGGTAAGGAGTCTCATCTGGTCGGGACGGAGATTAAGTGAATCCCTCTTTTCATATACTGCCTTAACTCTCTCAAAGAGTCCCTGATTCAGACTGATTTCACTATTGTGGGCGCTTGTAAGTGGAGAGAGCTCCTTTGCAATGGCCCTCAACTGCTCATTGGAATTTACACCGTTGTCGCTTCCGAATACAGATGATACTCTTGACAACAATTTTCCCGATTTATCAAGTGCAACAATTGTATTCTCAAAATCGGGCTCTGCAGGATTATTCACGATAGCCTCGATTTCAGCCTTCTCCTGCGCCATAGCCTCAATGAATGCAGGCATATAGTGCTCAGGTTTCACCTGCTCAAATGGAGGTATTTCAAAAGGAGTGTTCCACTCAGCCAAAAGCGGATTTTCGCTATCTGACTGGTTGCAAGAAACAGCACATACCCCTGCTACAAGTAGAGATAAAAGTTGTTTTTTCATTTTTTAGTTGGATTATAATGTTATGGAATAAGGCAAGAGCCACTTGGTTATCCCAAGTAGCTCTTGAGCAATTTACTTCTTGCGCTGTGGCGCAGACGGCGTATAGCCTTCTCTTTAATCTGTCTTACTCTCTCCCGTGTAAGACCAAAATACTCGCCTATCTCCTCAAGGGTCATCTCCTGCGTTCCGATACCAAAGAAATATTTCACGATATCACGCTCCCTCTCTGTAAGGGTTGACAGGGCACGCTCAATCTCCTTATTCAACGACTCGTTGACAAGACCGCGGTCGGCATTAGGTGAGTCCGAGTTGACAAGCACATCCAAAAGACTGTTATCCTCTCCATCAACGAATGGAGCATCTACAGAGACGTGGCGGCCTGAAACTCTCAACGTATCCGCAATCTTCTCCCTTGGAATATCAAGGAGCTCGGCAAGCTCATCAGGTGAAGGCATTCTCTCATTCTCCTGCTCAAATTTTGACAGGGCCTTGTTGATTTTGTTCAATGAGCCTACCTGGTTAAGCGGAAGCCTTACAATTCTTGACTGTTCGGCCAAAGCCTGAAGGATTGACTGGCGGATCCACCATACTGCGTATGAGATGAATTTGAAACCTCTGGTCTCATCAAACTTCTCAGCAGCCTTGATCAATCCCAAGTTGCCCTCATTGATAAGGTCAGGAAGACTCAAACCCTGATTCTGGTACTGTTTTGCAACAGAAACCACAAATCTCAAGTTTGCTCTGGTAAGTTTTTCCAATGCTTCCTGATCACCTTTACGGATACGCTGGGCCAACTCGACCTCGTCCTCAACTGTGATCAACTCCTCTCTACCAATCTCTTGCAGATATTTGTCGAGAGATGCGCTCTCTCTGTTTGTAATTGATTTTGTAATTTTTAGCTGTCTCATGGGCTTGAATTATCCCGCAAAAATAGATATTTTTTCCAATTCTTCCAATTAAAATGCCATTTTAGAGTTTTTATTGACAGCTACAAGCCTATTGCATAGTAAAAGACTGAACCATTAGGGTATATACCCTCTACAAGCAGCGACCTTTTTGCCCTGCCGACAATAGTCATCAGCTCCTCTACGGTTGCTACAGGCTCCTGATTTATATGGGTTATTATAAAATTCTCCCTGATTCCGGCATCTTTAATCTTTCCCTTCCCCACAGAGACAACCTGCACGCCACCATCAATACCGCTCTTCTCCTTCATCTGTTCAGATACATTCTGCAACTCGGCACCAAAGAGCACAGCACTCTTTCCATTGCCTGATGAGGCAATATATCCTCTCTCCCGGCCCTGGAGCCTGGCCTTCACCTCAACACTCTTTCCATCCCTCAATAGGGTTACAGCAATTTCATCATCAGGACGGTATCCGTTAATCTTCTCCTGAATGTCTGAAGGGGTCTTTACAGCTGAATTGTCTATAGATACTATTATGTCTCCCGACTTTATTCCAGCCTTCTCAGCAGCTCCACCTGATGCAACTTCAGCTACATATACACCATAAAAATCGTCCTCTATACCAGACTCTTTGGCAAGTTTGTCGGTAAGCTCCTGCATCGAAACTCCAAGCATAGCTCTCTGTACAGAACCGAACTCCTTGATATCTGCCACAACCTTCTTTACAATGGCTGTAGGAACAGCAAATGAGTAACCTGTATAAGAACCGGTATTTGATGCAATGGCTGTATTGATTCCGACAAGTTCACCCTTGATATTTACAAGTGCTCCTCCGCTGTTTCCGGGATTGACTGCGGCATCTGTCTGGATAAATGATTCAATCTTGAATTCACCTCTTGCATTAGGCAGTGAGCGACCCTTGGCACTCACAATGCCGGCAGTTATGGTACTTCTCAAATCGTATGGACTTCCGATTGCGAGAACCCACTCACCAAGGCGGAGATCCTCAGAACTGCCCATAGGTATTACCGGCAGATTCTCGCCGTCAACCTTTATCAGCGCAATATCAGTTACAGGATCAGTTCCTACAATCTTTGCAGTATAGCTCTTGTTGTTGTGGGTTATGACAGCTATCTCCGATGCCCCCTCCACAACGTGGTTGTTGGTTACAATATATCCGTCGGGAGAGATAATGACTCCTGAACCGGAATTGATACTCTCCCTTGGAGCCGAATATGGGTTGGGATAGCCGAAAAAGTATTCAAGAATGGATGACTCCCTTCCCGGATTGCTTCTCTTGAGTACCTTTACATATACAACTCCATCAACAGAGTTCTCAGCAGCATAGGTAAAATCAGGATATTCACCTGTAAAATTCACATTTCTGGCAATTGTATTACCATCAGTAAGAATAATTCTCCTCTCTTTCGACAAAAAATAATTTGTCACAACGGTGGCACAAATGGCACTTGCCAGAACCGACAAAATAAAAATTGATAAATTTCTCTTCATATCACTCAATTATTCATTAACTTTTACTGACAAAAATCAAATTATATGCCAAATTTTAATATTTTTGCTATAGCATAAATAATTAAAACTTAATCTATGATTCTTTACTACTCCATGCCCGCAATATTCATAATTGGAATATTGGCTATAGCTTTTGAAGATGTAATCAAGATAAACAAGGCAGCAACTGCAGTAGGAATGTCCATTCTTCTCTGGCTGATCTTTCTCGTAGATTCCGTTGGAATCTTTACCTCTAACCCTCCTGTACACCTTACAGAGTTCATCCGGGGATTCCCTGCATTTGGAGAGCTTCCCATCTATGAACAGGCATACAAATTCATTGAATTCAGGATGATTGACTCTCTTGGAGATGTTGCCACAACCCTCTTTTTTGTTCTGGGTTCAATGGCAATTATCGATATAATCGACTCCCACGGAGGTTTCAGCGTCATCACCTCTTCAATCAGGACAAATGCGCCCCGCAAACTTCTCTGGATACTCTCTTTCACCACCTTTTTTCTTGCAGCAATCCTCGGAAACCTTGCTACAGTCATCGTGCTTGTGGCCATTGCACGCAAACTTGTGCCTGAAAGGGAGCTTCGTCTGCTCTACTCCTGTATGATTATTGTGGCGGCAAATGCCGGCGGAGCCTGGTCTCCAATCGGAGATGTTACAACACTCTTGCTATGGACTGGAGGAAACCTCACTGTAGGCCACCAGGTATCACACATATTTTTACCCGCTTTGGCAATGATGATTGTACCTTTGACAGCAACCACCTTTATGTTGCCTAAAAAGGAGCTTCCTAAGGTTACCCTCTCCGATGGAGATGCAATGTTCAGCAAAGTGACCCCCAAAATGAGAAAAACAGTACTGGTTGTAGGACTTGCTTCACTCATTATGATTCCTGTGCTCCAGATGCTTATCCAGCTTTCTCCATTTATGGGAGTACTGCTCGGCCTTGTAATTCTATGGATAATTACCGACAGGAAATATACCGAATCTGATGATGAGTCACTTCAGAACCTAAGGGTACACAGAGTGCTATCCCGCGTGGATATAAGCACCGTCTTCTTCTTCCTCGGTATCCTTATGTCGGTACAGGCGCTCAATGCAACCGGCCTGCTTACCAAAATGGCAAACCTGCTGAGTGCAACATTTGCAAACTGCAACTCTATTGCACTTGTTTTGGGTATCGGCTCTTCATTCCTCGACAATGTGGCCCTTGTTTCGGCAACTATGGGAATGTACCCTGTTGCTGCTGCTGGAGATTATATGTGCGACAGCTCTTTCTGGACATTCCTTGCCTACTGCGCCGTTACGGGTGGAAGCCTCCTTATTATAGGTTCTGCTGCAGGTGTGACAGCAATGGGGCTAGAGAAGATCTCCTTTGGATACTACTTCAAACGCTTTACCCCATCAATTTTTGCAGGCTTCCTGCTCGGAGCAGCCATTTATGCCCTGCTCTTTTAATGATGTCAGGAAAAAGGGAGATATAGTCAAGTCATAACGGAGGGAGCCACAGAAATCAGAAATTGTATCTGCGGCTCTCTCTTTCCCTGTTTGATTTTTTATAGAAAATCACTATCTTTGGAGGATGATAAATCTGCGGATTTTATCGTAAAGGATTGATTATAATATTAAAAAATCAGATATATGAAGTTTATAGTTTCAAGTACAGATCTATTACAAGGATTATTGTCTGTTTCCAGAGTCATTGCATCCAAAAACTCACTTCCGATTCTGGATAACTTTCTGTTTGTTTTGGAGGGTAATTCATTGACAGTTACAGCTTCTGATTCAGAGACAACACTAAAAACAATAATTAACATTGACGATGTTGCGGAGGGCGGAGAGATAGCGGTACCTGCTAAACTTCTTACAGATACCCTCAAGGAGCTTCCAACACAACCTATCGAGTTGTCTACCGACAGCGAGAAAAGTATCATCAACATTGCGTGGGCCAGTGGAAATGCACAGATTCCATTCCTCTCGGCAGAAGACTATCCCTCTTTTCCGGAGTTGCAGAATCCGGTACAGATCTCTTTCAGGGCTGATGTTCTTACAGCCGGTATAAACAATACAATTTATGCAACTGCCGATGAGGAGCTTCGTCCGGTTATGAACGGTATCTTCTTTGATATAACTCCAGAGAATACAACAATGGTGGCATCAAATGCGCATAAGCTTGTATGCTATACACGCAATGATGTGAAGGGAGACGGCACATTGGGCTTCATCCTTCCCAAAAAGCCGGCAAATATCCTCAAGAACAATCTTGCCAAACTTACCGATGAGGTTATTGAGATCTCCTTTGATTCAAAAAATGCCTATTTCAAATTCGACAAATCACTTATGGTCTGCCGACTTGTTGATGGAACATATCCTGCATACCGTACAGTCATTCCAAAAAACAATACAAACATCATAACAATCACAAGGAGCGAGCTGCTCAATGCCAGCAAACGTGTTGCAGTATGTTCAAACCAGGCTACCAGCCAGATAATCTTCAAACTTTCAAACAACCGGCTTGAGATTTCTGCACAGGATCTTGACTTCTCAATGAGTGCCCACGAGACCCTGATGTGTGAATACGACGGCGTTCCAATGGAGATTGGTTTCAAATCAACATTCCTTATCGAGATTTTAAGCAATCTTCCATACGACCAGATCTGCATCAAACTGGCTGACCCGGGCCGCGCTGCCCTTATCCAGCCTGCACTGCAGAGTGAACCGGAAGAGGAGATTTGTGCACTGCTTATGCCAATGAGAATCAGTAACTGATAACAGATTAAAAGATTTTGAAATGCAGTTGAATTTGAAGAATCCTTTGCTCTTTTTTGATATCGAGAGCACAGGATTGAATGTAGCTACAGATAGAATTGTTGAGATATGCGCTGTAAAAGTGATGCCAAATGGAGATCAGGAGATCAAGACAAGAAGGCTGAACCCCACAATCCCCATCTCTCCGGAGGCACAGGCTGTGCACGGCATTTCAGACGAGGATGTTAAGGATTGTCCAAAATTCAAGGAGATTGCAAAGAGCCTTGCACAATGGATAAGCGGCTGTGACATTGCCGGATACAACTCTCTTAAATTTGACATTCCCCTCCTTGCAGAGGAGTTTCTGAGAGCCGGAGTCGAGTTTGATTTCCGCAAGCGCCATCTCATAGATGTGCAGAATATATTCCATAAGATGGAACAGAGGACACTCTCGGCAGCATACAGGTTCTATTGTCACAAGGAACTTGAAAATGCACATAGTGCAGAGGCAGACACTCTGGCAACTTATGAGATTCTCAAGTCCCAGCTTGATATGTATCCGGATACACTCAAGAATGATGTCCCTATGTTGGCTGAATTCTCATCAAGAAGCCGCTTTGCCGATTATGCGGGAAGGATTATCCTCAATGACAAAGACCAGCCTGTAATCAATTTCGGCAAACATAAAGGAAAACTCGTAGAGGATGTTCTGAGAAACGAACCGAGCTACTACTCCTGGATGATGAATGGAGATTTTACACTGGATACCAAGAAAGTTCTTACAGACATCAAACTAAAAATGCGTTAATCTGTTATGAATATTGTAACGGTTCCTTTCAACAGTACATTTTACTATATAAGACCGGACATATCCCTCAACAGGGATAGTAACGACTATTTCTGTCCGGAATGTATAAGTGAAATTACTGTTGTTCCTTTTATCTATATAAGGATGGATAAGGCAGGGAAGAGCATAGCCTCAAAGTTTGCAGAGCGGTACTATTCCCAAATAGGTTACGGACTCAACCTCTCTGCAAAATCTCTTGTAGAGGAGGGAATTCCTTTGAGTGCCGCAATGGCCAACTCTCTGGATAATACAACCTATGTATCGGATCTCAATAAATTTGAAGAGTTCAATATTGGGGAATTCGCCAGTCAGCTCAGGGAGTTTGCAGAGCAGAAGTTCATCCGTGAGAGCGGAGTTTCCGTCAGAATCCATATTGCTGAGGGAAGAGATGGAGATGAGGTAAGAATGGATCATATAAGGGAGATGTTCAACAGAAAAATTGCCCTAATAACCCCATTTACCTCCGTCAGGAGCGGTGACTATATTGCTATCGAGCTCTCGGATCCGGTTCCACTTCCATTCAATAGGAGGATTAAATTTGGAGAGATATCTTTTATGGTAAAATAACAAAGAGAGACCGGGTCAAATCAAATTGATCCGGTCTCTCTTTATCGCAAAACCCGGGAGGTCGGATTCTCGCTATATTCCAAATGAATAGTGATGTGCCCCCTAAAAGTTGGACGGGTTAGTTGTTGTGTTTTGATATTTCAACCTGTATTGAACAGGACTCATTTTAAGCCTAGTCTTGATTCTTTCGTTGTTATAATAGTATATGTATTTTTTCAGTTCTTTTTCGAACTCTTCTATAGAGTGGAATTTTTCCAAATA
>JAZNXX010000041.1:0-9074 GCA_045594125.1 Candidatus Egerieisoma sp.
GTTCACATATAGTTTTGATCTAAAGAAAAGGGGGAGGAGAAGATAATGAAGAGATTAGCTAAATATATCGTTTGTCTGTTGCTTCTTCCGCTCTTTACCACAACCTGTGCCGTTCACGAATGGCCGGAGCCGGCGGAGGCAGATGCACTGCTTACCTTCCACTTCAACAGGGACCTTCCACCATTCCTTACTGTCGACTACACCACAAATACCCGTGTATCGGAGTCGGGAATGGATTACGATTTCAGATATGTAGTCAATGCCTACAGAAAAAAACCTGATGGTGACTTCAGCAGAACACCGGACCGCACATTCGTCTTCAGCAAAGATGATGTAACTGAGCCAAACCATCAGGAGAGGGTTAAGATGGATGAGGGTTCATACAAGTTTATGGCCTGGGTAGATTATGTTGGGCAGGGCAAACTTGATGATATGTTCTATAATCCCGACAACTTTGAGAATATCAGGGTAAATACCAACTATCTCGGAAATACCGATTTCAGGGATGCCTTCATTGGAGAGACAGAGGCAACAATCATCCGTTATGGAACTGAGGTTCCACCTGTTGAGGCATATCTTGAGATGGGCCGTCCATTGGCAAAGTTCCAGTTCATCACAGTCGACCTCGACGAGTTCATCACCAAAGTTACCAAAGACAGGATTGAAGAGGCTCTCAAGAGTGGTGATGACCCAACCAAGGTACCTGAGTCGGTAGACCTGTCGCTCTATAAAGTGGTAGTGAGATATTCAGGCTGGATGGCAAATGCCTTCAGTATGTTCACAAACCGTCCGTCCGATTCAAAACCGGGATACACATTTGAATCAACTGTAAGGGCTATTAATGATAAGGAGGCAACATTGGGATTCGACTATGTTCTTGTCAACGGCGTTGAGTCGTCTGTAATTATGGATATTGAACTTTACGATGAGAAGAACAAGCTCCTCTCAATCACAGAGGGTATTGAGGTTCCAATCAAGCGCAGCAAGCTTACCACAGTAAAGGGCAGGTTCCTTATGCAGGAGGCAAACGGAGGAGTTGCCATCAATCCAAGCTTCGACAATGAGTACAACTATGAATTTAACGAGTAACCCGAACCGCATAAACAAACCACAAGAATAATGAGACACCTTATATATAATATATATAGACTGCTTGCCCTCTCCATTGTACTCCTGCTTGCAGGTTGTGCCAAGGATGAGATGGAGATAACATCGCAGGATGAAGAGGTAGTTGTAACCTATACCGCCAGAATCTCCGACATCCAGTTTGAGACTAAGGCCTTGGGCGACGGATCAAAGGTAAACAGACTCTACTATGCATTGTATGAGAAGAATGGTTCTGAGGTGGTTTACGGTGGTGATATGGCTATCTCAACGACCCAGTCTGTCTCTCTACAAGTGCCGATGTTCAAACATAAAGAGTATGACCTGATTCTATGGGCACAGAGTTCAACAGCCGGGATATATGATATAGAAAACCTTAAGGAGATCAAGATCAGGACCGGGGTGAGAAATTTTGATGCGGAGGATTATACTGATATTGAAAACTTTGACGCCTTTTATGCGGGCAAGGCAGGTATAAACTACAAAGATGCCCAAACCACCATCACTCTAAACCGTCCATTTGCACAGGTAAACCTTGGTGTGGCACAGGAGATATTGGATAATGCAAAAAATGCAGGTTATGAGGTTGGAAAGGCCGTTGTTACAATAGAAAACATTGCGGACTGCTTCAATCCGCTTACAGGCTCAGCATACCAATGTGGTGTAAATACCGATAACCACACACAGAAGTTCAAGTTCAAGAAGATTCTCGACAACCAGAAAATTACTGTAGAAAAGAATGGCGTTACCGAGGAGTATCTCTTTTTGGCAACAGCCTATCTCTTCCCCACCAACAATAAGGTTTCCGGCTCGTTGGAGGTTTTTGCAAAGAACCAGACAGAAGCATTCTCAACCAAGACATTCAGCAACATTTATGCAGGCGCCAATGAGGTTACAAATATCTATGGCAGCAGCCTGATAAACATTCCTGTAAATGTCAACAAATGGGATGGAGAGACCTATAAGGCTCCGGAGTATAATGATGTGGCACAGTGTTACTTTATTGATGAGCCGTCGCAGCTTGCATATTTGATTGAAAATTTGTCGTCTCTTAACCAGAGCAGCACATTTGTCTTGACAGAAGATATGGATATGGATTATAAAATGGATCCTATCCAGTTGCCTGCAGGTTACAGCATAACACTAAAGGGTAGCGGTAAAAAGATTATTCATCTGAGCAACAGCCTCTTTGGTGATGTGACCAATACAACTGCAACCCCGCTTGTTATAAGCAATGTAGTTATAGAGAATGTGGAGATAACTGCATCCCAGTCAGTTACCCACGTCGGCACACTGGTAAACACCCTTAAAGGCAATGCAGAATTCAGGGATGTTACAATCAGGAACTCCAGTGTAACAACCACTAATGGAGCGGCCGGTGGCATTGTGGGATATATCAGAAGGAATAATGATATTCCTGCAGCACCAACAGCGGCAGAGCAACAAACAATAAGAGGTGAGAAATATACCGTATTGTTTGAGAATTGTACTATAGAGAATACAACTGTAGCCGGCTCGCAAAGTGAGGGTAAGGTGGTTGGACTCTTCAGCGGATATGATAATGGCGAGGTTCTTATCTTCAAGAATGATACGCCTGCATCCGTTGCCACAACCATTACCGACTACACGCCAAAATATACCAACGCCAACAGGGCCTGCTTCCTCACTGACGCAGTTTACGGCACCAGTTACGACGGCTGGCTTGGAGATGAGGAGTATTGCAGAGGCTCAATCTACTTTGGCTATGATGATGTGGAGGCTGAGAAAAAGAACCGCTATATAAGAAGGTGGGATGGAGTTACGGAGGTGGAGCCTATATATGAAGATCCTTCAGCAAAGAAAATAGCTGAAATACACTCCCCTTTTGATCTTGCCTCTCTTCAGGGTGCTACAAAATTGACTACACTTAAGTTCTATAGCGATATAGATATGTCTGGAGTATGCCCTGATTGTCAAAATGGAAAGGGAAACAGCACAATTGCAAATGACGATTTGAGCACTTGTACTCATTGTAAACCCTTCAAACCGATAGTTTCCCTAAATAATTTGTATGGCAATAACAAGACTCTCTATAATCTTTTTGTGCAGGGAGTGCATATTCTTGAAAGTGATAATTATGGAATGGGTTTTATCTGTTACACTAATGCCGGAACATTTGAAAACTTCACCTTTGATGGGGCTATAATCAAGTGCATAGATATAAAGGAGCTACGAAGCGATGATCAAAATGGTGGTAATGCATACGCAGGCACTTTGACTTCAAAATCTAAAGGAAAAATGACTATAAAAAATGTACACGCCAAGAATGGACATATTATAGGAGTCAGTAAAATCGGTGGCCTGATAGGTTCCGTTACAGGTGGAATAGATGCAAATGGGTGTACGGTAGATAATTATATTATTGAGAATCACAGGATTAATGTGATAAATAGTTATGAGGAGAATATTACAAAGAGTATTAAAGTTTGGATCTTAACTATAAATCTTAAAGCTGAATGTAGAGAAACATTTTATACGGAAGGTGAGGCCGGAGGCTTAATTGGTTTTATAATATCAGATGCAAAAATAGCTAATTGCCATACTTCAAGAATTACAATGAAGTGTTACGGACAGGACAATAAAACCACGCCAATCAAATGTTACGTTTCTGGACTGCATGTATTGAATATTGATTACACTATTGCGGGTCGTCACGTAAATACCTTCATTGGTGATATCAGAACCCCAAGTAATAATATTATAACGATAAATGAATGCTCTGCAAGTGGACAATGTGCAGACGGTTATGATTATGATATAACGCATCAGGGCAAAGGAGAACTTGTCGGGTGCTGCTATTTTGTTGGAAAAGATTTGAAGTTCTCTGATTATGAAATGCATGCCGGTGACTATAAGGGATCCGTAACTATAGACGGAGAGTCTATGGATGGTTATTTCATAGGAGGCTAAAACATTTTAAAACAATAACAGACAAATAAAAATCTAACCATATAATGAAAAAACTATTTAATCTTTTTGCGATCGCACTTCTATTTATGGCCGCATCGTGTGAGAAGAGTTCGGATATTGTATCTCCGTCGGAGGGTGAAGAGGTACAATTTGGCTATTCCATTAATGTGAATGCAGCAGGAACAAAGGCATACGGAGCAAATCCGATTGTCAATGTTGTGAAGTGTGAGGTTTATGAGGTGAACAATGGCGCTGTTGCAGATACTCCAATCAAGATAAAGTATTTGAAGCTAAATGGTGGCACAGCAAGCTATGCTCCTTACCTTATCAATAACCAGACATATCAGTTTGTCTTCTATGCATTCTACTACGATCAGGCTTCATTGCCTGCAGATGACAACATTAATTATGACAATACAAAATCTGCCTACAATGTAGCGAGCTTGAAGAGTGTGACAATGAACAGTGCTTTTGTTAAGGCAAACAGCGAGCAGTTGGATGCATTCTACTTTACCGAGCAGGTTACAGTGAATGGTGCAACAAGCAAGGGTGCGATATTAACCCGCCCCGTTGCCCAGATCAATATTGGTGTAACTGAGGCCGACTTCAGCAATGCCGTAACTCTTGGCAAGACTCCCAAACAATCAGCGTTGACTGTTACAACAAAGGCAACAGCATTCAATGCGGTGACAGGCAGTGTGATTAATGCAAATGACGATCAGACCATCACTTTTGCAAAAAGCACTCTTCCAACCGGAACTTTTGCAATTACCAAAAACAGCACAACAACTGATTACAAATACCTGTTTGTGGGATATATGTTTGCTGATGCCTCATCTGATGCAAATCAGAAGACTGTAGCAAATCTTCAGCTAAGTGTTTGCGATGAAAATGGAACCGAGTTCTACAACACCGGAAACACACTTCTCAATGGAGTTTCATTCAAGGCCAATTACAAGACCAACATATTTGGAACATTGATGACAGGAAAGGTTGATTACACCATCAGCCTCGGCGATTTCTCAACTCCTGATAATGATGTGGAAATTAATAATTAATAACAGATACCAAATGAAAAAATTTTTCAACATTCTATGCGCTCTTGCAGCAGTTGCAATGATCGCAGTTTCGTGTTCAAAAGAGGAAGCTCTTGTTGAACCAAAGGGTGAGATGACCACAGTAACCTTCTCAGCCGCAGTTCCGGGTAGTGTTGCTACTAAAGCAATCAACGATGGCAAGAATGTAACTGTACTCAGATATGAGGTTTACGAGGGAGCTATCGAGACTGGTGAGACCCCTATTAAAAAGGGTAATGTAACCCGCACATCAGGCGACCAGAACTTTGCTCTTTCAGTAGAGTTGGTGAACGACCAGACATACAGCTTCATCTTCTGGGCTGAGGTTGACGGTAAAGGTCACTACACCACAACTGATTTGAAAAATGTTGTTGCAAACTATACAAACGTTGATGCAAACGACGAGAGCCGCGCAGCATTCTTTGCAGTTGAGAACAATTTGATTATCAGTGGTGCAATCTCAAAAACCATCACATTGGTGCGTCCTTTTGCACAGATCAACTTCGGTACTTCAAAACTAAAATCAGAGGCAACCGACGGTGATGTTGAGGTAACAGTAAGCGAGTCAAAACTTGTTGTTAAAAAGGCAGCCGCTTCATTCAATACCCTTACAGGTAAAGGTGAAGGTGAGGTTGAGGTAACATTTAAATCAGCTGCAAGACCATCAGATACAGATGAGAAGATTAATGTAAACAGCAAAGATTACCAGTGGCTATCAATGAACTATATTATGGTTCAGAACGATAATGATGTTGTTGATTTGGACGTTGAGTTTACAACCAGCAAAGGTGTAGTAAAACACTCTTTGGTAGGAATCTCAGTAAAAGAGAACTACAGAACCAACATCATCGGCGACCTTTTGTTCAACAAGGCAGATTTCAACATTGTTGTTGATGCTGAGTTTAATGAGCCTGCAGAGAATGTTGAGATTTGGGATGGTACAACCGTAACCCGCCCTGATTTTGATGCTGCTACCAATACCTGGAGTGTTGATAATGGAGCAGAGTTTGCCTGGATTGCAGCTGCTGTAAATGGAACTCTTCCTGCATCAGACAATCCTGCTACAAAAGCTGGTGAGAATGCGGCACCATACAATTTTGCAGGTGAGACTATTAAGCTTACAAAAGATATCTATCTTGGAGAGAGAGAGTGGACTCCTATTGGAGTTGGAACTAACCGTTTCCACGGAACATTTGATGGTAACGATTTTTCAATCAATGATTTCAAGATCAGCAAACATCACGGCAATTATCCTCAGGCTGCCCTATTCGGCAATACTGCAGGTACAGTGGCATTCAAGAATTTGACCATCACAGGTGCTCAGATTATCTATCCGGGCAACGGTGATTTCTATGGTGCTGCCCTCATTGCTACAGCGTATGGCAATGTATCAGTAGAGAACGTGACAGTTGAGGATTGTTATATTTCAGGAAACAATAAGGTTGCCGGAATTCTTGCACACGACGGCGTTGTAAGTTCTCTAACCATTGATAATTGTCACGTAAATAAATCAAAAATTGAGTCCCTCAATGAGGAGGATGGCGGTAATGTTGGAGGTCTTGTTGGACTTCTTCAGGCAGATAAAGAGTTCAATATAAGCAACTCTTCAGTAAAGAATACTGTAATTAATGCCATAAACTCTACCAATACAGGCAAGAGGGCAAATAGTGAGTTTATTGCTTGTGTAACCAAGGGTGTTATTAACATTAACGATTGTGAGGTATCTGGCAATACATTTACCCAAAACGAGGGTGTTACCTATGTTTCACCTTACGGAGTATTTGTAGGTGGAGAGAGAAATGATAATGGTATGGCTACAGTAATTGTTGACGGCCAGACAATGATATCAGAAGGTCTTGTTAAAGAGGGAGATACATTTATAGTATCTGCACCTTCTGCACTCCAGGTTGCATTTGCTTATGTTGGAGAAGGTGAGACTGTAAAACTTGCTGATGATTTTAATATTACTGAGCCAGCGTACGGAGCTAATGCTCTCAACTACGATAAAGCCGTAAGCTGTACAATTGATTTGAATGGCAAGACGCTCTCTGCAAATACCGGTAACTCAGTTTTCCGCTTCAATCTAACAGGTTCAGGAGCTACTTCGGACGTAACAGTAACATTGAAAAATGGAACAGTTATTTCAGGAGACGATACCTGGTGTGCCCTTATGGCAGCTGGTATTGATGGTGCAAAAGCTATCCTCAATATGGAGGGTGTTGTAGTTAAAAATTCAAAGGGATATGATCTTGGAGTTAAAGCTTGGAGTAATGGAGTTGTCAATGCAAAGAATGTAACCGTAGATGCTACCAATTGTGCCGGTGGTTTTTATGCAGTTGGAGGAGAGATAACCCTTGATAATTGTACAGTAAATCAGGAAGGCCTTTATACATACCCATATACATCAATGGCATTTGCTGTGTCTAATGGAGGAAAACTTACTATTAATTCCGGAAATTATTCTACAGAGCCTACTTCTGCATCAGAAGGTAACGGACAAGGTTCTACACACGGCTCTTGGTGTGGTGGCGTAATGAATTCAGGAGGAACGCTCATTATAAATGGCGGTACATTTGCTAATGGCAATTATGGAGAGGATAATCTTGCAGTTGCGGCTCGCGGATGTTTGTTCGTAGATACAGGTGCAGTTCTTGAGGTTAATGGAGGTAAATTCAATGCTCTCAAAGGAATCGTGGATTATACCAATAATCTTGGTGATGCATCCAAAAACCCTGTGGTTACCATAACAGGTGGTGAGTTTAGTGCAGACCCTTATGAAAATAGTTATGTAAATGCCCCAGAGGGATGCACAGCTGTCGAGAATAATGGTGTTTGGACTATTGTGAAGAATTATATAACAGTATCAACATTGGCTGATGTTCAGGCAGCACTAGTAAATCCTCAATTCAATACTATCTATGTTTCAGAGCCTATTGTTGTTGCTGAGGGCGAGGAGTTGACTCTCGATCTTAACGGCAAAACACTTACTGCTGAAAATGAGCAGACACAATATGCATTCAACAATCTTGGAACTCTTACATTGAAAAACGGAACCGTAAATGCACGCGGTATCTATAATGGTTATAATGCAGAAGGAGACCCTATTACAACTGCAAAGATTATTATCGAAAGTGGTACATATAATGCCAAGGGTACCAATGGAGGAGCTGCTGTATTCAACCAAGGAATCTGTGAGATAAAGGGAGGTACATTCACCTCAATAGGTGGTTACTCTTTGAATAATCAAGCTACAGGTACAATGACTGTAGAGGGAGAGGGTATTGTAGTTACCGGCGGCTGCTATAATGTAGGTAGCCTCACAATAAACAGCGGTAATATTGCAACAGAAAGGGCAGGTTCTACCCACGCAGTTTATCACGATGGAAGTAGCTTGAAAGTGTATGGCGGTAATTTTACCGGTAATGGAAATGAGGTTATAATGTCAAACTATAAGAGTGCAGAAATCTATGGCGGAACCTTTACAAAAGATCCAAATGGCAAGACTTCATATCTTATGGGAGGTAACCAGATGACCATATACGGTGGAACATTTAATGCTCATACATCAAATCCTGCCGGACATCCTGTACGTCCTGATGTAGTAGTTAAAGGTGGAACATTCAACTATAGACATACTTCTATCGCCATGGGATATAAGATTGTCGATAATGGCAACGGTACTTGGACTGTTCTTCCAGAATAAGTGATATCTCAACCCGCAGGCGCCTGACCGTGCCTGTGGGTACCAAAAAGAAAACAAATAATAACATTAATAATTAACAATACACTAACGACATGAGAAAACTTTTCAATTTTCTATGCGCACTTGCAGCAGTTGCAATGATCGCAGTTTCGTGTTCAAAAGAGGAAGCTCTTGTTGAACCAAAAGGCGAGATGGCCACAGTGACCTTCTCAGCTGCAGTTCCTGGAGGAGTTGCTACCAGA
>JAZNXX010000042.1:0-2243 GCA_045594125.1 Candidatus Egerieisoma sp.
GTTCACATATAGTTTTGATCTAAAGAAAAGGGGGAGGAGAAGATAATGAAGAGATTAGCTAAATATATCGTTTGTCTGTTGCTTCTTCCGCTCTTTACCACAACCTGTGCCGTTCACGAATGGCCGGAGCCGGCGGAGGCACCACTTAAAATCAAATTGAATTTCAGGACAGATCTTCCTTTGTTTATGGAGATTCCATACTCAACAAAGGCGACAGAGGGCAGTGATTACGACATCCGTTACCAGATCAGAGCATATCATCTGAGTGACAACGGAACAGTAGGCGAGACTCCTCTTGCAAGTTTTACATACACTGTCCCATTCTCAGAAAATTTGAATTTTGAAAAGGAGATACAGATTGCTGAGGGTAACTACCGCTTTATTGTCTGGTGTGACTATGTAAAGAGGGGCTCTATCGCCGACCTTTACCATAACACCGCAGACTTTAAAAAGATTTACCTTCAAGGAGAACACACTGCCAATACAGATTTCAGGGATGCCTTTATAGGAGAGCAGGACTTTAATGTTGTGCGCTCCGGCAGCTGGGTTGAACCTGAAGTGGTATATGTGGAGATGGAGCGTCCTCTTGCAAAATTCATCTTTATAACCACCGACCTTGAGGAGTTTATCGACAGGCAGACAGAGGAGATGCTTAAGAATCAGACTCCGGGCAAGCCGGGTGACGCTCCCGAAATCAAGCCGGAAGATTACTATGTCGTCTTCAAATACCCTATTTATATGGCCTATATGTTTGACGCACTCCAGGACAAACCAATCGACTCAAAAGAGGGTGTCACATTCAAGTCGCAAATAGTTCCCCTTGATGCCAAAGAGGCCTCATTGGGATTCGACTACTATATGGTCAACGGAAAAGAGTCGCTCGCCCAGGTTGGTCTTGATATATATAATAAGGAGAACAAGCTGCTTTCATCTGTAGACCTTGTGAATGTAAGGATTGTGAGGAGCAAACATACTATTGTGAAGGGCAAATTCCTTACCCAACAGGCCAGTGGAGGAGTTACCATCAATCCTGACTTTAACGGCAACCATAATATTTTCATCAAGTAACAGCCAAGAGATATGAAATCAATATCCGCATATATAAACATCGTGCTCACATCAGTGATGCTGTTGATGGCCAGCTGTCAGAAAGAGGATATCCCTGCACAACAGGATAACCGGACAGATGTAATCATCACTGCAAAACTTACAGATTATACAATGGAGGTAAAGGGCTCGGGTGAGGCAGGAATGGTCAATTGCGTGGCTTGTGCAATATTTTCTGCTTCTGGAAATGGATATTCTGCAGAGCCTGTAGCTGTACAATACTTTCCAATGGAGAGTCTGAAGGCAAAAATTCCACTAACCCTTGTAAAGAACCAAAGCTATAGAATAGTCCTCTTTGCACTACATAAGACAGATGCCGGAGAATTTGTCTACAATTTAGGCAACTTCAAGGAGATCTCTGTTGCCGACAAATTTTCTCTTGCAAACAGTGAGGAACTTGATGCCTTTACAGCATACAAAGATATTAAAGTAGGGGAAGGTTCCACCATCGTTGAAGTTGATATGGAGAGGCCATTGGCCAAATTGAATATAGGAGTTCCCCAATTGAATTGGGACGAGTCTGCAAATAACGGAAAAACGCCAGCCATCTCGGAGATTTCAGTCACCACAACCGCCTATGCATTCAATGCTTTTGAAGGAAAGGTTGCAGAGAGCAGTAACGCCGGAACTATAGTACTGAAGAGAAACGGCATCTCCGACAGCAAATTCGAAGCAGACGGAAAGGAGTATAAATATCTCGCTTGGGGATACCTGTTTGCCAATCCAAAAGGCGGGAATCAATTGAAAGTTGACATAGAATTTACAGTTTCCGACAATAACAATACAGAGATTTACAGCAGTCCAGCCTTTTCGGATGTGCCGCTGACAGCCAATTACCAGACTAATATTTGTGGAAATATACTTAAATAAAAAACAATTTAAAACTTATTAACTAATTTACAATGAGAAAATTATCAAGTTTTCTATGTGCTATTGCAGCAATTGCTATGATAGCCGTATCCTGCTCGAAAGAGGAGGGTCAGATTGCCCCTCAGGGCGAGACTTCTCAGGTAACATTTGCTATTGATGTGCCTGTTGCAGACCAGACAAAGGCCATTGGCGACGGAAATACCGTTGACCAGGTCTATTATGAGGTATTCTACGGTGAGGGTACAACCAATAAAGTTGCCGAGAAT
>JAZNXX010000043.1:0-2412 GCA_045594125.1 Candidatus Egerieisoma sp.
ATTCGTTTTGAGTCTGTTTGTAACTATTTTAACAACAAACTCAGCAATAGCACAATCAAATAATATTCCCAATTTCGAAAATTTCATCGGAACTTGGGAGTATAAGACAGATAGTGAGCAGTTTATTCTTAAGACTAAAACATACAGTTATACAGCACAACATAAAAACAGAACATACAATTTAATATTAGGCGTTTACAAGTATGTTAAAGATGGTGAAGTTATTTATGACTTTTTAGATAAATTGGAAGAGGCCGAATGGGACGATAGATATGTTATGTCAATGAACGCTTGGAATGATTTACCTGATAATACACCACATATAAAATTACGCATAACTTACGATGAGTATAACAATCCAGACCGCAGTTCCTCACCTTGGAAATCCCCTCTCATCTTCATCCCCGGCAACCCCGCACAATTATCCTGGCATCTTGAACCGGCGGAGTGGATAGAATTGATTTTTGAAGATGATGAAGGGGATGAGCAAGAGCAGACAACATCAAGCAACACACCAGTAAATGGAATTCCTGTTGATGGTACCGAACTTGGCGACAGGCCGGAAGAGGAAAAGCCGTTTACAATACCAGCAGATATGATTCTGACAAAAATTGAATAAGACCTTGTCTATGATATGACAAACTGCCCCAAAAGTTATTTTTAAAACTTTTTGGGGCAGTTCTCTTTTACCTTAGAGTAATTTGATCTGATCAGTTACACACTTTTCATTGTCTCAATATCTATACTTTTTTCATCTTTGACTGATAGGCAGTGAACTCTTCTCCTGTAATGATCTTGCAATTGCCATTAAAGATGGCACCCATCTCAATGGAAATTTTTCCGGTATTCAGATTACCCTCAAATGATGCAACACTCTTGAATGTTGTACACTCTTTTGCACAAATTTCTCCCTCAACCTTACCCCATATATCGGCATTGACGCAGATAAAATTTCCTTTGAGGGAGGCTCCTTCACCAACCACAAGTTTTCCATCTGTAGCCAGATCTCCCTCAAAACATCCGTCTATTCTTATATCAGATTTTGAGAAGAGAGTTCCTTTTACATTTGTTCCCGCAGCAATACGGCTTACCTCATTTACGAGAGATGAAATTTCGTGCTTTTTCATATAGCGTGATTTTAATTGTTATGGTTGCTTTCACTCCTCCTTCTGAATCAGCACATCCGGAAGGTGGAGATTCTCAGTCTTCTACATATGTATGGCCTCAGAGTGGACTGCTGCAGCTGCCTCCATAATACCTTCACTCATAGTCGGATGAGGATGGATGGTCTTGATAATATCCTTTGCAGTAGCACCAATTCTTCTTGCAAGAACAATGCCTGAAAGCATCTCCGTTACATTTGCTCCTATAAGGTGTGCTCCAAGAATCTTATCGGTCTGCTCGTCGATAATCAATTTTACGAAGCCATCTTTCTCTCCGGCTGTTGTAGCCTTTCCACTCGCTGTGAATGGGAATTTTCCTACTTTATAGGCGATTCCTGCCTCCTTCACCTTTTTCTCTGTCATTCCCACAGACGCTATCTCCGGAGAGGTGTATGTTGCACCTGGAATATTTGAATAATCAACAGGCTCAACATCCAGTCCGGCAATCTTCTCAACAGCAGCAATACCCTCTGCAGATGCAACGTGCGCCAACGCAGGAGTTGCAATTATATCACCGATAGCATATAGCCCATCAACCTTTGTCCTGTAAAACTCATCTACCGGAACTTTTCCCCTGTTCAGTTCAATGCCCAACTCCTCAAGCCCGAGATTCTCTGTATTAGGTACAACTCCTACTGCCGACAATACCCTCTCTACAACAATCTCCTCAACACCCTTCTTGGTCTCAACTGTAAGTTTACAACCTTCTCCTGTTGTATCAATAGCCTTCACACAAGATGAGACCATAACTTTGATCCCCATCTTTCTGAAGCTCCTGCTCAACTGTGCAGCAACATCAGCATCCTCAAGAGGAACAATCTGGTCCATATATTCAATCAGATAGACCTCAACGCCCATTGAACGGTAGAAGAATGCCAGCTCACTTCCTATGGCACCCGAACCTATCACCGCCATGCTCTTTGGAAGAGTTTCTGGCACAAGAGCCTGTCTGTATGAGATGATTTTCTCACCATCTATAGGAGCAAAAGGAAGAGAATTTGGTCTTGCACCTGTTGCAAGAATTATATGTCTGGCCTCAAAAATCTCTTTGTTCCCGGCATTTTCGCCATCATTGAAGGTTACCTCAACCTTTCCTGCCTCAGGCAAAAAGGCCTCACCTTTTATTACTGTAATCTTATTCTTTTTAAAAAGATACTCGATACCTTTGCTCATTGTTGCAGAAACACCTCTCTCTCTCTCCACTATCTTCTTGATATCGGGCCAGCCCACAACACTTCCTGCCTCGATT
>JAZNXX010000044.1:0-30979 GCA_045594125.1 Candidatus Egerieisoma sp.
CAAATCGTGGCTGGAGTGCAGTCCGGGGTTCCCAACCCGGTAAAATTAAGAGGGGTCGGGAACTCAAATCGGCCATACAGAGCATACAGGGCACATCTGCGGGCCCATCCACTTTGAAAAAGCTCTGCTGCTTTGAAAAAAGTACAACCACTTTGAAAAAGCCGGGGCGCCTCAGAAAGAGTGTTAAAATTCCCCGCGGATCTACCCTACCACCATCCTGCGAGTTCCTGCATTTTGATATCCTCACCAACACCCTCTGCAGACTCTGTGGAAAAGAATAGTGAGGCAACAGAACAGATTGCACAAAGGAATTTTATGGTTGAAAATATAAATATGATAATAGGAAAGACCAGTAGGCTGGGTATCTGAAAGCCGCCGTGCTATCTAAAAAAACGGTATACTGCAAGAAGATATTTTCGTATAGGAAGCAGGAATCTCCAGATGGAGGATACCTTCCTGAATATGGCAGAGGAGGTTGATATCTCCCTTTTACCACCTCTTATTATAGCTGTCACCTTCGCTATTATGTCGCGCTCCCGACAATTCTCCTGTCCTGAAAGATTCCCGTCTCCCATAAGGATATAGAGATCATTCTCTATTTTATATATACGGTGGACAATGTACCTGCCATTACTCGCGCGAGCCATAACTATATCACCAACTTCCAGCGTTTCATATCCTAATAGGATGATATAATCCTTCTCACCCTTTATAAATGGGAGCATACTATTGCCTTTAGTTCGCAAAACAGCCTCTTTTTTGTTTGAAATTATATTCAGGACCTCTCCAAAAATTATTCTATTAGGTATTACTCTCTTGCTCTCTTCCATCATTCATTATGCTATCTAGTACAAATCTACAAACTTCACTTAAATTCTCTCTATGTAATTCTCACTAAATAATTGTTTCTAACTAATTTCTCTCCAATTAATTTATCCCTACAAATTTCTCACAGAATAATTACTGTAACTTATCTCCCCTAACTAATGTATAACAATACAATTACTGTAACTTATCTTCCTTGACTAATTTATAACAGTACAATTACTATAATTTGTCTTCCCTGACTAATTTAAAACTTAATAACTACTGTAACTTGTCTCCTTTGGCTAATCCCTGCTGAATAATATTTATGGGGCTAATTTTTCTCCATCTCATTACTGTTAGCCCAATTTTCTGCTACTGTCTCTTTCTGCTACTGCATTTTTCTGCTACGGTGTCTTTCTGCTACTGCATTTTTCTGCTACAGCGTCCCGACAGACTTCTGCAGCATTCTTATCAGGAAGGGCCTGCATTATCCAACTTCCTACTGATTTTATCACACTCTGCATTGTGCGGTCAATAGCATCCGACAGCTCTTTGTCCCAAGGTATACAGGCCAATGACGGCAGTAATGAGGCATAAGCCTCTATAGTTGAGAGTCTCCGGGCCCTGTTGTAAGGAGCTCTGCTTATCCTCACCACGGCTGCAACACAAACGCTCTTGTCTTTATAGCAGGGCGTTTTGCCACTCCATGGAGAGCCATAGACCATCACCTCTCCGCTCTCATACACCCTTATCACCGGATGGTCGTCATTCAACAGTTCAACATCATCAAATGAGGAGAGCCACATCCTGCTGTGGGTACTCTTTCCTGTTCCACTTTTACCCAGGAAGAGGTAACCTTTGCCGTCGGCAATAACAGATGATGCGTGGACAAGCAAGGTCGATTTTGGCAGGGCAAATAGCATATAACAAAAATTAACTCCGACATTGAGGGTAAGCCATCTCTGCTGTTCATTTCCTGCAAGCACAATTTTGGCCCTGCCCAAGTTGCGGTCAATCTCAAGAAAGCCGTTTGTTTCGGTTGATTGTGGCTGCTTCAGCTCCACATAAAATCCGCGGCAAATCCTATAGATCGTAAAAATTACAAAACCAGGTTCTACACTCCCTGCATTGGAGAAAACAAATTCCTTTTCTTGAGAGAATGGATCCTCACTTTGCACTACCTCAAATGTAAAGATATTTTCTTTGAAGGACTCCCCGACCTCAAATGGGCCATACGAGTTCTCCATTCTCTTCCACACAGAGGAGTCTCCGTCCATCCCTATCTCAAAGAGATGTCCCGCCACTCTATATTTTCTGAAACATTTCACAACAACAAGTCCGGATTACATTGGTATTACTACCTGATTGCAAACTATCAAGAGCCGGTAGATAAAGCCTAAAGTTGATTATAAATATCCAGGTGAATCCCTATAACAGTCTCAATAGAGAAGTTTCTTTCGGCAAAAGCCCTTGCCTCCTCACCCATTTTACGACGCAACTCCCCATCTTCAAAAAGAAGCTGAAGCTTTTTGGCAAGCGCCTCACTGTCCTTGACAGGAATAAGATATCCTGTTACACCATCTATTACAGTATCCCTACACCCCGTAGAATCGCAGGTTACTATAGGTCTGCCAACGGCAGCTGCCTCAATACAGGATTTAGGCAACCCCTCCTTATAGTAGGACGGAAACGCAAAGATATGGGACTCTCCGAGCAGACGATGTACATCATCTCTCCTTCCAAGCCATTTGATATAAACTCCGTCACAAAGAGCGTTCAACTGATCGGCACTTATTGCCAATGGATTGGTATCAACACCTCCACACAAAAGGAATTCAACTGAACCACTAAACTGCTCTCTTAAAATATTGGCAGCCTCTACCAATGTAAGGACACCTTTATCCTCTACCATTCTGGCTGTAAAAAGAACCCTTATTTTACCTCCATCAGTCACATCCACAGGAGGTTCTGGCTGATAACCATACTCCTCAAGGGAGATTCCCGACCCCATAGTGCGAATGGCCTTCTCTCTTGAAATTATCCCCTTTGAAACAAACATCTCAAGATCCTCCATATTGTGGAAGATGGAGAAGACCCCTCTTCTCTTATGGATAAACCTCATAACAGATAACACAGAATGGGAGATTACCCTTCTCAATCCCCTGTTGAATTCAGGAGAGAAGATGACACCCAATCCGCTTACTGCCGATACAAATCCCTTGACAGAGACCATCCTTGCAGCTATTCCACCCCAAAGAATCGTCTTCATTCCCACGGCATGGACAATATCGGGACGCTCTCGCCGGAAGAGACGGTAAAGAAAATAAAAGGTCTTAACCTCATCAAGAGGATTAAGACCTGCTTTTTTTATGGGAAGGTTGATATAATTCAACCCTAAAGATCTTATCATATCACCCTTCCCGGTATCATTTGCAACTATAGTTACATCAAACCCCTCCTCCTTGGCCCGCAAAGCAATCTCCTTGCGGTGCGAAAGGAAAAATGAATCGACATTTACTATAATAAACAACTTTTTCATTAGAACTCAATAAGTACAGCCTCACCATCAGGAATGCCCAACGAGAGCACACCGTCAAGGTAATTAACTTTTACACTCTCAATTGTCTCTTCCATCTGATTTACAAGTGAGACAACCTTGGTTGTATTGTTTTGTGTTACAGTAATTTGAGTTACGGAACCATCCAATGTCAATTGTGCAGTTACAGTTCTGCAAGGCATCTGGCTCACTACAAGAGCTTTATATCCCTTATAGTTATCGCCGTTCTCAGACCTGCGGGCATCTCTGAAACATCCGCACAGGATTGACTGCTCACCTTTAACACCCTGTATAGGACCATATTTGCTTCTTCCGGCACCGTTATTGTCATACAACGGATAATATTTGGTAGCCGTCAGAATGGCTCCGTCTGCGTGGCAGTGGAGAAGTTTTTTACCTATAGTGTTGATATCGGCATTAATCTTCTTCACCCAATCATACATAGGATTTCTGTTTCCATTGATATCTATCATAAATCCATTATCATTATAAGATCCACCAGAAGGTGTCCAATAACAGAAGTATGATATACCTTTTGAACCTACTGCAATATTTGCCCATACGCTCCATCTCTGTTCAAGTTCAGTAGGCATCTTTGCAGAACCTGCTATACCTGACTGAGTAATTACCCAGAATGGCATTCTCTTGTCAAGTGTCTTTGAACGTACAAGATCGAGATTAGAGTAGAAGTCATTGAAGATACCGCCATTCTTGTGCAGGCCATAATAATCATACGACAACGACTTGGTATTGATCTTCTGAAGATACTGGTCAATATAGTTTTCATAATCTGTCTTCAATTGGGTTGCCGCATTAGCATATTCAGGGAAGAGATTGATATAAACCTCTTTATCAGGCAAAGCAGAATTGTATGCATCAACAAATGTTCCCAAGGCATCAAATTCATTTGCACCAGGCTCATCTCTGAGGAGTTCGCCTACATAGGTATCTGAATTTCCAAATGTCTCTTTAATTTGCTGGATTCTGGTAGCATCATCAGGTGCCCAGGTATTGCCGATAAACTTCAAGCCAACCTCTGCACAGATATCGTGAATTCTCTTGTTTTCAGTAATTGACCTGTCAACAGAGTGACCATAGTAGAGGGAGATGTTGATTCCGGCATCCCTCATCTCCTGATACCTTGCTTTGGTCAAATCATAGTCATATACGCCATCCTTTATATATGATGACGGCTCTACAGTATACCAATAAGAGATAGGGAACTCTCCAAGTCCATATACATCATAATTGGTATCATCCGGCTCAGTACCAACACCGTTATCTTCAAAATCATTATCGTCAGGAGCCACCTCAATAGTTATCTCACCGAGGGTAACACATCCCTTATAATAATCCTTGATTCCGTCAACTTTCGGATTGGCCTTTTCAAAGCCTATCACATCCCCTTTAAGAAGGCTCAACTCTGTCTTTACCTCAAACCAGGTTGGATAGTGTGTATAGTTCTTTGAATCTGTCCAGGTATAGTTTGAACTCCAATCAGGATTGATAGAACCATCCTCAAGCAGATTGAACTGGATTGTATTCTTCTCATCAAGAGCCTGCCCGTCCCTGTAGTGATAAACACCCAAAACTGAATTTACCCTATCTTTGTCGGTTGCGTGGGCAGAAACCTTTACGGTAATGATACATTTAGTAGGTTTTGTCTCTGAGAGCTTGTCGGAATTGATTGCAGGAGTTCTCAATGTTACCTTTCCAGAAGCACTTCCAGACTGGCCAAGACGCACAGATCCGAAGTTTGGATTGACAGTACGGGTATCACTGCCACCGCTCCATATAGACCATCCCTGCAAAGATCCCGCATACTCATTGAAATACCTTCCAACTGTACTTTCGCTATATGAATCATCTGTAAGCCCCATATAGTATGCACCAAGCATAGTATTGAAGCCCTGCTCAGAGAATTTGCGCTCTTCGAACGGCTGGGCAACCCACTCCTTATAGAGTTCTCCACTCTTGCGTGATTTGTATTCGCTATCTTTGGCTGCCTCTGTCAATACTTGAGGTACAGCAGCTGGAGCAACATTCATAATGTCGCTGTTGTACATCATATCATCAAATCCCTCAAAGAGAACCTCATTTTCAGAGGCAACGTGAGGAGCATCTGTTGTCATCTCAACTAATTCTGACCATCCGCAACCTCCACGAAGAGAACTCAAAGTAACACCCTCTCCTGTAGGATGGAAATAGTCTGTTTCAGGTGAATTGAAGAGGAGAGGCTCCGGAAGGGTCTGCACGCGGAAGTAGTAGCTCTTTCCAGGCTCAAGCCATCCAAATGAAAGTGCTGTTGGGAGCAACACATTCTGACCGCCAATCTTTCCAATCCAAGATGACGAGCTTATAGCTCCACCATAATCCACCTGACCGCTGAACGGAATCTCATCATATAAAAGGGTTGTCTTGTCATCCGCATAGAGCTGAACTCTATAACCACGGATATTTCTGCCGTTTACCTCATCTTTAACCGGGAACAAGCTCCATTTTTTGGTTGCCTCATCATATACAGTACTGTTCTCTGTACCAACAGCAACATCATCCCAGCCGGCACAGATAAATCTTGTACCTGTATTGTATCTAACTTGCATAACACGTCCGGTGGTAAACTCCACGCTCTCAGATTTCGAAGATTTAAGAATCTCTCCCTCAACAACCTTTGCCACAGAGACAGTATGGGTTGATTTATGGGCAAAATTTCCACCTATAAGGGCTCCGGTAAACTCTCCGAGATCCTCTCCTTCCATAATCACAGGCTCATCCGAACCATCAATATAGAATGCATAAGTATCAACACCCTCATATTTGCTGAAAGTTACCCTTGCATCTACAAAGAAAGGCCAAACCTGAGATATTCTCATAGGACGCTCCGACAACTCTATTTCCGACATTATCAAAAGAGTAGCCCTGTCAACCTTATTATCGGCACTATATTTCTTGGTATAAATAAGGTTGTCGTCCTCATCCTTGATTGAGACACTGAAATCATTGTAAATACCAGTAGGCACTGGCACATTGAATGTTGCAGTGGCGCCATCTATCTTGGAAACATATGAGATTGAGACAGTTGACTCACCTTCAGCCGCAACTATACTCTCCTCTCCCACTTTGGTAATATCCAAAGGAAAGACTCCTGTGGTTGATTTGTTGTATGAGGTAAGTTCAAATTTACCATTAAGAGGCATATTTTTTACAACAAAACGCATTACACCACCAATCTGACGGAAAGACAAATTGGTCGCATTCTCACCGAATGTTGCAACCATAGGCACATTGGTTGTTTCATTTATATACTGGTACTCTGTTGGGAGAGTATAGTTCAGAGTTGTTCCAGACAATATCTGGTTGTCACTACCATTTGGAACAATTGCCGGATGCAAGGCAACTGTGGTGATAAATGCCGACTCTGGGATCACGCCTGTAAACTCAGAACGGTGACCGCCTGTCTCATCGGCCATTGTAAATGTATAAAATTTGCCATCCGTAGCGAGGACAGAGACCTGGTCTCCCTTTTGCCACGAAAATTTACCTGTCTGTGAATCAAGGGTTGCTCTTGTTGCAGGAGCTACATCTGCTGAAATTGTCACACTTTTTGTCGGTTCAGAGGATGTGAATATATCCATCTCCTCCTTCTGGCAACCTGTCAACGACAAAAGTGCACCCATTAAAAATAGAAGTAATCTTTTCATAATATCGTGCTATATTGTATAAAATATCTACTACTCTTGCCCTTACTGCTCTTACTCTCCAAATTCTGGAATTGAATCCTCGCCAGACATTGCAAGGATAGCATTTTCTACCTCCAATTCTACAACTTCAAGTTGTGGTGATGTGTAATTTTCCTGTGTTTGCATAATTTTAAAATTTGTTACTGATATTAATAATTTGAGTTTATATAATTATCCATATAGTTGAATTTTGTCACATAATAACCCCTCATCCTCGCTACAGCCTCCGATACCGGAAGAGCATCATCCCTATTTACATTGAGGTCAAGCGGCCAGATTGTGGCATTATACTCAGCCGACTCCTTCACATATTCAGCCTGCCTGTCAATCTCCTCCGCTATTGCCCTATATCCTTCACGATTGAGATTCCACCTCTCTTTTATGGCTGTACGGTTGGCAGGATCATTTATAATTCTATCGTTCCATACGGCATTAGTATTGATTAACCAGTTATTGTAATATGGCTGGAATGTAAAATAGTCAAAATCCCATACAGGTCCTGCAAAAATCTTACCTCCCCTATCCTTATACATATAGACAGATTTTGGATGGGTCGGCTCACCTGTACCTGTCAATTCATAAACAAGCCAATAATCTATGAACGAATCAAGATCGATATATTGCAGATATCCCTCAGTTGTTGAACCCGCACCATACAGTGCATTCTCTATCTCTGCAATATGGTTCTGTATATAGTTGAACTGCTCCTGCCCCATAGTCTCCTCATCAGGCTCCTTTATCATAAAAGGCATATTCCTGACAGGCGAACGGAATTTGTTCACCTCATCAAAATTTTTGTCGATCTCGAGGAGATAACCTCCTGTTATAGTCTCAGGTGTAATATCAGAAGTCTCCATCTCTGTGATATCTACCCTGTTCTTGTCGCCTTTGATCTGTTCACACAAAAAGTAGTTGCCCATAAACTTGCCATTCAGCACAACATCCACGTGGTTTCCCCTTGGAGTCCACTCCAACCCCTCAGAACAGCGGGCAATCTCAAATGCCACAGAATTCCTTATACAGGTCTTGTCGACATAGTTTGCCAAAAGTACCCACCTTTTATGTTTAGGCATACCGAGTACACTCTCCTTGCTATCCAATTTAATTGCGTATGGCTTTTTAGGGTAGTTCCAGGTTGTATTTCCTCTGCCGCGAATCTGCGACTTTGAATACAATCTGCTCATATCACCGGCATTTGTAACATAAATCTCAGTCTCCTTGAGCCAGTTCTCTTTGCTTGTAACAGCTGCTCCATTCTTAGTATTGATATAGACTACAGGCAACCGTGAGTATGAGATACTCACATAGTAGCTCTCTGAGGTTCCGTCACCGGCTGTTATGGTAAACTCTACAGGTGAAGAGAAATCTATCTTTGATAAAGATTTCACCTCTTTTCCATCGACAGTAACAATCCCCTCGCTTGCAACAAACTCCGCACTCAACGATGTTACATCTGTACCGTATGGCAATGATACACTTATGAATCTCTTCTCAAGGTCTGAGGCAAAAGCGCCATTTATCTTGAATGTTGTAAACTGAGGCTTGTCGGGAGATTTTATCTTGAAGAGGCCAGATGATATCTGGACAGGATTGTTCTTTCCATCCCTTGAATTTACTACCACAGCGGCACCTTCGCAATAATCGTCAGAAACCGACAGGTCTCTGATATGGGCAACAAACTGTCCCTCCTTCACATTGCCTTCTCCATCAACAGCAGCCTCTATCTTTTCAAGTATATAGTTTGAGGAGGCTGTTACATAGGAACGGGGCATTGATGCTACAGCCATATCAAGTTCAAACATCGGCTGCTCCTGTTCAAGATTGAGGTCAACAACCGCATTTGACGGATTTACCCTGAACTCAAATGAAGACTCTCCACCCTTAGGCAAGACCACAGACTCAGCGAGAACGACAATTGAAACAGGGAAATTTACATCAAGGTTGAACTGATATGCAGTTCCATCCCCCATTGACAATGTAATTGTACCGCTATATGGATCCTTTTCTATATAAGAGATGGTTTTGCCCGGTTCTGATGATATTGATGTCTCTATTGTTGAAACAACATTCTCAGGATCTGACCCGTAGAAACTCTCGAATATATAGTTACCTTCACCATTAACGGCAACTCTTATTGAAAGCGGCTCTTTGCCTCTGCCGAGTATCTTCTCTCCCGCATTGTCCAGAATATATTCAAATGTATCTCCATTATCGTAAGAGACCATCCAGTAACCGTCGGCATCAAGTGAGAGAAGCGGTGTAACTGCACTCTCAATATCCGACACTTTGATTGACGAACCGTCTGTAAAGAGGATTGACCATCCACTTGACTCCCCATCTGAGTATGGAGTAACCTCCTTGATAAATTTACCCTCCTGATGAGCCTTCTGCAACAATTCCAACTGCACCTCAAGTCGCTCAACCTTATCCTGCAATTCATCAATATCCTCCTTGATATCCGAACAGCTGATAATACAGAGCATTACTGCAACAATTGACAAAAACTTTTTCATAAAACGATAGTTCCTTTACTTAAATTCATACCCATTTTTAGCCTTACAGCCAATCTGTAAAGATAGCGTATTATTGCCAATCGTCAAAATTACTGCCCTGTCAATCAATTTTTTTCAGTTCAAACTGCTCACCCAATAAAAAATCAAAGCTATCGGGATCAAATTTCACATAACCGCTCCAGGGATAAAAGGTGAGTTCTCCAAAATAGACTCTTCCATTGGTAAAATAGAGATCCACCCTCACAAAAGGAAAATCTGAAGACAATTTTGCGGCAACCTCACTCATCTCTGCCAGCCCTGCCGGATAATCAACATCAGCATCTTCAAAAGTGGGGCAATCGCTCCCAATATTGAGATTTTTCCACTCCAGATCATAAAAGTTCCTTTTATGGCCTTTATATCTGTCGATATCGTATGCTATACAGAAAGGACGGCCCGAAAAGCAGAAAAACTTGTAATCCTCTATTGATTTTTCGGGATCTTTATCATTTTCAAGAAGTTCCTCAACTATATAACGTGATTTTCCGATGGCTGTGTAGGCCCACTCCCTGCCAGCATTAATATTCTTCTTGTCTTTCCATCCAGAAATTTTCTCAATTATGGCGGGAATATCAAGAGCAGATTTGTCACGGCAGATAAATATATTCTCCCCACCTCCACCATCTGTCGTCTTAATGACAAATTTTTGTGGCAACTGCGAAAAATCAATATCTGAAGCATTGTCGTAGACCCCATACAACCGGTTGAGTATGGAGTCAAGACCCTTCTCCTCCAAATACTCCCTCACTCTGAACTTATCTACGCAAATTCCCATCTGGGGATTCCTGTAATTCAATTTGTACCACTGTAACTTCTCACTGAACCTCGCGGGAGAGACCAGATTCAATTTGCGTCCGCACTTGATTCTATACTGCAACCTGAGCATCAGCGGATCGGGAACCCATTTCAGCAGGTTGAGAAGAAAGAACCTCAGTCTCTGACTCTTTATTATCTTTTTGTAATCCATCTATCTCCTGTTACAATTAATATCATCAATTACCTTGTCGAAAAATTCTCTCCTCTTATGGTCGAGATGTTCTGGCTCATACCTCTTTGCAAAATTGACATTTCTCAAACATTGGCTCTCCAGCCTGCCGGGTGTTATCTTTTCAACCATTTCTGCTATTTTACCAACCGACTTTGGTGGAAAGAGCGACTCCTCATCAAGAAGCTCCGGAATTCCCCCCACATCACTTCCAAGACAGAGCAGGCCTCTGCTCATTGCCTCAACGATACTTCTGGGCAATCCCTCAGTAAGTGACGGCTGTATATAGAGATCCATCTCATCCAATATTTGCGGGACCTTTGCAAATGGCTGCAGACCCATAAATATTACACTCTCCTCCAACCCGTAGCTCTTTACCAATGATGCGAGACGGGAGTTGTTGCCGTCGCCTATCAGATAATATCTGAAATTGCACTTTCCCGAGGCTGCCAGTTTTGCCATAGCCTCTATCACATATTGTTGTCCCTTATATTTTACCTCCACGCTGCCCAATGTCGCCATCTTTATGAGATCATTCCTCCCCCTCTTTCTTATTCTTGCCAAACGCCTCTCTATCACCTCACTTTCCGGCATAGTAATCTGTACATCAGAGCACCCGGTATTGAGCCGTCGGTTTGGATATCTCCTTTGAAGAAAGGAATCGGTAACATAAAGTACATAATCAGACCATTTTGTTGTCATCCTGACAGAGAGGTATCTCAAAGGGGCTGCAATCTTCCCGAAGAGGCTGTGATACCATAGTGATCCCCACACACAGGCAACAAGATAGGTCATATATCTCTTTCCATACTTTCTGGCATAATATAGGGCCACTTCACCATTTACCGACGGATTGTAACCGATAACTATGTCTGCCCTTTTTACAGCCTCGCCCAATAATGCGGAGTTGGCTGGAGAAGGAAAGACTCTGCATTTTTTTATAAAGTAAACCTCATCCGGTGCCACAAAATCAAGTTCTACATAAGCAGGAGCCTCTTTTCTCGGTAAGGCACAGAGCGATATTCCGCCAAATTTCCTGAACCTCTGGAGGATATAGTAAAAATTGGCATCACAATAGCACTTGCCATCCTTTACCACTATATAATTATTTGACACTACCAGCGCTCTCATCATTACTATCCATTAAATATCATCATTAGAACCTGTTGAAGATTATCCTTAGTCTCAGATATATATCTCCGGGAAGGCTTCCCATAGTATATTTTTTTTCAAAAAGCAGGCGCATCTTCTTTGCCATCGAATAACGGTAACCTGCAACTGTCCCAACTATTTTGCAGCTCTCTTCATCCATAATGGAACCGAAGCAACGAAGAATCTCTTCAGCCTGCTCCTGTCTCTCATTCCTTCTTGCCGGATTGGAGAGTTGCTTAATTCTCCTGCGCCAGATCTCCATCCTGCCTGACTTCTGCCCTATCTGATTATTCTCGTGCTGCCTGTATAGCATTGAAGGTGTAAAATCATACACAACCTCTCCGAGCAACATTGCCGCCTGAAAAATCCAGAAGTCGTGTGCAATCAGCCGTTTTGGGGGATTCAGGGAGAGAATATCCTTGAGTCTCTCCGAAAATACCATTGAACAGCCGGGTGCTATATTCCTCACCATTGCAGTATATCTGTCATAATATGGGGGTGCGGAATGGATTCCCCCTTTAGTCTCGCCACTCTTGTAATAAAAGACATTCGAGCAGTAAAGTTTGACCCCATTTTCCACCTTTTCAAGACTCTCCACCGCATTTTGCAGCTTGTCTTCCAACCAGATATCATCCTGATCGCAGAAGGCATAGTAATCACTGCGTGGAGCTCTCTTTACCAGATCCATAAAGCTTAAGGCATATCCCATATTCTCACCGCTATACCACTCAAGAAGACCCTGTTTCTGCCATTTGTCAAGAATATTGCGGGTCGAATCGGTTGAGCCGTCATCCCTTACAAGGATGTCTGTCTCAACCCCTTTTTGTCCTATAAGGGAGTGAAGCTGCTCCTCAAGGTATTTTTCGCCATTATATGTAGATAGAAGTACTGTTACCTTCATAAAAACTCTATTTAGATCTGAAAATAAATTCACTCTCCTCGTTATAATCCTCCGTAAAGACAGAATTGTAGGGTATATATCTGTTATATGTCCTATAATCCTTTGCAGAATCAGTCTCAGGCTTTGTCAATTCATATCCCCTTACAACAATCATAAATATTATCAATATCCAGGTGAGAGGCAAAAGATTATATCCCCTATAATTTGACCTGATGCTTACAGCCTGTGTTATGCCTATTATCAGCATAATTTCAAAATAGTTGTAGAACCGGAAAAATATGGGCACCTCCATTCTCAATAATACAACAAGAACATAACAGATAAGATATGGTATAAATGTATCATATCCTGCACTCTTCTCTCTGTGCAGCACCCAAATGAGATATACTATCGGCACAACCCTGCTTACAAAGAGGGAGATTATTCCGGCAAGGCTTAAAGATGATGTGCCATAGAGATCGCTCTCAATATACATCGTTGCCTTTGAAGCTGCCATATTCTCCATTCCGGCCATCCCCGCCACAATTGCATTCAACAGATCCGATATGGTGAAGAAGAATCCCAGGAACACAATGAATATCACGGGCAGAAATCTGTTTACCCTTATGAATTTTATCAACGGGAAAAAGAGGGTTACAAAGCCGAATGTATGGAAGAATATTGCTGGCCATATCCTCAAGTAGTAATGTTTGAGTCCCCTCCCTTTCAAAAGGGCATCAAGGGCAAAGAGATAAAAGGAGATTGCTATGCTCTCTCTCATCGCCTCAAAACAGAAGTTCCACCACTGGAAGAGGAAGAACAAAAGTATCCCAAGAAAAGGTTTTGGGGAGTGGCGTCTTATGAACCAGAAGACAGTAATATTGACAATTGCCGCCTGAATCAGCTGGACGGTATAAAAACCGTACGGGGAGCTCTTTCCTATAGAATTAAGCAATACCCATAAGATATCATTGCCATATTTTGCACTGAAGGTAAAATCCTGGAGAAGCGGGTAGAATGGAGAATTGAAACTCTCCATATAGTTTATGGTATCAAAACCTATCCTGTATCTCAATCCAGCAACCAGAATAAAGACAAGTGAAGAGAACCAGTAGTTGATATCCCTATATTTTTCACCCTTGCAAAGATCATATCTTATAAAGAGGAACAACAGATATATGAAGATTGCCAGATAAACCATACCCTCTATCTCCTTTGTGACCAATGGGTCGATTGTGAAACACTATCAATATAGTATCTCTCCTCATCTGTAATGTTTGAGGAGTCGACATACCACGGCAGATGTCTTATCACATAGGGAAAGCCTGTCCTGTATGCCTCCCTGTATTTGAATGCCGCACCTTTGCAAAATGGTCTATAAAGAGCAAATGTTGTATCTATATCAGCTCTGTAGACCCCCTCTTCCGGGCTCTCTCTCCAGAACTGGCTTTCGTGTTCAACAACATCCCTCTTGTTTTTATAGTGGTCGGGAAGATCATCTGTCCTTATTCCGAATCCCACCTTTTCTGCTCTTGGATATCTCTCCATTATGGAGACAAATCGGGCCATAAAATTATCGGGACACTCTTCATCTATCTTCATATCCGAATCTGTGTAAACATAGTATGAACCTCTGAACTCCCTATATATTCCACTCTTCCAGAGAGCAAGGTAACCTATATTCCTGTCAAGCCTGAAGACCCTGTATGGTGTTGTCCTGTAGAAATCAAGAAGAGGAGGATAGGTTGAAGCATTGTCGATTATACAAATATTTCTGTATCCTCTCGATTCAATGGACGAAATGAGTTCCTTCAAATATGAGAGACGGTTGTAATTGTTTATGATTATTGGAATATCCATTGGATCCTGGCACTCTTTTCCAAAGAGGAGGTAGAGCATCCGGCTAAAATAGAGACTGATACGACATCTTGTGATATGGTACCATCTGATTGCCCAATCAGGCAATATTCTTTTTAATATCCTCTTGATCAATCCCATTACTGTCATTTATTTAAAAATGTTCCTGCCATTCTTCCAACCCGGGAGATGAACCTGCGCATTCCGGATGTAAAGATAGACAACAATATCAACAAAAGCACAAATGAAATAACAACGTAAACCAGCGCATGGAGCGACCATACAAAGAGATTTGATATCTCTCCCGGACATATCAATCTATAGAGCCATCCTGCCGCAGGATATGTAATAATTAACGGAAGAAGATGGATCAGATAGATCTTTATACAATCTGCAGTGGCCCTTTTGAACCCCTTTTTGAAGAGAAAATATTGCTTCCAGCAAAAGATAACAAGGAAGAGACTTATCAGTACACCTGCCATAATTCCACCAATTCCCCATAATAGGCCCAGCAGAAGTGACAAACCTATATTGAGAAGGGCCTCGATTATCGGAGACCATATATCGTGGAAGAGTCCGTATGCATTTATAAAGGCATCCGGGGTCAGGCGGTTGAGGCTGATGAAGGTAATGAGCACAAAGAGAATGAGAATATTGTTCTCCAGCATAAGCCCCTCCCCCATCCATATCTTCATAAAGGGCTGGGTAAAGGTGTAGACGGCAAGTGATATTACTGCCGTAACCAGGAACCTCACCGAGAAGAGTTCATTGAATACATTGTAAATCCGTTCTTTATCTCCCGAAGCTACCACATTTCCCACTCCTGCATTTATACTGTTGAATATGGCAGTTATCAGAGAGATTACCCCCGACACTATCAACATATAGTTTCCATAAATTGCAACCATCTCAAGAGTCAGTACTCCATAGATAACTAATGGGGTAACCTTGGTAATGACTACCCCCCCAATCTTATGAAAAAAGAGCTGTTTTGTCTTTTTAAGCACATCCGGATATCTCTTTACCAGCTCCTTGCCAGGCAAAAGGCTCTCCGCAAGTTGCGGGTATGTTCTCTTTATCACAATATTCAGTACAACGGAGGCAACGACGGCAAATAGGAATTCAAGAAGAAGCCACCAGATATAACCGTCATGGAGATATTTTATGGCAACTATCTGCAACAGCAGTTTGAGAAGCATTGCTGCCTTGTATGAATATTGAATCTTGTACTCCTTCAAATCTGCCGAAAGAAGTATCTGTCTGTAGTTCACAAAGTAACCGAGAAGCGATGCAAAAAGCAGAACGATGAATGAGGCATAGGCATACCATAGAGGAAGCGTCATCTTTTCAAAAATGAGAGGGAAAAAGAGCAGCAGAATTGCACTCGCCACAATAATCACCCCTGCAATCCTCCGGTAGAGCCACCCCTGCAGGGTTACAATGTCATTAATTGTAGCACTATCCTTCTCATATATAGGTTTGTAGAGTGTATAACCGATAGCCGACCCGATTCCCAGCTCAGCAATATTCAGAAACTGAAGCAGACTGGTAATGGTAGTATTGAGACCCAACAGCTCCTCCCCGAGGTAATCTATGAATATCTTGCGTGAAACAAATTGGAGCACAAGATTCATCAGGTAGAATACCAGAGCCACCACACTGTTTTTTACACTTCTGGATGTCAATGATTTTGCCATTATCAATCCTCTTCTCTTGACGGTTAATCATTATCCCTCTACAATCAGTCGCAATTGTGGTCAAGGAACTTCCTGAAATGCCTGCCGAAAGCGCTGTCTATACTACGGCTCCACTCACCTGCCCTGCGCATCACTCTATAGAGCCCGCTCTCCCTGGCAATCTGTACTCTCATATACTTGTAAAATCCGAATGTTACAAGAATACTAAGTATAGTGACTGCATAAAATTGACAGTTGATTGAAAGTCCCGCCATATAGCATCCAAGCCATACAAGAATAACCACAATATTCATCATTATCTCACTGATTGTTACAGCAATGTGCGAAAAACCCAAATCTATGAAGAGGTGGTGCAGATGGGTTTTATCGGGAGAAAAAGGTGATTTTCCCCTTATTATGCGCATTATCATAACTCTGAGTGTATCGAAGACCGGGATGGAGAGCAGTGCCAATGCAAAAGGGATGACTCCAAAATTCTCCGGTACGTGGCTATAGAAATCCGATTTGCCGCTTACCGCTTCAATTATAAATGTGGAGATCACAGTGCCCATAAGGAGCGTTCCACCATCACCGATAAACATCTTGGACTTTTCTCCAAATACATTATGGAAGAAGAAAGGTATCAGTGCACCCATAGAGATTACAGCCAAAGCTGCACCCTGTACATTACCGGTATAAATGAAGATCCCGGCAAAGATTGCACAGACAAGAATACAATACCCGGAACTGAGCCCATTCACTCCATCCATCAGGTTGATAGAATTGATTATACCCACGCAGGCAAAGAGTGTAAGGGGTACAGAGAGATAATCCGGGATGGTAAACACACCCCATAGCCCGTGAAAATCATTGAGAGAGTAGTGGTTGCAATAGATCAGTGCTGCAATTATTATGGTCTGCATAAAGATCCTTGTATACCAGGAGAGCGACAAAATATCATCTACAGTACCAACATACAGCATAATGCACATAATACCCATCACCACATAGAGGTTGACGGTATCAAATATCAACCCTGCACACACAAGGGAGACAATCATTCCAAAAAAGATTGCCATTCCACCCAAGACGGGTACAGGAACCCTCTGCAATTTCCGTTCATTTGGGTTGTCTACAATATTCTTAAGTTTGGCAATCTTGAGAATATACTTGAAAACCCACCAGGTACTCAACATTGATAGAAGTGTGAGTACAGTGAAGTAAAAAACATTATCCATAACCATATCCATTTAGGTCACAGTTTCCTATATGACCCGGGAACCGCTTTCCATTCTCTTCAAACTCTCTATGCACTCTGCACCAAAGAGCACCCAGGCTGCAGCCAATACCCCTGCAAGAAATGCATATCCAATGAGATACTTGACTTTGCTTGGTGCACATTTCCTGTTTGGAACAACAACAGGATCAATGGTAACAAATACCGGTTTTGCCTGCTGCTCCTGAATTCTCGCCGCCTCAAGCTGTCCGGCAACCTGAGAATAAACCTTATATGCAAGAGTCATCTCCTGCTGCAACCTCTCACCCTCAACCATAGCACTCTTTCTGCTCACATTCTGGTTTGCATCAACATATTTTGCATAGGCCAGTTGAGCAGCTTCATACTCGCTTCTCCTCTGGCTGCATATATCGGAGAGATTCTCCACATCCTGACGGGCCTTTGAGGTCCTGTATTCCGACATGAACCTTTTCAGATTCTCCACAACAGCCCCCATAACTTCAGCTACAACAAGCGGATCCTGCAACTCAAGCGACATCTCAAGTTTTGAGGTCTTCTTGTCGATATAGACTGCAATATTATTTGAAAAGAATTTTACAATTTCACGCTCCTTTTTAGGCAAATTTAGAGGATCAAGTTTTCCAGTTTCCTGAGCATCTCCACCCCCTGAAGAGGTCACCGCTCCCAACAATTTGAATGGGGCAGCAATTATATACTCCCACCAGGCATACCTCTGATACTCTTTCATATAATCAAGCAGCGTTGTCTCAATCTGCTCACCTCCCCTATGAAAACGGACAGGGAGGTTGAAAAGTTCATAAATGAATGGAGTGGAGTGGACAACATCCGGATACATCTCTATACTGATGGCATCTACACTGTTATTAAGGTTGATGCCCATCATCGAGGCAATTGAGCTTACTCCTGAACCCATCTTCTGCTCCATCTCAGGAGCCAAGGTGACAGAAGCCTTATATCTTTTGGGAATGCTGAAGGCCAGAATCAGCCCCACAATACCGCCAATCACTCCCCACTTGACAACAAACCACCTCCTGTGCCACAACTTTATAGCCAGCTCCATAAGCTGGCGTTCATTTGTCTGAATATCTCTATTTTGTTCTGTCATACCTTATTGTCACAATTAAAGCTGTTGAATTTTCATTTTTTCCATCTCGGTCTGCCATCTCCAGGCATCCCTGCACATCTGCTCAAGTCCGAACTCTGCCGACCAGCCCAACTCCTCCTTTGCCTTTCCGGGATTGCAATATGAGATTGCAATATCACCCTCTCTGCGAGGCATTATCTTATATGGAACCTTCACTCCATTAACCTTTTCAAATGCATTGACAACCTCAAGCACGGAGTAGCCCCTTCCTGTCCCAAGATTATATATCTTGAGTCCGCAATTCCTCTCCAATGCCGACAATGCAGCAATGTGGCCACGTGCCAGATCCATTATATGGATATAATCCCTCACCCCGGTACCATCAGGTGTATTGTAATCATTACCATACACATTAAGGTACGGACGCTTGCCCATAGCCACCTCGGTAATATATGGCATCAGATTGCTCGGAACGCCCTGTGGCACCTCTCCAATAACTCCGCTTGTATGGGCCCCTATAGGGTTGAAATAGCGCAACATCACTATATTCCATCGGGTGTCTGACTTCTGTATATCACCCAATATCTGTTCGAGCATCGCCTTTGTCCTTCCATAAGGGTTGGTGGTCTCACCTCTCGGGAAATCCTCTGATACAGGCATTCTGTCGGGATTTCCATAGACATTGGCTGAAGAGGAGAAGATAAGGTTCCTGCAATTGTATTTTGCCAGCATCTCTACGAGCACAAACGTACCTCCCAGATTGTTCCTGTAATATTCAAGAGGCTTCTCAAGCGACTCACCTACCGATTTGAGACCTGCAAAGTGTATACAGGCATCAAATCTATACCTCTCAAAGAGCTGCTCCATAGCCCCTCTGTCGCTCAAGTCAGTTTCGGCAACAATGACCCTCTCCCCGATAATCTTCTCAACTCTTCTGATTGAATCAATATCGGAATTGACAAAATTGTCTGCAACAACAAAGCTATATCCTGCATTATGCAGCTCCACCAATGTATGTGAGCCGATGAATCCGGCTCCACCTGTAACAAGAATCTGTTTCATCAGTCCCTCCTGAAAATATCCCTTGTATAGACCCTCTCCTTGACATCATCAAGACAAGAATCATATCTGTTTGCAATAATTGCCTGTGATTTGGATTTGAATAGCGACAAATCGTTCACTACACGGCTTCCAAAGAATGTTGTACCATCTTCAAGTGACGGTTCATAAATTATCACCTCTGCCCCCTTGGCCTTTATCCTCTTCATCACTCCCTGTATCGAGCTATGGCGGAAATTGTCGGAGTTGCTCTTCATTGTAAGGCGGAAGACCCCTACTGTAACCAGCCTCTCCTTTTTGGCATCATAACTGCTGTTGGCATTATAATAACCTGCAATCTCCAGAACCCTGTCGGCAATAAAATCCTTTCTTGTACGGTTACTCTCTACAATGGCACTCATCATATTCTGGGGCACATTCTCATAATTGGCAAGAAGCTGCTTGGTATCTTTTGGAAGGCAATATCCTCCATAACCGAATGAAGGGTTGTTGTAATGGGTGCCGATTCTTGGATCCAGCCCGATTCCCTCTATAATCGCAGCAGAATCAAGCCCCTTGACCTCTGCGTATGTATCAAGTTCATTAAAGAAGCTGACTCTCAAGGCCAGATATGTGTTGGCAAAAAGTTTTACCGCCTCAGCCTCCTTTAGTCCCATATAAATGACATCAATATTGCTCTTGATGGCACCCTCCTGAAGCAGAGCGGCAAAGCTGTGTGCAGCCTCCTCAAGTTTAGCCAGATCAGCTATGGCACCAATGGCACTATCCTCATCTGAACCGTCACACATTATTTTTGGAATTCCGACTATTATCCTGCTCGGATAGAGGTTATCGTAAAGAGCCTTGCTTTCACGGAGAAATTCTGGAGAGAAGAGCAGATTGAAACTCTTCCCCGCAAGGGCAGGATCGCTCTTGAATCGGCTCTCATATTTGAGGTACAACGACCTGCAAAAACCAACAGGAATTGTAGACTTTATAACAATAACGGCATCCGGATTGCACCCCACCACCATATCTACCACCGACTCTACAGATGAGGTATCAAAGAAGTTCTTTTTGCTGTCGTAATTGGTTGGTGTGGCAACTATTACAACATCCGCCTCAGAGTAGGCCCGACGGGCATCTGTAACAGCATTCAAAGACAACTCTTTCTCAGCAAAATATCTCTCGATATACTCATCCTGGATGGGTGATATACCTCTGTTTATCATCTCCACCTTCTCGGCCATTATATCAACGGCCACTACATCATTATGTTGTGCAAGGAGTGTGGCCATACTCAACCCCACATAACCTGTTCCTGCAACTGCTATCTTCATATCCAAAAAATTTTAAGCGGCGCCAATACACCACGTTCCGTTACCCCATCATCAGCATACTACACATATATCAATCAGGCTGTAACATCCGTATATTCTACAAAAATAGCTAAAAAAAGATTACCTATGGCACTTTTTATCCATTATTTCACCACATTAACTTCCCATTTCCACATAATTGAACTTTTATCTCCAACAACTGCAAATATACCATCCGAATTCAACAACTGTTATGATTTTTTTGTATATTTGAAAGTTATATTTATTTAATTTTATGTCTGACAAAATTATCATTATTCCCACATACAACGAGATCGAGAATATTGAGAAGATTATCAGGAAGGTATTCTCTCTTGATGGAAATTACCACATACTCATAATAGATGACGGTTCACCCGACGGAACAGCACAGACTGTAAAGAATCTCCAGAAGGAGTTTGCGGAGTCGCTTTTCATTGTTGAACGGAAGGGGAAACTTGGATTGGGCACAGCATATCTGAGAGGCTTCAAATGGGCGTTGGAACACAACTACAACTATATTTTTGAGATGGATGCAGATTTTTCCCACAATCCGGATGATCTGCACAAGCTCTATGAAGCCTGCGCCGTTGACGGAGCAGACCTTGCCATCGGTTCGAGATATTCAAATGGAATCAGTGTTGTCAACTGGCCTATAGGCAGAGTCATAATGTCATACTACGCCTCTACATATGTAAGGACCGTATTGGGTATGAAGATATATGACTGCACTGCCGGTTTCAAGTGCTATACAAGAAGAGTATTGGAGACAATAGATCTCGACAACATCAAGATGAACGGTTACGGATTCCAGATTGAGATGAAATATACCACCTACAAATTGGGATTCAGGATAAAAGAGGTTCCCATCATCTTCATAAACAGGACAGAGGGAACATCCAAGATGAGCTCCGGAATCTTTGGAGAGGCATTTTGGGGAGTTATAAAGATGAGATTCAGAAAAATTGCACCTAAACAGAGATAGTATTATGCTAATCAAGAACGGAACCATTGTAAATGAAGGGATAACCCGCAAGGGAACTATAGTAATTGAGGGAAATTTCATCAGCCGGATAATTCTTGAGAAGGATTTCAAGGATAAAGAGGAGTATCGTGCCATTATTGGGGAGCTTGAGAAGGAGTTTGTCGAGTCTGGGGAGATTCTGGATGCAGAAGGTCTCCATATAATGCCGGGAGTCATTGATGACCAGGTCCACTTCAGGGAGCCTGGAAATATCCACAAGGCCACCATCGGAAGTGAGAGCAAGGCCGCCGTTCTGGGTGGTGTAACCTCATATATGGATATGCCCAACAACTCACCTGCTGCTGTCACTCTGGATGCCATTGAGTCCAAATTTGAGATAGCAAAAGAGAGCTCTTTTGCCAACTACTCATTCTACCTCGGAGCCACCAACTCCAATATTGATGAGATCAAAGCTGCCGATAAGGAGAGAATATGCGGAGTCAAAGTATTTATGGGATCATCAACCGGCAATATGCTGGTAGACAATGAGGGGACATTGGACAGGATATTTGCAGAATCTCCAATCCTGATAGCCACACACTGTGAGGATGAAGAGACTATAAAGGCCAATCTTGAGCACTACAGAAAACTCTACAATGACGATATTCCTTTTGAGATGCATCCTGCCATCAGAAGCCGTGAAGCCTGCATCAAGTGTACAGAGAGGGCTATCGCTCTTGCATTGAAGAACTCCTCACAACTGCATATACTTCACCTGAGCACTGCAGACGAACTTAAAATGGTGGAAGAGGCCTCCAAGGAATCTCCAAAGATAAGTGGCGAAGTATGCGTCCACTATATGTGGTTCAACAGGAATGACTACAACAAATATGGTTCAAAGATGAAGTGCAACCCGGCAATAAAGGAGGAGTCCGATATGTATACCATCAGGAAGGCAGTAAAGGAGGGTATTGTCAAGGTGGTGGCTACCGACCACGCACCTCATCTCAAAGAGGAGAAGGAGAATGGTTATCTCTCGGCGCCGAGCGGACTTCCGCTGGTACAGCACTCACTGCAGCTTATGCTGGAGCTCTACAGGCAGAAGGTCTTCACTCTTGAGGAGATTGTCTCAAGAATGTGCCACGGTCCTGCAAACCTCTTCAATATCGACCGCAGGGGATATATCAGAGAGGGATATTATGCCGATCTGGCTCTGATTGACTTGAAAAAGACCGATTATAAATCAACTCAGGCCCCTGCATACAAATGCGGTTGGAGTCCATTTGATGAGGCAAAATTCTCTTCTTCAGTTGTCCACACATTTGTTAATGGTGCCCAGGTTGTAAAAGATGGAGAACTTACCGGTACCAGAAAGGCTATGGAACTTAAATTCAACAGATAAGACTTAAACCTGATACATATAAAGCTATTATGACTGACAGATCTAATTGGGGTGTATATTTCTCTGCAATTACAGCCATTGTTCTATGGGGTTATTCATTTGTATGGACAAATACTCTTCTCAACTACAATGTACCGGTTTTTACACTGCTCTTTGTACGTCTCTCCATTGCCGGTCTGCTGCTCTATATAGTCTCCAGATTGACAGGCAAGTTGCAGGAAGTGGCAAAGAGTGATTTCAAATGGCTCTTCTGTATGGCCTTTTCTGAACCATTCATCTATTTTATAGGTGAAACTTATGGAATGCTTGCCACAAACTCAGCCACGATAGCAGCTGTCATCATAGCCACCATTCCTATATTCTGTCTACTGATTGAGAGGATTGTATGGAAGGCTAAGTTTAATATATTCAAAACATTGGGAATACTGTTGACCATTCCCGGAATTGTAATGGTTGTTTCACAGGATGGCAGACTCTCTGTTGAACACGCCTACGGCATCATACTCCTCTTTGTTGCCGTTGCAGGAGCAACCTCCTACTCATTCTTTGTAAAGAAGCTCTCCGGAAAATATAACAGTTTTACAATAACCACCTATCAGTTCATCATTGGTGCAATATTGTTCTTCCCTTTCTTTCTCATATTCGGTATTGACGGAATTACACCTGAATTCTTCACCATCCAGGTTCTTACCCCCCTTATAACACTGGCTGTACTCTGCTCTTGCCTCTGCTTCCTGCTATGGGTAACTGTAATTGCTCGGCTCGGCATTACAAGAACCAATATATTCTCAGCCCTGATACCGGGTGTATCAGCCATAGGAGCATTTATGATCGGACAGGAGGAGCTCTCTCTTATAAGAGTTGTGGGAATTATAGTTGTGATTGTCGGTGTTATTCTTGCCCAATATGAGAGACAGCTCTCCAAAGGATAAAGTTTACATATCTGTACCTCTTGAGCCTGTCGCTGTTGATATGCTCCAATGCTCCGGTCTCATCTCTCCATAAACCGTATGAATCTCCCCCTACAAGGTAGATAGCATTGTCAACCTTCAGATCTACAAGTGCCTGGGCAAAATCGTGGAGAGACTCTCGTGTTTGGGTAACTACAACCATTATCTCCCCGTTTCTGCTGCATAGGGCTTTTCTTATCGATTTGTTCTTGGGGACATTATCCACGAGCACCCCATTGTCAACTAAAGGATATTGTCTGAAAAAATGGCCGTTTTTCTCGGTAGCCTCTTCAAACAACGGCGAATTGTCTGCAACTCCAATCTCAATTTTTCCATCAATGATTCCACAATAGCCTCTCTTTGACAACCCCCAGGAGAGCGGTTTTCCATCCACAACATAAGCTCCGACTATCTTTCCGTTATCAGCCCGCAAATCTGCTGCCTGAGTTGCAAGAAGTATGCTGCTGTCGGTAGAATCAATTGTACCAACCGTAAGTTCAGGCCGGCAATTGTGGGGGATGAAGATTTCAAGTGGAATATCATTCACCTGCATCTCAATCTTTTCTGTATATGGCATACTGTTGCCACTATCAGGAGTTCCAAGTGGTTGTAACTCCTCATCTGTTGGTATTACGGCACTATTTTCTGCCATTTCAGGCTCAAAGAGCAGCTCTTCACCACTCTCACCTTTGCGAAAGAGAGAGAGAGTTGCAAGTACGGCTGCAACAAGCAGAAGCATTATCCAAATGACATATTTGCCATAACTCTTCTTTTTTTCGGGAGCAGGCGACTGCAAAGAACCCTCTTTATCCTCCGCTGTAGGATGTGAGACTCTCTCCTCCCGGGCAGGTTCTGCCATAGAGGATTCGCTGCTGCTGTAAATTGAAGATCTCTCTGCCAATCTTGTCTTGTTGACAATCCTCAATTCATTATCACCAATATCGTTACGCATATTCATTATTTATATTTACCATCGACTCAACATACGCTTTCAACTTTATAAGCACTTCCCGCGATGCCGTGAGTTCATAATAGCACTTGTCGCAATCCGATAAGATCAGAGTTTGACTTGTAACATCTATAAAATGGATATAATTGATATTCACGATCAGTTTCCGTCCCAGTCTGAGGAAGTTCATCTCTTCCTCTCCCATCTGGCCTGCAATGAGATCCTCAATCTGTCCCAACTGATAGGTGACCAGACGCATCTTTCCATCACTCGTGCAGACATTGGAATAGTTGCCCTCAGCCGATATGTAAACCAATTTATCGGCAGGGACACGCAAAAATTCTGCGCCACGTGATATAATTATATGCTTTCTCATCTCTATAACAGGTGAAGGTCCGGAAAGGGACATTGCAAAGATAACCCTTTTGGTTCAATTCTCTTTTCCAAATTGGGAACAATGTATGAAATGGATAAATATTGTATGAATAAAGTTGTCTGCCGGATATTGGTACACCACAACAGACGCTTCATACAATGATGGCCAAAATGCTTTGTTTTCAGCACTTTTTAGGGGAATTTTGTACAAACAAACAAATAAAACTTAACAACTGTATTATGAGAAAACCACTTAAAATCACGCTCTGTTCTGCCTCAATTGCAATCATTTGCTGTGCAGTATTGTCACAGAGTACCACAAGCTGTTCAAACGGAAACAACTACTATGATGAAGAGACCGACGGCCTTGTACTCAACGACTCGCTGACCATTATCCGCAACGAAGACAATAAGGTGACAATTAAAAATATCGTCACTGGAGAGAAGAGGATTCAGGATATTGAGATTGACTGGACAAACTCCTCGTGGGGCGATTCCCTTGCAGTATTCTGCAGCAAGAACAAGAGAGGCTACTACAATGTCTATACCGGAGAGATTGCTGTTCCGGCACAATTCCGCAGAGCCTGGATCTTTTCAAACGGACTTGCCGCCGTACAGAAGAATGGTAACATCGGATTCATCAACAATAAAGGAGAAGTTGTAATCGGGTTCAACTACCCGTATCACGGCAACAACATCTCAGATTTCGTCTTTAAATATGGCCATTGCGTTGTTGCAGATACCTCCGGATGCTCTGGTGTAATCAACAAAAGGGGTGAGTGGATTATCAAACCTGAATACGATTATATCAGCTTATTCCGGGAATATGCAATTTTGAGCCGTGACGGAGTGAGGATGCAAATTGATTACCAGGGTAAAATGATCAACTCCTTTGTGCTTGACAATCTTGAGGAGCTTACTTATGAGAGGAGAGAGTATTATAAGAACAATGACGGGGAGATGACCTTTATTGAGATTCCTGTAGAGACAGGACTCTATTCCTACAATGTTGGAGGGAGACACGGTCTGATGGACAGCAACTGCAACAGACTTACCGAGCCTATCTATGAGAGTATATGTGCCGTAAACAAAAATATGTTCAGGGCAACCCTCCTCGACGGCTACTCAGAGGTAATTCTCAATGCCAAAGGAGAGGTTACACGATAGGAAGCAATTAAAAAATATTGACAATGTAAATTATAATAGTGAATTATGGAAGCAAAAAACAAAACCACAATTTTTAACCTTATGGTTCTTGACGAGAGCGGCTCTATGCACTCTATATATGATGCAGCGGTAAGCGGTGCCAATGAGACTATCCAATGTATCAATATTGCAGCGGAGAAGTACCCCGACCAAAAGCAGTTTCTCACCTTTGTCACCTTCAACACCCATTATGACGGTAACAGCGTCAAGACCATTTACGACCTTGAACTTATAAGCAAGGGGGATAAGAAGAGCTTTACCTCTGAAAACTTCAATCCCGACGGATGTACCCCCCTTTATGATGCAATAGGCCTCTCAGTTGCCAAACTTGAGGAGCAGATCTCAACATTCAAGAAGACCAACCCGGAGGCAGAGATCAAGGTATTGGTTACCATCATCACCGATGGAGAGGAGAACTCATCAAGAATCTTCTCAGGGCCTATGATCCGCGAGAGAATCAGCAAGATGAAGGAGAAGGGATGGATCTTTGCATTTATCGGGGCAAACCAGGATGCAATCGGCACTGCCAGAAATATCGGTATCTCCAACGCCCTGAACTTTGCCGCCACAGAGGAGGGTACCGAGCAGATGTGGCTCAGAGAGAGGAAATCAAGGATGTCATTCTACACAGCCTGTGAATGCTGTGCCGCTGAGGTAAAGAGTGACTACAACTATTTTAGCGAAGATGAGAAGGTATAAGAAGAGAAGCTAGAGACAGTTTTCCGTAAATAAGCCATTTTTTCAAAACCATCAGCCGCCATTACCCGAATCCGGATATTGGCGGCTGATGTTATATAATTGATACTCTTATGGTCAATCCATTCCTTCAATTTCAGGATCGATGGATATCTCTATCTTCTCCTGATCAGGTGAGGTATTTACAATAAGATTTATTGTATGGACAAATCCCGGTTTGAAAGAGAGACTATACTCCATCAGATAGGCAATTCCCCCCATTGTCACCTCAATAAGTGGTGTTCTGCGCTCAATGTTCTGAGGAATCAGCACAGCCTCAAATTTTGTATTGGAGAGCTTTTTCATTGTTATTGTCTCCTTAATGTCGTTGTCTTTTTTGGCAATTGTACCCTTTATAAAGTTAAGCAGGCCAGTTGTGGTGGTATTGTAGATATGTGTTACAATATCATCAGGTATCTCACCCTCAAATTTCTCCCCCTTTACAATATTTACAACACATTTCGACATTATGTGTGAGAATTCCAGTTTTACAGGGCCGTCGTTACGCTCAACATCTTCAGCTTTTGCATAGAGCAGATCGCTCGCTTCATAGCCATCCATATTGCTGCCCTCCACAAGGGAGTTCTGATCTGTAGCAACCTGGATAGGCTGCTCCTCCACAGAGATCAGATTCTGGTAAGGATAAAGTGCATAAAAGTCACAAGGCTTTGAGCTCCAATAGATGGTTCTGGAGCTTTTCCAGCCATTATCACCCTTTGCCAGCCTCTCATTGTTGAGGAAGTTTCCACCAATCTGCAGTTCCGGTTTCTCATCGGAGTTGTACTCCACAGCATAGAGTGAGACTTCATCACCCATTTCAAAGAGATTTCCGCTCACCTTTGTATCTGCAGATATTCCAAGTTCAAATTTGATCTCGCCCCCGTTGGAGCCATTTCCGGCATCTTGTTTCTCACAGGCAAACAATGCCGATACAACCAATAATATTATATATACTCTCTTCATAATCTATCTTTTAAATTCAGGTTTCTCTCCAACCAATACCGGACTGTGGTGTTTGCTGTTACGGCTTGGAAGGTTATCAAAATTATCAACAGCCGCCTTGGTGGCTCCAAACTCGTCACTGTCATTAGCATAGAAGTTCTCCAGTGAGAATTGTTCTCCGGCATACTCCATAATACGTTCGACGATAATCTGACGTGAGTATGCAGAATAGTAAGGTATATTGTTGTTCATACAACTGATAGGTTCACTACGGAATACCCCTCTTGAGTGGTAGAATCCACCTTCATAAACATCAACATTGTCGGAGTATTGCGGGTGGAAAATTAGGTGTGACCAGCCAACCTCTTTAATATCTCCTGTCAACTCAAGGTTTCGGTAAAAACCATATCTTCTCCCTTCATTAAATTCCTTAACGTGTTTGCAGCAGTTACAATTACAAGTGGAGATAAATGTACTATGGTAAATATACTCATCTGCAAGTTTTGCAAAGCCGTGTCCTCCGGCCTCGTGCTGCACAACTCCTCTGAAGTCGTACGGATAAGCATCCGCAGATTTCGGACAGCAGGCAATGGCAGAACCATCACTCCACATATAACATATACCGCCATAATCTGTAGTATTTTCTATAAGCACAACCATTGTTTTGGCAGGATCCATATTATTTATAGCCTTGGCAGCATATTCATAACAGGTATTGTAATCCGGACTAATTCCTTCAAGAGAATATTGGCTGCCAAATTTTGCACTTCTAACGGTATTTACCGTTCCCATACCACTGTCATCCGAGATACCAAATACGGCATATACATTGAAATAATCTCTATAGGTCTTGTATGGCTCAACTGCAAAGAGATACTCCATTCCCTGTTTCAAATCCTCGATATATCTACCAAAGGCAATATCCTTCGCATCATAACAGTCCCCCATAAAGACAATATTTACGCCATTGCCCTTTGTTGCTTTGTTAAGTTCTACTACATCGCCATCATCATATTCATAGTCGAACTGTTCAACAGCCATAGAGGTTCTGTAATCTTTGCCATCCAACAGAAATACAATCTCCCCGACTCTTCCGTCAAAGTTCTCTTTTCCTATATATGCACCGGTAGGACCATAAAGTTCCCTGCTCACCTTTTGCACATCCGAATCTTCCATTTTTGAGAAAGTAACCTTTATCTCTGTTTTACCTACACCTGAAGATGGAGTAACCTCTATCCAGTCCGGTTTGCTCTCAATGCTCCAGTTGTAATTTGCAGGAGCTCTCAATATATATGTGGTGGATTTCTCCCCATTCAATGCCCTTGAAATGGAACGGTTGACAGAGAAATCATAATGGGCAGCAATCCTTCTGAACTCGTTCCACCTTATGTCAGCTCTATATCTTGTAACAGCATTTTCCGGTACCTCAACTGTGAAATTATCCTTGGCTACCCCATTAAATGTGTTTGGCTGGATAGCGGGAGGTTCTACACTTAAGGATACTATCTTGTATATTCCAAAACAGTCCTGAAAAGCCTGGTCACCCATCGTCTGTAGTGATGATGGAATCCATACTCCTCCGATATTTCTACAGTAGGAAAAAGCCTCAGTACCAATAGCTATCATACCTTCAGGGAATTGCAGCATATCCATTAATTTCGAATTGTTTCTGAAGGCTCCAGCATTTATCTCCTTCAGTGTGGAGGGAAAGATCACATTTGTATATCCATTACCGTGAAAAACATACTTCTCTATAATTTGTGTTCCCTCCGGTATTACCAACTCACCCTGAAAACCACAATCATAAAAGCAGTTATAACCGATCTCTGTAACATTATTCAAATTCAATGAGCCGTTAAACCCTGTTCCGTAAAAAGTATTCGGCCCGAGAGACTTTATCTTTTCTGGAATAGTCAAACCTCCTGAGAATGTACCGGCATTATCAAATGCATACATCCCCAATGTATCAAGATTGTCAGGCAATATCAGATTCCCCGATAAAGAGCAGGATCTGAAGGCATTATCACCTATATAGGTTAAGGAACTTGGCAAATGAAGTTCGCAAGACAAATAACTACAATTAGCAAAAGCACTGCTCTCAATTCTTTTAATGGTAGATGGAAAGGAGAGTGATGAGATATTAACTCCAGAGAATGCATTTGAACCAATCGTCTCAAGGCCATTGGGCAAAACAAGATTGCCTGACAAACTGGTTCCACCAAACGCATTCCCCATTATTTTAGTTACCTTTTCTGGGAACACAAAGTGATAGAGTGACGATAAACCTTTGAAAGCTCCATACGGTATAACATCATCTTCCCATTTATTTATGTTGACAAAACAGTGTGATACTTTTGCCTCCTTAAGATTTATTGCCTCAAGAATATCCATTGAATCTCTCATAAAATCAAAATCCTTCTCATTGATCTTTCCTGAAACCTTGAGGTTCTTTATCTTGTCGGGATTCTTTTTGTCATTCTTTATAAAGAGACCCAATGTACCGGGCTCCTGC
>JAZNXX010000045.1:0-6539 GCA_045594125.1 Candidatus Egerieisoma sp.
CAGCAACGGTGATGATATCACCCTTCCTTTCTCAAGCGTTCCTGTTCAGAGAAACTACAGAACAAACATCGTTGGTAACCTCCTTACAAGCACAACCAACTTCAATATTGTTGTTGATGCAGAGTTTGAGAAACCTGACCACAATCTAACTTCACACCTTCCTGCAAAGATTACTTTGGGAAGCCAACCCATTACACTTGTGAATGTTGAATCTCTTAGCGGAACAGTTGTAGAGGGCGAAGGAACATTGATCCTTAAAAATGTTACCGTAAATAATGTAAACGGTGAGAGCGCTATCAAATTGGCTGATGGAGCAAAGGCAACAATAGAGATTGTTGGAAATGTAGCTCTTCAAGGTGGTGTCAATGGTGACGGTATTGAAGTTCCTGCTGGAGCAACACTTAAAGTGATTGGCGATGGCAATCTTACCGTTATAGGTAATGGTGGAGCAGATGAGTCTACCAAGAGTGCTACAAAAGCTGCAGATAACAATGGCGGTAGCGGTATAGGTAATGCCGGCGCAGCCGTAGGTTCTATTGAGATTGACGGTCTTGCAAAACTTACAGCCAAAGGTTATGGCAAGGCAGCATACGGTATTGGCGGAAGCACTGAGGTTGTTACAATCAAAAATACAACTATTGAGTATGTGAGTGGCGGTTATGTTCAGCCTGAGATGGTAAACGACCCAAGCTACGGCAAGAGCGAGCCTGAGGGTGGTGCTGCAATTGGTGCCGATAAGGTTGTTTTGACAAATGTAATAATTAATGAGGCTCACGGTGGAAGTAAGGCTGCTGCTATCGGTCAGAGATTCTGGCAGAGTACAGAGGTTGTAATTGACGGTTCAACAATTACAGCATTTGGAGGAAATGCATCTGCTGCTATTGGTGGCAGCCGTTATGCAGGCGATTCCAAACATAATATAAAGATATCAATCAATAACTCTACTATCAATGCTACAGGCGGACAGTTTGCCGCAGGTATCGGTGCAGGTTATGATACACATTGCAATGGCAATAAATATACAGCCGAAAATGAGATTGTAATTACAGGTAATTCCAAAATTACAGCACAGGGCGGCAAATACGGTGCAGGTATCGGAACAGGTTACCACTCTGCATATTTGTCAGGAAACATTGAAGAGGGTGTTGAGGTTAATGCAACTCCTGGAGAGGGAAGAGAGAAATATACAAAGCCTCAGGCAATTGGTTATGGTGTTGTTGATCCTGCAAGAGAGTTCTCAGGTGAGAATGCAAACATCACATTCACTGTTAGCGGTATTGTGATTGCTGCCCCTACCCTTGCTACTGCAGATTCAGGAATTGAGGGTGTTGAGATCAATATGGATGATGAGTATGTGATTGTTGCTGAAGCTGGTTGGGATTGGTTTGTGAAGAAGGTAAACAGTGGTGAGACTTTTGAGAAAAAGGTGATTAACCTTGGTATTGATATCGACCTTGCAGGAAAAGAGTGGACTCCTATGGGCCAGAATGCAAGCAAAGTCTTTACTGCAACATTCAATGGTGCCGGCCATACAATCAAGAATATGACCGTTAAGGCAGGTAATAACAATAAACCTTCAGGCCTTTTTGCTAAGGCCAGGGGTGTAATCAAGAACCTTACATTGGAGAATGTTGATATCACAGGCCACTACAAAACAGGAGCAATCATTGGCGACGCTTTGTGCGGCAGAGTTGAGAATTGTAAGGTTATTGGCGGTACAATCAAGGTAACTCCTTATAATAGTGATGATGCAAACCACGTAGGTGGCATCGCAGGTTACCTTTCTGCAGAGCCTGCTGCTTATGTGAAAGATTGTTCTGTTGAAAATCTTTCAATCTCAGCATACCGTGATTGCGGTGGAGTTGTAGGTACTGCAAATGGCGCAGCTGTTGTAAGCGGCAATAGTGCAACAAATGTAAATGTTACTGCAAACCAGCTTGTAGCCTACAAAGAGAAAAAAGCTGCAAATGCCGGTGAGATTGTAGGACGTAAATCAAGCAATGCGCAAATTGCTTCAGATAATATAGCAACAAATGTAACTGTAACTGTTCTTGCTCCGGATGCTGAGGGTAAGGTTGTTCTTCCTTCAGATACTGAACTTGATGATATTGCAAATGTTGCCAATGATGATGTCAAGGAGGTTGTGTTAAGCTCAGATGTTGAGGGTACTGCATCTACATCAAGCGGATATGGCGCCGCAGGTGTTGTTGTTGACGGATATACATTTGACGGTGGCGAAAATGTTGTTACAGTTAATGGTGCAAATGGTACTTGGGATTGCGCTATTAATGTAAAATCAGGTACTGTCAAGAATGTAACTGCAGCACGCGCTTTCAGAGGTATCTTTATGAGTGGTGCAAATGGTGATGTCTATATCGACAATGTGAAGTTTGATAATGTTGTCTATACATTCAACTCAGATGCGGGAAGTAAAGAGTATGGTGTTTACATCTCAAATTCAGCTATGAATGGCTGGACATCACATTCTGATGTTCACAAAGAGGTTGTCTATACCGACTGCACATTTGGAGAGGGCAGCGGCTATGCATTCTGCCGTCCTTACGGTCTTACCAAATTTGTCAATTGTGATTTCATTGAGGGATATGTGGTTGATCCTCGTGGAGAGGCTGTTTTTGTGAACTGCAGATATAATGGTGTGGCATTGACACAAAACAATATATCTGTCTTGGTAACCAATACCAACAAAGTGACTGTTGAGAGCAATTCTGCTGAGAACTTTGTATTCAATTCTGAGCAGTTGAATGCTGCAATCGCCAATGCATCTGAAGGCACAGAGATAAAACTTGTTGCAGGTAATACATACGAAGGACACTTTGATTTGACTCATAAAAATTTGACAATTGTGGCAGAGCAAGGTGCTACCATTAAAGGTATGGTTTGGGCAGATGATTGTAAAGTTACTCTAAAAGGCTTGACACTTACAAACCCTGACGGAGTACAACATCCTAATCCTCAAAATTCTCAATATTATAATACCGTCAACGCACAGTACCCGGTAATTGGTGCTTATAACAAAGCTGATATCCGTATGGAAGAGTGTACTTTCGATCTTACAGGTCCAACCGTTTATGGCTTCTATGGTTATGCTCATAACACTCCTGATTTCCAGAAATGTACATTCAACTGTAACGGCATCCGCCCAATTGCAAGCAATGGCAGCGCAATAACCGTTAACGGCTGTACTTTCAATGACCAGTACCACTATTCTGTAAGAATTTTCGAGAATTCTAATGCTCTTCAAACTGTAGTTTATACAAACAATACCGTTCAAGGTACAAATGCAAAAGGTGAGTTTGAAGGTATAAACATAAGCAAGAAAGGTAGTTCAGCAACTGTTCTTGGAAATTTCACTATCAAGGGTAACACAGCCGGTTTGAAATACCGTCATCATAAAAATGTCACTATGAGCAGTAGCTGTTCTTATGATACCGATATCGAGAACTTTGCTTTTGAGAAAGAGAACTAATCCAAAATAGTAAACGCACTTTACAATATGCATTAACCCCCGGGTCCTTGGCCGGGCCCGAGGGTACCAATCCGAAACTGTTCGGCAAAAGATATTCACACGATAAAATAATGAAGGATCTCATTAAAATAGTATTTGCTCTTTTTATTGCTGTATCTGCTGCATCGTGCAGCAAAGAGAGCTCACAAATTGAACAGGTTGGTGACAAATCAATCGTTACAATAACTGCCGTCATACCGCAATATACGGCTACAAAGGCAATTTCCGACGGCAAAGGGGCCACTATGCTCAAATACTCTGTGTATGATCTTAATGGCAACAAGATTCCCGGTCTGGATGGAAAGGCAACTATTGTGGGCAGTTCTGCAGTGATTAATATGAGACTTGTCAAGGATATGAGCTACAAGATTATTTTTTGGGCTCAAAATCCGCAGTGTGATGCATATAATACCACTGACCTGTCGGCTATTAAAGTGGATTATACAGGCAATGCCAATGATGATGCGAGGGATGCATTTGTGGCTGTGGAGGAGATCTATGTTACAGGTACTTTCAACAGAAAGGTTACTTTGAGACGCCCTTTTGCCCAGATAAATTTGGGAGCGACTGACAGATATGGAGTTGTTGACAATGGAAAGGAGATGAAGTCGTCAATCTATATAGAGGGGGTTCCGGATACATTCTATCCTCTGGAGAACAGTGTATCGGGTGATGCTACTGTAGATTTCAAGCCGGCCCTCTTCCCTGGGGCTCCTGCAACACTTACAGTAGTCTCGGAGAGTTACGGTTATGTCTCAATGAATTATATCCTTGCACCGGCAGAGCAGGATGCGCTCAATAAGATTGAGGCCAGATTTGTTCTTCCCGACGGATATGAGATTAATTTCCCTATTTCAAGTATTCCATATCAGGCCAACTACCGGACAAATATCCTGGGACGGTTCTTTACAAGTGTTGTGACCTTCAATATTGTGGTGGATGCAGAATTTGACAATCAGGAATATACGATAAATTGATTAAAACTAAATTAATATCACAACTAACTAATTTCCAATTATTAACACAATCCGCTATGAAAAAAATTACAAAATTTTTCGCGATGGCAGCAGCTGTAGTTCTTGCAATAGCTTGCTCTAAAGAAGAGGCTATTAATGAGGTTCAATCAGGCGACCTTGTTAATGTTACCTTCACTGCTCAAATGCCCGGCCTTGCTACCAAAGCTGCTATAAGCGATGGTACCAAAGCTGTTGATCTCTATTTCGAGGTGTATGATGCTAATTTGAACAAAATTGGCGCACTTCGTCAGGTTAAAAAGAATGCTTTTACCGATTTGAAAGCTGAGATATCAGTTCAATTGGTTAAAGGTGAGACCTATAACTTCGTATTCTGGGCACAGGATCCTGCTTGTAATGCTTACAATGTTGAGAATTTGAACAGAATTACTGTAGATTATAAAAATATCAGCAGCCAGGATGAGACAAGAGATGCTTTCTATGCAACTGTTGAGAATTTGAAAGTGAATGGTGCTTTCTCTGAGCCTGTTACTCTTCGCCGTCCGTTTGCCCAATTGAACATTGCTTCCACTATGTTTGATTATGAGTCTGCTAAAGCTGCCGGCATCGAGGTAAACCAATCAAGTGTTAAGGTTGAGAGCATTGCAAATGTTCTTCTTCCATTCACTGATGCTGTTGAGGGTGAGGAGACTGTAGAGTTTGCTCTTGCCAACATTCCTGCTGAGACTCTTGTAGTTAAAATCAAAAACGATGCAGGTACTGAGGTTAACACTCCTTTCAAATGGTACTCAATGAACTATCTTCTTGTTGCTGCTGAGGAGAAAGACCTTGTAAAGGTTGACGCTGTTCTTGCACACAACAATGGCCAGATTCCTGTAACTGTAGCCAATGTTCCTGTTCAGAGAAACTACAGAACCAATATTCTTGGCGATCTTCTTACCGCTACCGGTAAATTCGTTATTGAGATTGATCCTATCTACAACACTCCAGATTTCATTTATCCTGGTACTCAGGAGGAGAAACTTGCTTTTGCTGCAACCAATGGCGGTGAAGTGACTCTTACTGAGGATGCTGTAATCAGCTCTACAATTGTTGTTGATAGCGATATGATTATCAATTTGAATGGTCACAGCATTACAAATAAGGCTGAAAATACTGCTACTGACGTTATCGTTGTTAATGAGGGTGCTACCTTGATTATCAATGGTGAGGGTACTGTTGAGGCTGTTAGCGGCAACGACGGTTATGCTGTTATTGCTAATGGTAAAGTAACTATCAACGGTGGTACTTACAAAGCAGGTCTTGATGCAAATGGCGAGACCAATGCAGTTATCTATGCCCGCGGTAATGGTGAGGTTTATGTTAACGGTGGTGAGTTCCCTAACGATAACACCAGCAGATTTGTTCTTAACAAGAAAGATGCAGACCGTGCTACTACAGTTATTGAGGTTAAAGGTGGTAAGTTTGTAAACTTCGACCCTGCAAACAATGCTGCTGAGGGTACCGGTACAAACTTCGTTGCAGATGGATACTCATCTGTTGAGGTTGACGGTTACTATGTAGTCGGCAAATCAGTTTCTGCAATTGCTGATTTTGCAGAGGCTGTTAACACTTTGCCTGTAGTAAATGTTGATGGTGCTATCAACAATGGTTCTAATGTTACTGCTATTAACGACAATGACGTTGTAATCAATATGAACGGTAACGAGATTATAGCTGGTGGCCAGGGTACAAACAACTATGCATTCAATGTGTCTGGAAGCGATGTTGAGGTTAATGATGCTAACCTTAATGGTGCCGGATTTGCTGTTTTGGCTGGTTCAAATGTTACTGTAAACAGCGGTAAAATTGCTGCAAAACCTGGCAAATCAGGACGTAATATGTTCTATGTAATTGAGAACAGCTCTGTAACTGTAAAAGAGGGTACTTATACTTTCGACCGCACTTCTTGCTACTTCGTTTATGTAGAGGCTGGTTCTACTTGCTATATCGAGGGTGGACATTATGAGAAACCTCTTGCAAACAATGCATCAAAAGAT
>JAZNXX010000046.1:0-27918 GCA_045594125.1 Candidatus Egerieisoma sp.
AGGTCAAGCTGCATGATGCCAACGGAGAAGAATACGAAAAGACAGTCCAGGAAGCCGGAGCTCTCGCCAAAACCCGAGACCTCTTCTGCTTCTGTGCCTTCACCTCGCTCAGATACTCCGATATGGCAGCCCTCAAGAGAACCGACATCGACGGAGACAAAATCTACATCACAACTCAGAAAACCAACGACCGTCTTCCGATAGACCTCAGTAAAAACGCAAAGGCAATACTTGAGAAATACAAAGACGAGCAGTTCCCATTCGGACTTGCCCTGCCGGTAATCTCAAATCAGAAGATGAACCACTATCTCAAGGATCTTGGCGAACTCTGCGGATTCACCACTCCGATAACCATCGTATGTTACAGAGCCGGTCAGCGAGTTGAAGAAACATATCCGAAATACTCCCTCATCGGAACACACGCAGCCAGAAGAACATTCATCTGCTTCGCCCTATCCAACGGAGTACCGCCACAGGTCGTAATGAAATGGACTGGCCACTCAGACTACAAGGCAATGCGTCCATACATTGACATAGCAGAAAAGACCAAAGCCGATGCCATGAAACTCATCGACAATGCTTGGGGAATGTAGCCCTATATATATTATAAGGTATAAAGCAATTCAAACCGATTTTGAAGAACCATAGAAGATAATCATTATCTTCGCAGAAAATAAAACTTAAAGACATGGAAATACCTCAGGGAAACAGTAGAGAAGAAGACAAGTTGAGAGATCAGATAATCAAAGACTTCTATGCAGGGTGGATCGCAGAAAACCCTGAAAAGAAAATGTGGAACGAAGATCTGCAGGATTATATTCTGGTGAAATATCTATCGATTACAGAGACTGCAGAAAAAGCTGCAAGGCAGTACGAGTCCACATTAGCAGTAATGAGACTGTCAGAACTTCTGACCAAGTCCAAGAAAGTTGCAGAAGTGCCACCAAAGAAGAATACTATGAATCAGAAACCATTCTTAAAGATGTACATCATGCAGCTGGATAACATCAAGATGACAGTCGGACTCCAAAAGTCAACAGGTGACAAAGTGCAATATTGCATCACAGCCTTATAAACAACACAGCCACTCCGAAGAATGGCTGTTATACTTTGGGGCTCGAAACTGCCGAAGCAGAAAGGGTTGTCATCCCTTACGCGAATTCCCCTTGACTCTGCAAATGTAGATATAAATACCTGATTAACAAAATCTGTACTAAAATTTTACGTCTCTCCGGATACCTAATTGTAGATAGTAATTGAAATTCCACCTAAATCACGAAAAACAATCAAGTGCGGTATATTAAAAGAAATTACGCTCAACTATACTCTCATCTGAGCGTAAATTTTAATTTGTTTGTCTATGAAAAAAAGCCGCCATCAGGCGGCCGCGACGGGTCGCCGTTGCGTAGCAAATCGGCGATATTAGTCGCGCTTCTCCCCATAGGGGAGGTGTCACGTAGTGACGGAGGGGGTTGGACTTATCTCCACGAGAAAGGGGTTCACAATTGTGAACCCCTTTCTCGTGGAGATGGGCGGAGTAGGGCCTTTTCCTATATGCTTAAGGCTTGTTGTTGTTTATCAATTAGTTATCTGTATATATATTCTTCTGTTTAGAGGCTGTTTTTATAGGTTTTTGTCCTGTTCCAGTCCCGGTAGTGGCATAAGGAAATCCTTTATAGCAGAGTAATTTTTAGGGAATTTAAACCAGTTCATTAGATATCCATATTCATCCCCTTTATGTTCCCTTGCGTATCCCTCAAATTCTTTAGCGACAGCCGTAACCAATACGTCCCAAGATACTTCATCCCCATTCTTATAGAATCTGTATTTGTCCGTATATTTAGCACTGAACCCATTATCCCGTAACCAACTATATCCATCAATTATGATGTTTGGATACATTGGTATTTTGTCTTCGTAAATTCTGATCATACTTACTCTATTTGTTAAGGATTTCAAGGTTATTCTCCCCAAAAATCAATTTTAATACCTGATCCTTCTTATCCTTTTTAAGTTCAAGTTGCAAAATAGCCTTAACTTCATTAGGCTCTTCAGATGTTGACACAGTGTTTTGGGTTGTTGGAACAGACTCTCTATCTACATATATTTTAGGATAGGTAATAATGTCTATAACTGGCATTTGGAATACTTCAGCAATTTTCTCAAGAGCTTCATAGGTTAATTTGCTTTTCCCTGCCTCCAAATTGCTATAAGCCCCCTGACTGATATTTATAGCATCAGCCATAATATCCTGCTTAATGCCTTTTATACTTCTGATGGTTGATATTTTATCATATATAGTCATATAACAAAGTTATTTAGGGATTCTTGTCTCTCCTATTAGTTGGAGTTATAGAAAATTAGCAGAAGTGATAAAACGTATTAGAAAAACTCATAAATTGTTTTGTATATTAGAAAAACTAATTATTTTTGCAAAAAAGGAAAAATTTATTGCTAAGGGCAAATATCATTATTAGCATAACTAATTGAAATAGGCAAAAATGACTATGCAGAGAGGTTTTAAGGCGGAATTGGCAGCTGTGCCACGTTACAGGCAGAAAGAATGTAAGAAAGCGCTCTTTCAAGTTTTAGGGCTGAAGTCGTTAACCCAATTCTATAGGAAGAGAAATGGGGAAACAAAACTTAATCCTGCTGAAGCAGCAGCTGTTAAAGAGATCATTGGTAGGTATAAAAGTTAAGTAGAGGTTTCTGACAAAGCCATATATGAATGGAAAGAGGATCTTCAGAATAACCGATGTGCTTCAATTATTGTGTCTGAAGGATCCATTAGGGGGCAGCGAGAATGACTCTTCAGGGGAGCGATACCCCACTGCCTACAGTTTCTGCTTAAGAAATCCCCAGAGCCGGGGCGGGGTTGGTAACCCGCCAGTGGCAGCACGGTAATACCGGCTCTTTATAATAATATTACCAGCCATAGCTGCTCTGGCAGCCTAATATTACCAATATGGATTATAATATCAATTACCAGCAACGTCTGGCATTGCTCACCCCAAGGGAAAGCGAAGTGGCAGAATTACTTGCTTGGGGTGCTTCAAAGAAGGAGATTCCTGATCTTCTTACCATCCCAGATGGGAAATCCCCAATTTCCGTGCATACTGTAGAAAATCTCACTACCAGTATCTATTCAAAATTAAAGATTCAGAAAGTGTCGGAATTATGTGCTATTTATTTTTGTTCACGATTCCACATTTCAATGGATTTATCACCTATTAAACGAAGGCTGGCCGTTGTCGTTCTGCTTCTGCTGCTTATTCCCGAATTATCTACAGCATCATCTGAAATGCTCAGACCACAACGGGTCCAGAGGACTACCGCAAGAGTTCAGAGGTCATCACGAAAAACATCAAAGGAGAATATATATGGAATTGAGTGCTAAAAATATCAAACTGATAACCCGCGCTGTTAGGTTTTTTTTGGCAGAATTACGTATCCGCCAAATGGAAGATTTTAAACAAATGGAGTTGTCCCATAACAAGCAGCCGTTGGATTTGGAGGAGTCTGCAGCTCTCACCCAGTCAATATCTGATTATACTGTGTTGCATCAGGTACTTGATACATATCAGAAGTACAATCAGTATCCTCTAAGTGATTGATTATGAATGGGGTATGCCTATATATCTCTTGAAGATGTCCTGGTGTGGATGGGCAAAAATTGCGAGAATTGCCATCATACTCCCAGTTGCCCTTACTGCAGACACCTATGGGATGCATCAATTAGCCATTACATAGAGGGTACAACTGCAGAGATTATCGGGATAACCTCCTCCGATTCCATTTGTAAACTTAAAAATAGTGCGTATGTACATAAGCGACAACGATAAGGAAAAGATCCTATCATTGTGCGATGATAAGATTGTTGAGACTATTACTGCATTTGGACCTCTTAAAAAGTCCGGGGTAAGTTATACGGCCAATTGCCCGTGTTGTGGCTCTGAGAACGGATTGAGTATCAACCCAACAAAAAAGGTATTCAAATGTTTCAAATGTGGTGGCTGTCAAGGTAAGACCTCCACCGCATATCTTATGCACGGGCATAATATGGATTTCCCCTCTGCGTTGAAATGGATGGCGGATCATTACGGCGTTATCATATCAGAGCCTGCCCGTCCTATAAGAGTAGAATCAGGGAAGGTAAAAAATGATTACTGCAGCAGGATGCTCAAAGAGAGTGGCCTTACATCTGCAGATGTTACGGCCAGTGTTATCACAGGGGATGCTAACCATACCATTTTTAAGCAACCTACGTTTATACCAGGTACGGTGGGTAAAGATGGTGGCGTTGATAAAAGTGGGGATGATGTGATCATTTACTATTATGATTTAGAGGGTTTGCCTGTTACATATCAGGGTAAAAACAACAAAGGGGAAAAGATGACAGGGGATCGGCTGTACTTTCGTGTCAGATGGCAGTATCCCGATGAACATAAAGATAAGGCAGGCCGCCCGGCTAAATATAAATCTCCTCCAGGAGCCCCAACTTGTATATATATCCCTCAGAAGATAAGGGCTCTGTATAAGTCAGGGCAAGAGATAACCAGGCTTTATATTCAAGAGGGGGAGAAGAAGGCCGAGAAAGCTTGTAAGCATGGCATACCTTCAGTGGCCGTTGCAGGCATACAGAATCTGGGCGTAAATAAGCAGCTTCCGGAAAGTATTATCAAAATTGTAGAAAAGTGCAATGTTAAGGAGGTTGTTTTTCTTCTGGACTCTGATTGCTTTGACCTTACATCTCACATAAAACTCAATGATCCGGTAGAAAGGCGCCCGCGCAATTTCTTTTACGCTGTCAAGAACTTTAAGGAGTATTTTGAAACCCTCAAGAACAGGAATTTGTATCTTGAAATATATTTTGGGCACGTTTTAAAGAATGAAGCTGGAGATAAAGGTATTGATGATCTGCTCACTAACACTCTTAAGGGGAAAGAGGATTTCCTGAAGGAGGATATTGACAGGGCTATCAATCAGAAAGAGAAGCTTGGCCAGTATGTGCAGTTGTATAAAATTACAACCTACACGGATTCCAAGTTGCAGGAAATATGGGGGTTGAATTCAGCAAAGGTGTTTTGTGCCAAGTATAAGGAGATTCTCAAGGATTTGCCTGAGTTTTTATACGGACGCCACAAATGGCGTTTTGATGATAAAGGGGAACTGGTTACTGCACAGCCTTTGGAGCCGGAAGAGCAATTTTGGGAGGAGGAGGTTAAGACAGACAAGTCAGGTAAGGCAAAAACAAACTACGAATTCCGCTATGTCCGGGCATTCCGGTTTCTTCAGAACCGTGGTTTTGGAAGGTATCCTACCCTTAATGGTGGCTATGAGTTTATCCATATAACCCCACCAACTGTTAGGAGTATCCCATATTGGGAGATAAGGGACTATCTGCAGCAATTTACTCAGGATACTCTCAAAGAGGGTATTTTGGAGATGCTATATAGAGGTGGTACGCAGTATTTAGGTCCCGACAAGCTTTCAAACCTGGCATACCAGACACCATACTGGGAGGTACCACAGAGGGGTTCTCAATATATGTATTTCCGGGAGAAATTTTGGCATATAACTACGGAGGGGATATCGGAGTCAACTTATGACAAGATACCCCACAATATTTGGGCAGACCAGAAGAAAGACTTCCCTGCAGCTCTTACCGGCAGGCTTATCAACGTATCAAAGGAGGATAACGATATTTGGCACTATACTATCACCCCAGTTGGGCAGAAGTGCCACTTCTTGCGGTTTTTGGAAAATGCAAGCAACTTTACTTGGAGGAAGTGCAATGAGGAGGTTACGGAGCAGGAGAAAAATGAAAATGCCCAGCATCTTATTGCCAAACTGTGTGCTTTGGGGTATCTGTGTGTATCAGTTAAGGATTATTCCGCTGCCAAGGCTGTAATAGGGGTAGATGGCAAACAATCTGAGATAGGCATATCCAATGGCCGTAGTGGCAAATCCCTGCTTGGAGAACTGATAAAAAGGACGGTTGTTTCACAATATATCAATGGTAAGACAATAGACCTGAATAAAGATCAGTTCGTGTGGACGGAGCTTACGGAAAAGACGAAGGTTGTCTTTATAGATGATATCCGTAAAGATTTCAACTTTGAGTTGCTTTTTGCCAATGTCACAGGATCCTGGACAATCAACTACAAAAGTGGTGGCCGTGTGACTTTGGATTTTTCCCGTTCTCCCAAAGTTTATCTGACCACCAACCACTCAATAACTGGTGACGGATCAAGCTTTTTGGACAGGCAGTGGAATATTGCCTTCTCCGACTTCTATTCAGACACCCACAAACCTGTGGAAGACTTTGGGGTATTATTTTTCGATGAATGGGATTTTGAACAGTGGAATCTTACATGGAATCTTATTGCACAGTGTGTGCAGTTGTATTTCAAATATGGGGTGGTTGAATCTCCGTCAGAGAGGATTGAGTTGCGCAGGTTGCGCCAGGATCTTGGGGAAGAGTTTATCTTATGGGCTGATGAGTATTTCTCTGATGAAGCTCATGTCAACAACTCAATCCCGCGCAAAGATATGTACGATAATTTGCTGAAGAATGTGGGCAGTAGCAGGGAGAAGTTTTATACACCTACGCTATTCAAAAAGAAGATTCTCAAGTATTGCCAGTTCCGGGAGCTCCTGTTCAATCCACATAAGATGGATTACCGGAGTGGTATTGCAGCCAAATATGACAAGGATGGCCGTCCTGATATGGATGACAAGAAAGGAGGAATTGAATACTTTATCATTGGATCATCCAATTATTATGACCTTAATCCTGGGAGAAGTAACAGTATAGACATTTTCAGTGATGAATTGACTTATGAAGAAGAAGATTAAAAGACAGTATAAGTTTGGGGATATCATAATGATAACCGCCCGTAAGTGTTCAGCAAAAGTGCAGCCAGGCATCATGGTAGGCCAAATGTATACAGTGCTTGAGCAGTATGCTACAAAGAGCGGTACTGTTTCCCTATTGGTGGTTGAACTTGCAGCATTGGCCAAAGGTGCAGGCAAAACAAAATCTGGCCAAATAGATCCAAAGCTGATGCATCGTGTCAATGAGGATCGTTTTTATTGGCAGTTCCTGAATGAAAAGCGAAAAAGGCAGGAATATCAAAAAACAAAAGAGATTCTCAATGCAAAAGCCGGCAAGTTGGAGAAGGAATTTCTTGAGTCTCGTTTTACCATGGACGAGCGGTTCATGATGACATATCGCCCGTATCTCTTTGCAGAGCTTACCTGGCATTTTGCATTAAAGGCTATTGCTGCAGTAGCGGATGAGAAGCTGGCGAGTACAAAAAGCCTGTCCAGGAAGGTTACGGATTTGAGGCGGAACTTCAATTTTGATTTGGGCCGTCATATGAGTAGCCCTATTATCAACTGTGCTCAAGGTAAAGTCAGAGAAGCATTGGAGATGTACAAAATGGACTTCATCCGGCTACAGGCCACTATCAATAATGAGTTGAACCGTCTGTATATCGGGGTTAAGCACGACACGGCCATAACGTACGCCATTATTGCCATTATCTGCTATGATCTTCAAAAAAAGGTTGAAGGCAAAAATGTGGAGCTTATCCGTTCCCGTCTTGGTTGGGCCACCAATCATGAATCATTTGGTTATATGTCAGAACTCCACTCATGTATGAAACAACTTGTTGGTAATCACAAACTCCAGGACACATTGCCGGTTACCACTGCCATTAGAGTACTTGAAATAAATATAATGAACTTAAAGCTGTAGCTATGACACAATACAAGGTTGCCATAAAGGAAAAGGGAGTCCCAAAACCTATTACAACTCATTATGTAGGGGATGTTACTGAAAAGTTCATTGTTGACTTTATGGCTTGCATAAAAGTGATGTTGAATGGTATAAAATAGAAAAACAATAAAACTAAACAGTTGTAATATGAATCAGGAAAGAACAAATGAGATTATTGGCCAAGCATTTGAGTATATGAATACAAATGCTAATCGTAAGAAGCACATACTTGATAAGGAAGGCCTCGCATTTATTGCTGGAGCAGCGTGGGCAGATACCCATCCAGGCCCCGGGACTTTGGATTTTAGATATGCATTCCAGATGCTGATGTCCGGGCGCAAGGTATCCCGCCATGCATGGGGGGATTCTGCTGAATCTTATATATGGCTTAAGCCCGGAACAATTATTAAGTCAGAGTGGTGCAAGGATCCAATACTTAAAGGCATAGCGGATGAATTAAATGGGGAGGTTGCAGGTTTGCCAACTATATGTATGAAAACTGCAGAAGGGACGATTGTGACAGGTTGGGTTCCAAATATAATAGATCTATTTGCAACTGACTGGCATCCTCTTCTGTAATGGACTACAGTTCCTACCTCCTTAGAACTCCTGAGCAGTTTGAAGAATTCAGGAGCCGTTACGGCAAGATTTTACCAATAGCAATGGAGAATACCAAGGCATACTTGAGTAAGCTCCCAAATGATGCCTGGATTGAGTATCTGAAAGGTGTTCCCAAGAATAATATCCCGCTTGTTGTAGGGTGTATTTGCCTGTATATGCAGGATTATGACTTTGTAAAGGAAAGTATTGATTTTAATGAAAATGCCACGATGATACGCTACAGACGTTTTGAGTGGAAGAACTTAAATTACATAAAGGATTATGCGAAACATAGAGAGGAAATGCAAAATCGTGGTAGCGCAGAGCAATGACAGGGCCCGCAGGGATGAGTTGCTCTCCAAGTTGATCATAGCTGCAGGTATGGCCAAACTGCCCAGTACGGCCAAGCAGATTGTCTCAAGGAGTATTTCTGATGTGGACCTTGACACTTGCTTTTTTGTGGCCGTTCAGGACTTCAATTTCAGCCGGAGCCATTTGATTACCCAGAAGCTCATCAGGATGGCCATTCAGGGTATTCCTGTGTTTGTCTCTGCCAAGCATATACCCAACCAGGTATTGCAGTTCTGCGAGGTCTATTATTAGCGTTATACAGACATTTCCTTATTTGAGCCCTGGAGAGTATTTCCGGGGTCTTTTATTGGTATTCTCGCACGATTTTTAAATCGTGCATAAAAAAGCGGAATCGTGCGCACTTTTTCTGCACAAAAATCCCCCGCTCCCCCTTAAATAAGCAAAGCTTTAACAATTGTACGGGTTGTTCTTCTGTGTGTAAAACACAGAAACACAGAGGTATATATTATTATTTTTATATTTTTCCTTTTATAAAAAATGACTTACAAAAAAATAGAAAAAAAATCGTGCAATCGTGCGTTTTATCTTTTTGAGGTGGTAATTATTTGAGATTCAAGATATTGGGGATGCACACTTTTTGCACAATAGCTGTACTATTTGCACGAAAAGGGGGGTGCACGGTTTCTTTTAGCAAAAGTGCGTGTGAAATCTAAAATAGTACGCAGTTTAATATGCTGATGGACAGAAGTATATAATCTTCCGGAAGGGCCTTTGCACAAAAGCACAAAAAAATTGTGCGGAAATACAGAAGTGTAGGTTGGAGAGGCGGGGAAAAGTGTGATAAAGTATTGCGTATTTGCTTAATATTTAGTAACTTAGTAGATAAAATACTTTTGTTATGTTGGATTATGTTGAAATTAGTGTTCCATCATCTCTCTACTCGTACATAGTACACACAACAGGTGGGAGTTCAGTCCGGATAGGGAAAAATGGGGTATTATGGGCCGTAATCAAACAGCATCTTATCTGTTATACGCGGTGGTCTATGGAGTGCAATTCCCAGAATCATAATTCGCAAACTCCAAAAATCAAAATTGAACTTTTGCGTAAGAATGGTGCGCAAGTACCCAATAAAGATGTCACCCTTAATACATCGTCCAGAAAATACCTGAGTCTTGAGGGGCAAAGGATAGTAGTGAGGTTGCTTAGATCAGAATTTCAGAAAACATTCCTTGACTATATGGCCGGAGCATCAATGGCCAATTCCCAGCTCAGTATAAAAGATGCTATCAATGTTTTCTGTGATGATTACGGCCTTGAGTTCCTGAACTCTTACGAAATGCTCAAGAAGAGATGGTACCGTTACAGGCAGAAGGGGAGCAGTTGTCAGAACACTCTCCTTAATTTGTAAATTTTTAATATTATTTTGTCCCCTTGCAGTCCCTTTTTTTTACCAAAAATGAAAAAGATTTCAGATAAAATTTCACTTATTCCGTTGAGTAACATCAATGCGCAATACAAGCAAAGCATCTCCATCAAAGATGAGAGCTCCAATTTTACATATACATCTTGCTCCTCTGTGCAGTTCAGTCAGGATCCTGACGATACAGAAGCTGGTCTTAAGTATAACATTACGCACGTATCTGTGTGTAACAGGCAAGAGATTATGGCTTATAACAATAAAAAAGTAGTTGCCCGGATGTATATGATGAACAGAGATACCTGTTATATGGGCACAACAGATGTACCTGCCAAGGTAATTGTAACCCCAGCACAAGGTACTCTTTACAAGGTGGAAATCAAGGTTTCACTGCCATATCCATTGGATTTGTAGCCCTTTACAGTCCTTTTGCACTCGCCCATTACTCATTTTCTTTGTATAAAAAGAAGAGAATGAGAGAGAAGCATATTCATAATGCTACAGTGCTGGCACTTGATCCGGAATTCTACCTCCAATATCTGGAGGGGGAAAAGGATGGTGCTCCCGATAACAAAAATTATCATTCATCCCTTAAAAGTTTTACCCTTACTCCTGGTAGCAATATACAGTTCTCCTACCCTTGGTCTTCAGACCCCAAGGAGGGGACCATTGCACTGCATTGCATCCAGGATATCATCACATATAACAGCTGGTGGAGATTCTCCACATATGATTTTATGCAGGAGCTGAAGGCTGCAGATGCCAATCCAGCTTTTGTTGCCCACTTGCTATACATTGATTCTCCTGGTGGGGAGGTGTTCGGATTAAATGAAGCCCACAATATCATCAAATCACTTACCAAACCGGTATTTGCTCTCGTAGAGAGCCGTTGCTGCAGTGCTGCATATTACCTGGCATCAGCTGCAGAGATGATCTATGTAACCTCACCTCTTTCTACGGTTGGAAGTATTGGTTGTATGGCAACACTGTGTAGTTTCAAAGAGTACTGGGAGAAGATGGGCATCAAAGATATTGATATCTATGCTACAAAGAGTATCCGCAAAAACAAAACATATATGGATGCTTTAGATGGCAAAGTGAAGGATTATATCAGTAAGGTTTTGGATCCTGCAATGAACCTCTTTGAAAGCAACGTAAGAGGTGCACGTCCGAATGTGGATGAATCTGTTTTTGAAGGTGACAGTTATTATGCTGAAGAGGCCAAGCAGCTGGGACTTATTGACGGTGTGGAAAGTCTGGAAGTGGTTGCCCAGAAACTGCTGGATCAGGTTGATAACCGCAAGCTGGCAAGCCAATTATCTAACCTAATATAGTTACAATTATGACAATCCGTGAACAAATCAATGCAGTTTTGGTAGCATTAGGTTTTTCCGAAAAAGCTAAATCTGGTTTGAGTGCAGAGGAGACCAAGCAGGTTTCTCAAGAGTACAAGAACCGCTACAATGCAGATCTTTCGGCAGACCTGGCCAAAATGAAGGATGATGAGGAGAAAGCTGCTGCTTTCAACGCCATCATGGAAGCCCTGAAAGGGGTTGCAGAGGATGATAATTCTGATGAGGAAAACAAGTCAGATGAAACCTCTGATGAAGATCCTGAAGAGGATGAAGACGATGAGCAGACTTCTGCTAAAGCTACTGCTGTAGTTAAAAAGATTAACAAAATGCTTTCTGAGAACAAAGCACTAAAAGAGGAGAATGAGAAAATGGCAAAACAGGCACAAGATGACAAGGCAGAGGCCACTGTAAGACCTACCAAGGCATTGGCCGGTATGACTACCGCCACTCATTTGTTTGGAATTGAACACAAAATGTTCAGTCTGGATAAAGTGTGGAACAAAATTACAGCAAGAGGCTCATATCTTACAGAGAGCTATAATGCTAAAAAAGTGATGAAAGACCTTGAGGCTGCAGTTTGTGATTACGGGCAGGATATTGCAACCCGTATGTCCCAGTTGCAATCAATGGGTATGTTGAATGTTGTTGCACTTTCAACTGAAGGTTCAATTGACTATTCAGGTCTATCTGATGCTAACCTTGGCGACCAGTATGTTGTAAGACGTATGGATGCTCTGATTGCTCAGATTCTGATGCTTCCAAACCTTACTGATATCTTCCCGATGAGAAGTAACATCCAGGATAAGGATATATTGACTAATGCATTCTTCGGAGAGTTCTCACAGAGCTACCAGCCAGGTGAGATCAGTAAAGGTTCAATGGAACTACAGCCTGAGGTTGCTCAAGTTTCTGACGTTATGTTCAAATATCTGTTCCACTCTTTCAAATGGATAGAAAGAACTTACCTTGGCTATCTGAATACATCAGGCTCAGATCCTGTTAAATGGAACTTGATTGAGTGGATGATACTGGAAATTGCCAAAGCTCTGAAAAACGAGCAGAACACCCGCCTTATCCTTGGTCACAGAATTGAGCCGGTAAAGGGTAAAAACGCATCATACCTATTTGCGGCAACAGGTTTGGTACATAAACTATTTGATTATGTCTCTGAGTATAAACTTCTGCCACTTGATGATGCAGTATATAACAACTATACCAAAGCCAATATTGGTGATGCGATGGAGGCATTTGTGGAGGATGTTGCAGATGTATATCCATTGGAGGTTAAAAACTTCTGCCTATATATCAACTCCAAACACAAACCTTGGTACAAAGCGTGGTACCGCAACAAATATGGCAAGGATCTTGACTTTACCGGCCCGCAGCTCTCACTTGAGGAGCATGAGGTACCAATCAAGTTTATTCCCAATATGGGTAACCTCAAACTTATGCTATTGGCACAGCCAGGTAACTTCCAGACTTTGGAGGACAAACCAGGTGAGATGTTCAAGGTGGCATTTGAACAGCACCTTGAGGCAGTGTGGAGTTGGAGTAATTGGAAGGAGGGTATCTCTGCAACATTCGTAGGCAAGACTTTCAAAGATAAAGCATCACTTGTTGCCAACAACTTCGCAAACCAGGTGGTATTCATTAACTATCCTGTAACGGAGATTGTGGCTGATGCAACAACAGTGAATGGCAGAAATGAGTTCCTGTTCCGTACTGGAGAGAACACCAAGGCAACTGTAATTACAGATATTAACAACGCCAAGGCTGGAGTTGTATACAGAATTGAGTGTGGCAATACTACCAATGCAACAACCATTGCCAAGAGTGGTAAATTCGCAGACCTTACAAGTGCTTGGAACCCTCAAGCAAAAGGTGACTGGATTAAAGTTTACTACGATGCAGAGGCTGCCAAATTTGTGGAGATTGCAAGATCCTAATGTTAAACCAGGTATACCCATTCCGGGGATACTATAAAACATAGAAAAAATGAGAAATTATAATAAAATCCGAAAAAATATCCTGGGTAAAATTTTGCTTATCCCAATGCTTATCGCAATAGCTTTTGGTATTGCAATTATTGCAGATGCAATTACATTTGACCAGTTGTTTCAATCAGTAAGTGCATCAGGTGTAATGTGCGCATCAATGGCTCTGATTGGCAATATAGGCAGAGTGTCAGACAAATACACCGCAGGTAAACAAATCATTTCCAAAGTTATACTTGTAACGTTGGACCAGATTGATGAGAGTGTGCCATTCCCAACTCCAAATGCTTCCAGAGAGGTTGGAACGATACCACTGAAAAAAGGGGAAACGATGCATGTCTTTAATGCTATAGATGATTCCTTGGAAGAGAAGTCATCGGGAACCAAAGGTGATATCACAACAGAAGTGGTTAATGAGTTCACATTTATTCTGGGTGGCCACAGATTACAGATACACCAGTTCCTTGAGGAGCATGCAGGTGACAGGTTTATCCTAATATATCAGATGTCTGACCGCAGCTACTGGATTGCGGGTAATGATCTTAAGCCCATGTTGCTTAAATCATTTGAAAGACTTAATGGTAAGGATTCCAGAAGTGCATCAGTAACATTTGGCAATACATCTTTTGAGCAACCTTATAAATATGTTGGTTCTATCATCACTGCTGCTCCAGTTGTGATGGCACCAGATGTTACAACTATCGCATTTTCCGCAGCTCAACAGTATACAACAGGTGCTAATACTCAGCCTACAACCATATCATCATTCACCGGCTTGTCATCGTCTGATATTGGCAGGACCGTTGAGATATGTGGAGGTGGCGGTGACAATGCTACGCAGATTCAGGAAGCAGCTGGATTCGTGCTTCGAGGAGGCGAAACTTGGATTGGCAATGCAGGCAGCAGGATCATTTTCCAGATATTTGATGACAGTACATTAGTGGAAGTTAGCCGTGTACAGACATCTAATTCATAATTAATGTTTTTTAAAGTTTGTTTGTATGGGCAGGGGGTAACCTCTGCCCTAATTTGAAAATATATGGAATACAGAGAGAAACACAAGGCAGCACAGCAGCTGCAGGATAATAAATTCATTGGGATGGATAGGGAACTACTTCGCAGGTACCAGCCACACAGCAGCCTTATGAGCCGTTCCATATCAATGCGCAATGGGGAAAGCCTTTCGTTTGAAATAGTATTCCTGCTGTTGGATTATGTAACTCCCCAGGAAATTGTCAACCATCGTACAGCATTCCTTCCAAAAATTGTAGAAGAGCATCCTCATCTTCCCGATAAAAAAAAAGGCGTGCCAAGCATGATGAGTTTCCACGGATTAAGTGGGAAAATCTCACAGATCCTCTCGTTCAAAAAGCAGAGCTGATATACTCCGACAGGGTGAACACCTTCCGCAGGCTTGTGGAATTGGAGCAGAAGCTTGATAACAGCCCAACTGCACAGATGGTAGCTGAATATGTTGAGCTTTCCATTCGCAACCGCCAATGCCGTGAAGAGCTCACCTCCTATAACAACAAGGGGAAGTTCCAGAATGAACACCCTATACTCAAGACGGAAGACCTGCACAAAGAGATGAAGGAACTTCTGTTGAGTAATCCTGATGAGTTCATGACCAGGCTTACCAATGTGAAGCAGAATATTGCCAGATATAAATCGTATCTCAAGAACAAAAAGAAACAGAAAAATCTTGAAAACAACAAGGCACATCTGGAACATTGGCAGAATAAATTGGATATAATGACATCAATACTCAAGGACCAATTGTATGAGCGAGAAAAACGATAAACCAGCACCCCAATATGACTGGGGTGAAGAGTACCTTGAGATGGCCCGTTATGGGGCCATGAACGGCCATTCTCCTTCATATATAGCAGAACTGGCAGGACTCAAGGGAGAATTGAGACGTCAATTTCTCAGGGATATCACCAATCCCAAGACAAAGCTTGGCAGCGAGTTCCGCTCCAGTAAATCAATCTCCCAACAAGACATAGAAACTACAATACATTTTCTCCAGCTGCAGGGAGATACAGATGCAATGGATGTTGCTATCAAGAGGGAAAGTATTGAATATATAGCAAGGATGAAGGAGGATCTGTTCGGACTATGACAAGACTTGAAGAGCTGCAACTGTTGGATCATAAAGTGCTACAGGATTTTCTCTCTACGGGGAAGTCTGAAGGAATAGCAGATGCCCTGCAGGATTATATCCGTAAAATCAACGCTGTTCCGGCCATTGTCCATTATAACGGGGCTGCTCTTACAAGGTGCATTTCTGCATTAAGGAGACAGTTCCCAGATATGACATATTCCCAAGCCCGGGGCATCTATGAGGATGCTATGAACTTCTTCTATATGGACAACACTGTTACATCTGATGCTTGGGATAACTACTATGCCGACCAGTTTGACAAGCTGGCCAGACTATCCATTGCCATGAATAAGCCTGAAGCTGCAGGAAGGAATTTTTCTAAGGCACACGAACTGCGTACCAGGTCAACAGACCGCATCAAACCTGGAGATTGGAATCCTCCTACATTCATCATATCAGACAAGATCAAGCCGGAGCAGCTGGGATATGCCAAGCAGAACTTGTACGATATTGCCAGGAAAGCTGAATCGGGATACTATAAAAAACTCATTGATGGGCTCCCTATCACCGACAAAGAAAAGGAGAGACTGTTTGCTGAAGCAGAGGTGGAAGATGTTGCATTTGAAGATATAACTACAGACTAATATGGAGTTTATTGATTACTACATGAATCGGATGCAGTTGTTGGTATCTATAATTGACTGCAATAAATTATATGCTGAAGCTGGGCGTGGTACAGGTAAAACAGAGGGAATTATTGGACCACGCTCTATAAGGGTGGCCGTCAGTATGCCAAGAGAAACATCAGCCTTTGCCCATAAAACATATATGGCCCTATTTTCCAATATTATTCCTAACCTTATAGCTTACTACTCTACCAGCAAATCTCCTGCAGGTGGGGCTCTATTGCGAGAAGGAATTGATTTTGTGATAGGGGAGAAAGATCTTCCCCGCCATTTTCAGCAACCTCGGTACCCGTTGCCTCACCCGGAACACACCATAATATTTGCCAATGGCCACAACATCCGTCTGGTGGCTTCTGATCAGGCGGAGAGTATTGCCGGATCCAACATCGTGCACGGTTTTATAGAGGAAATGAAACACAATAGTGGAGACAAGCTCCGTACACGCCTATTTCCGGCATTCCGAGTGGGCAGGCTATCTCAAGGGGCGGAACAGACCACCAGAAGCCCCTACTATGGGGGAATTACAGGTGTGTCAGATACTGCAAGAGTATCACTCCGAGAAGATGATTGGTTCATAGAGTACGAAAAGAAAGTAAATCATCAGCTCATAGAGGATATAATATCAGTATCTCTGCACGTGGAAAAGGCAAGATTCAATATGCTACAGGGGAAAAATGTGGCACAAGCAAAACGGATACTTGCCAAATTCCAACCTATTCTGGACCAGATGCGCTCAATGGCCATCTTTTACATCAGAGTGTCATCACTGGTAAACAAAGAGGTTCTTGGCCAGAAATTCTTCCAAACACAGATGGAGACCCTCCCGATGGATGAACTTCTTACCTCCATATTCTCAATAAGGGAAAGGTCTATGGAAAACAGTTTTTTCCCCTTGCTGGATGAAGAGAAACATTTCTTTGAAGATTCATACACCTATAAATCCATCCTTTCTCTAAACCTCAAAGATACATTCACCTTGGATGCGGGGTACCTCAAACACTATGACCCCAAAGACAAACTGCTGATAGGCTATGATCCTGGCAGCTTTGCTTCATTGGTTGTAGCCCAGGAAAAGAAGGCGGAAAACACGCTTCGTATACTGAAAGAGGAATATGTTTATTCACCTGAAGATATTCCAGATTTGGCCAGGAAAACGGCCCAGTTCTTTGCAACCAAAGTGAATAGGAATGTAGATCTGTACTATGACAGGGCGGGCAATAAAAAGGAGGAACGCCTGGCCAATGAGACTGCAGCCAAAGAGCTCAAGGCCGAACTTGAAAAATATGGGTTCAAAGTACAACTGATGAACCTTGGGCAGAAAACAATTTTTCATTGGGAACATTACAGGCTTTGGAACAGGCTCCTCTCCAATCAGGAAAGGCAAGTTCCAAGGATACTCATAGATGCCAATGAATGTCCGGATTTGAAGAATGCGCTGTTCTCTTGCAAGAAAGTGAAAGGGGCAGACGGACCGGTGGAACTTGACAAATCTGCAGAGAAAAAATTACCCCTAAATATGCAGGCTGCACTCACTCCCCAGATACCATCCGGGTTGATGTATCTTGTTTATGGAAAATACCAGAAATGGCTTCCAGGAAAAGATTTTCATCAGTATTCAAGCGGTTTGCAAACCAATGTTTCATTCTAAAAAACAGATGTTTTGGGGGTGTTTTGTTAAAAGTTTTATATCATTTTTCTGGCTATCAGATAATTACACTTTTTTGGCTCTTTTTTTCATTTTTTGGATGCTTCCAGACCCCGAGGCCGCTGGTTCTGCAGATGTTTTTACACTGCAGAAAATTTCGGGAAATATGATTGGGGTGTCCTTTTTAACTCTGTGGGGGTGAGGTATTTTTGATTATGGAACTTAAGGAAACTGTGCAAGGAGTGGATGCCATAAGGATGGCTGAGGCAATAACAAGAGAGGGCGGTACCTTCTCCATCAGCTTCTATCATTACTCACGTAGCAAGGGGGTAGCATCGGATAAGCTCACCACATATCACGGTTGCAGATGCCGTAAACCATTGCCTCATGACAAATGGAGCGTAGATAGCAAAAACTACTTCCTGTTTGATACTGCAGATGGACAGCCCAAGATGTGTTATAAGGTGCTTATCCGGTATATAGGATTTCAGAACCAAGACAATAAATTAAAAAAAGTAATATGGTATGAATAGACGTGGATACATAAAACAAGGTGGGGAGGTGTACACCTATCAGATAGGGGAAGATCTGCCAGCGGGGCAAGTGATGGCTGCAGACTTTGCGGCAGCAGCACAAAGCAGACCACTGCAACCCCTTAATGTAAATGGTTTCTATGTGTATCCGTATGGGGAGAACAACACAGAACCTAACGAGGCCAAGGAACTGATAAGTACCAACAGGCTTCTGCCGGGGCTTATAGAAAAGCAGATAAGTATGCTCTATGGCCGAGGACCGGCACTATATAAGGAGTGTACAGACAAGAACGGGTTTCCGGCCAGAGAATATGTACAGGATCCGGAAATTAAAGCCTGGTTGGAAAACTGGCTTGAGAACGGACTGGCAGATGACTATACCACCTACCTTAACAAATGTATCCGTTCGTTCTATTATTGTGAGGGGTGCTTCAGCAAATGGAGATTCAGCAGAGGATCTGCCTTCACCAGGGCACTGCCTGTGGCCGGGCTTGAACATGTATCAGTAACCCGCTGCCGTTTGGCCACTACAGAGAATGTTACAGGTAGGACAGACTTTGAGGACAGAGAGTTCAATAAAGTGCTGGTGGGCAACTGGACAGGGGGAGGCAGCAGTAGGGAATATAAAGTGTATCCACGTTTCAACTACACTAAGCCTCTGGCTCATCCATCAGCGATATCATATATAAAGAACCCTACTCATGGGGAGGAGATTTATGCTTTCAACACCTTTTACAAAGGCGTGAAAGACTGGATTCAAGGTTCAAACCTTACTCCAAAATATATCAATGACTACCTGGCCAATGCACTCTCTGCAAGGCTTCACATTATTATCCCAGAGGCGTGGATGAGGAGCAAAAAACAGATGCTGCAAGATATATGCGAGCGCAATGCAAGTAAAATGGCAGAAGCGGATAATGGATCTGTTGAGCTTGAGAAAATAACCTTTGGGGAGGATGAGATAATGGAGATTGGGTGTGAGTACCACGAAGGACTCCTTGCAGAATTTACCTCCAGGGAACTCAAGAAACTGGGACAGTTCCTCTCGGGAGCCGGTAAAAACCAAGGAAAATACTATGCAACAACTTCGTTTAACGATGATAACGGACAGGAACAGCGCTGGAGGATAGAGGAGATACCACAGAAATACAAGGAGTACATAGAGGCCATCAAATCATACGATGAAAGGGCGGATTACGTGATGCTGGCAGCCAAAGGCCTTGATCCTTCCATTTCCAATGTCTCTAAGGAGGGAGTGATCAGCAAGAGTGGATCAGATGCATACTACAACTACCTCATTTATCTCAATGGCCTTACAATTCCGGAAAGTGTGGTGTGTTCTGCGCTGAATTACGCTATAAAACTTAACTTCCCCGGCAAGTATGCTGCAGGGGTAAGAATAGGCTTCTACCGCCCTACAATAGCCAAGCAGCAGGATGTTACCCCAGAAAACAGATTACAAAACCAACAGGAATAGTTATGTTTACAGATATAGATGACCTATCCCAATATGTTCAGGGATTTGAGATGTCTCTGACTCTCCAGGCCCTTGGCCCAAGTATAATGCAGGCAAAGTATGAGTTCAATAAATCTTTAGGGGTGGATATTATCCAGCAGCTGCTGGATAATGAGGAGGCTTCGGGTCTTGTAAAATCTGCAGTAGCCAACTATGCAATGTACAGGTATCTCATCTTCTGGGCATCTTCCAAAAACAATAGTAATCAGAGCCTCTACAAATATCAGTACGAGGCAATGAAAGACGAGTATATCTCCATCTATTGGTGCGCAATGGATGCGCTATTTGCGTGGTTGGACAAATCAGGACTTAAAGAATGGAAAGATTCTGCAACATATAAAATGCGGTCAAGTTTGCTCATTAAATCTGCAACAGAATTTGATGAGTACTTCCAGATCAATAAATCTGAATACTTCTACTCCAAGGTGCAGTTCCTGATGCGCAAGGTGATGGAAGATGAAATCAACCCTCGTCTGAAGTCTCTGTCAAACCCATCAGAAAAAGTGCTTGTGCGAGCCAAGAGAGTGCTTGCCTACCACACGATGGCCCAGGCAGTGATGCTGTTTGATGTTACGGAATTGCCCAAGAGCATCCGAAATGACGTGGCACACGAGTTTACTAAGGAAAGCAGCCTGATGCAGGTAAGAGAGAAACTAAAATCCATAATCATGGCCGATGTGGAAAAATACTACTCCGCCCTGGAAGCAGAGGTAAAGAATGCCAATAGCAGGATGACTATAAAGATAGCAGCCAACCTCAATGAGGAAAAAAACAACTATTACGCAACTCTATGATAACTGTCAATAACAAGTTCCATATTCCGAACCAATGGGAAGAGCTCTCCCCAACCCAGTTCTGCAAAGTAGGGGGAGCTCTGAACCTGTTGGAGCAAGGGAAAGTCTCATTTGGGGAGTTCAAACTGTTGGCTATATATGCCCTTCTTGGTGGAGATCCTAAACCACAGCCGGGTAATGAAATTTACTGTGAAAACCTCTTCCGATTGGGAGAGCATATTACATTTCTGTACAAATTCCATTATCCCGACATAAAATTTCAAAGTTTCCCTGTTCATACTCAGGAATATCTTGCAAAAAAACTGCCCACAGATATGGGAGACCCTTTCCACAGAATAGCAGCCAAAATGGAAATGTATGTGGAGGCTGATCTGTTGATGAGCAAGCAGCTGCTCCCTATGTTGCCTGGGACAAAACTGAAGGGATACACATTTTCGGAAGATGAAGGGGTGGTAAACACCAATCTCACAGCTCTTCAGTACACGGATGCCAATATAATGCTGCAGATGTTCCACAGTACCGGAAAGAAATCATTCCTTGAACATCTTGTGAGGATACTATATTGCCCATACCCCTACTTAGGAGAAAAGGCAGAGAAAATATCTCTTAAAGGGGTAAAGGATGAAACAATGTATGCAGTAATGTATAACTATACGGGTATCACCGCGTGGATATCTGCGCTGCCAAAATACGATATCCTGTTTAATGCCCCAAAAAAGAAAAATAGCAAGAACCCTCTGGGCCCTAATGCCCCGCTATATACTTTAACAGGGCAAGGATATGGGTCACTTAATGAAGTGGGCGCAATACCTCTCTTCTCTTACCTCGACTTGCTGCTCAAACTGACAGTGGATGCTGTAGCCCACCTTGAGTCTGTCGGGAAAAAGAAATCTGAAATTGCTGCACAGTTGAATTTGAGCATTGACCAAATTAACACAATACTATGATACTACAAGATATCTTCCATTACTTTGCCAAGTACCCATCTCAACAAGCGGTAAACAAGTTCTTCAACCGCAAGAATGCTTCCAGTTTAGACAGCTATGCCCAGATGAAAGCCAAGGCCCTTACTGCCTGTAAAGAGATATATCCGGAGATTACAGATTACATCTATGGGGTGAATGAAGACCAGGTGAAAAAACAGATAAGCCAGGTAAGAGGAATATACCTGTTCATTGATTATGGAAATATTACGTCCAGGGTGGACAGGCTGAATGTTAAGGAGGATGTAATGCAGTTGGCCGTAACAATAGCTAAGCCCATATCATCCGGGACCTTTGATATGGCCGAGGAGATACTCATTACAGAACAGCTGCTGCAGATTATGACTTCTATCAGGGATGATATGAGAAATGACCGCTCGGATCCATTCATAAAGCGGTTGACCTTTCCTTATGATATCACCCCATTTTTTGCCCGGGAGTTGAGCAATAGTTATGGTTGGACATTGATGTTCAATATATCGGGAATAGATATGGTTTGATAGGAACGGGAGAGAAAAACTCCCGGCATAAATAGTTAACAGTCGTCTCACTTACTTTTAACCAATAGAATAGCTCTACGGATACACCGGGAGTAAACCTCTCGTTCCGTAGGGCTATTCTATTATTCTATTGGCAAGTTAGTGAGACAATGCAAAGTTAACTATTTTTTAATACATACTGATTATGAAAACACCTATCACCTATTACGGAGGCAAACAGACAATGCTCAAGCATATCCTCCCACTCATCCCAAAACATTCCATCTACACAGAGGCTTTCTGCGGAGGAGCAGCTGTGCTCTTTGCCAAGGATCCTGTAAAGGCCGAAATTATCAATGACATCAACCAAAACATCACCAACTTCTACTGGGTAGCCAAGATGTATTATCCAGACTTGAAGGTAGAGATTGACAAAACACTGCATAGTCGTGACTTGCACGCCCATGCCGGACATATACTCAAGTACCCGACATTCTTCTCACCTGTACAGCGGGCCTGGGCCGTATGGGCCAGAAGCAAGATGTCGTTTGCCTCTATGCTTGACGGTACTTTTGGCTATGATTTCAAGGGAGCAATGGCCAAGAAACTGCATAATGCCAAAGATGATATCTCCCAAGCCCTGTGCGACCGTTTGGAGTGGGTAACCATAGAGAGCCGGGATGCCATAGAAGTGATAAAGACCTACGATTCCCCGGACACATTCCACTTTGTGGATCCTCCATATCTTGGCACCGACTGCGCCCACTACAACGGCACCTTTAATGAATACGATATGAGCAGACTGTTGGCAGTACTGGAGAACGTGAAAGGCAAGTTTATGCTCACCACCTTTCCACTGCCTCAAGTAAAGGATTATGCCACACTCAACGGTTGGAAAATACATAAGATAGAACGCACCATATCTGCCTCCAAGACCAACCGCAGACGGCAGGAAGAATGGATGGTATGCAACTATTAACAATGATTATTATCATTGATTATAAGCATTGATATAGAAAATTTGGTAAAACCTTTTGTCTGCCAGATTGTTCTGTTGATATGTAAAAATTTCCTTTTTTGCAAATTTTTTCCAGTTTTTTCCATACATTTGCAAAAAAGAAAATATTTACGCACACTATTTGCATATAGGAAACGAAAAGAACCACTAAAATAATTTGATATGAAAAGTTATTACCGAACAGACTTCTTGTTTTCAAGGTCATCTTTTTGGCTTGGGTTTGGTAGTATTTTGGGTGTGTTTGCACCATATTACACATTTAATGCATCTAAAACTGAGCAGAAAGCAGATTCAATTGCTATAGAATCAGATTTTGGAACTATTGGAAGGGATTTGAAAGTATCGTTAAACAGCTATGGACATGCAAGAAAAAGATAAGTTTGAGCCAAAAGAAGTTGCCTTTGCAGAGGCTGAAGAAGTAAATCCGGAAGAGTTGCTTCATCCAGCAAGAAGAGTGGATGAGATTTTAAGTCAAGCAAACATTCCTGCAGAGCAGAAGGAGAAAATAAAATCACAGATGCTTGTGATGATTGAGCAGGGGGAGTATTTTGAAGGGCCGCTACCTCATCCGCAAATGTTCAAGCAATATGAGAATATCCTGCCAGGTTCTGCTGACAGAATCATAACAATGGCAGAAAAGCAGCAGGAGCATAGAATGCAACTTGAGAGAATTGCCATAGAGGGACAGGTTAAGTCTAATGTGAGAGGTCAATCGTTTGGATTTGCAACCTTTATAGTAGGATTGCTTGTATCAATAGCGTTTGCATACTTTGGAATGTACACATACGCTGGAATCTTGGCCACTGGCACACTTGTAACAATAGTTGGATTGTTCCTGACCGGAGGGAAACAAATCAAAAAGGATCTTAAAGAAAAAAGCAAAGACCAATAACACAAAGCACCCTCCGGGGTGCTTTTTTTGTCACACAACCGTCACATTACAGTCACACAGGGAAGCCACTTCCGGTAACTTGCCGGAAGAGCTTATTTGCAGAATAAATCCCATACCCTATAAAAAAGCTCTGGTCTCCAGGGCTTTCTTTTTTGCAGGGCAGCAGCTGTACCACATGGGAAATCTGGGGAAAACAGAGGAAATTTTCCCTTCTTCACCCAAGAAAAGTTGCAAAAAAGGAAAAGAATTTTTCTCTTTTTTGTAAATATTTTCTCAATTTTGCGAACGCAACTATTTAACCGAACTATTGTTACATACACATAACTACTATATATTTAGGCCAATCATGTTAGAGAAGGAATTCAATTATTTCAAGGAGAATTATAAGCTTCTTTTTGAAAAGCATCCTAACCAGTTCCTGATTATTAAAGATATGGAGGTGAAAAACGCCTTTGATACCTTTGAGCAGGCTATTGAGTATGCTTCCAAGAATTTTGATTTGGGTACATTCTTAATCCAAGAGTGCACAAAAGATGAGAATGCATATACACAAACTTTTCATTCAAGAGTGATTTTTGTATAGTATGGGAAAAGTCCACGCCTTAACCACCAAATACAGTACAGTTGTCAATTGCATTAAGACAGATGTACATATAAGTGATCCTTTTACATCAACTACAGTTGATACTTTAGGATTATGGGATACAGGTGCAACCAATTCTGTTATCACGAAATCTACTGCACAAAAGTTGGGGCTTATACCCATTTCCAAAGCTGTAGTAAATGGAGTCCATGGGCCCAAAGACGTAAATGTGTACTATGTGCAGATAACCCTCAATAACGAGCAAATTACACTCAAAACCAAAGTTACGGAGTGTGAAGAACTGTCTGCCAATGGGGATACAGGCTGCCTGATAGGAATGAATATCATATCCCAAGGGGATTTTTCCATCACCAACTATGGCGGACAAACAGTTATGAGTTTCAGAGTGCCATCACAACAGACCATTGATTATGTGGAGGGTATAAAGGCCCATACACCTTTAGTGAGTGCAAAGATACCTGGCAGGAATGATCCATGCAGCTGTGGAAGTGGCAAGAAATATAAACATTGCTGCGGTAAGAAATAACAACCCAGGCACCTCCAAAAGAGGTGCTTTTTTTATATCTTCACCCAAGAAAAGTTGCAAAAAAGGAAAATTTATTTCTACCTTTGTAATGACTACCATACATACCGACTATATCTGCAAGGGAACTTAAGCAGAAAAATAGTTTAGCAACCTATGAGTTTTGGAGCCGAAAGGCCCAAGAGCATTCCCTTGTGGTATGTGGTAGTCAACTCTAAGGGTTGCTTTTTTATTTTGTAAAATAATTAGTTATGACTACCACTAATTCTTTTACAGCTGAATCAGCACAGTGTGCTGCAGCTGCTCACACCTACCAGGTAGGTGCTATTATTGAAACCCTAAACCCTCAGATCACAGGGGGTGATAGTATCCAAGGTGGATGCTGAATTCTATGGGGTATTGTTGTACAATTCCACTGACGGTTCTGAAAGCTATTCTTACACTATCCTCCACCAGGATGATCTTGCTTTGACATCCGTTTCCCCACGTCTTAAGATGAAGTTGAAGATTGCCTCTATGGTAATACGCAAGCCTCTTCCTGATGTGGATTATATCATTTTTGACTGTAAGGAGGGAGCGTAATGGATAAGGCAGATATGAAAGCAACAGAGCGCTGCATATATGCGCATCTGCTGATGGAGCATTTTTATGCTATTGATGAGGCAATCACTCTATGCAGGAAGGTTAATGGAGATGAGAAATTTTCAGAGCTCTTTCCTCGCTGGAATGATTTGGTTGAGGAAATGAAACTTACAATCTATGATTTGTTGAAGGATTGTGAGCCTACCCTTTCAGAAATTTGTGAGAGGGCTATGTATGCAGAATTTTTTATTAAAAAGGAGAATAACTATGGAAAATAATCGTAAAGAAATATGGGCAGAGGCCCTAAGAGGTACAATGTGGGAGTTTGGTTTGATAGGGTCACAGATAGAGAGGATCCTGGATGATGCAGAACTTACACCACTGCTTGGTAATATTGCGGAACTTGGGCAGTTGGTATGTGCCCTCAAGTGCTTACCGGAAGATCCTTATGATATGGATAAATTTGATAAAAGGATGAAGAGACTGTCAAGCAGAAAACATCCTAAGTATAAGCCTTCGGAGTGCAGAAGTATTGAACTACAGGAGTTCCTGTATCTTGCCCAATTGTTGATAGAGTCGTACGACAATCTATGTGAGGAGACAAAAGTTATGATTAACCTTTTCCGCCAGAGCAAGATGGATGTTACAGTTGCAAACTTTCAAACTCTTACATCTGTATATGAAGAGTCCATTTATAAGGTGTTGTACGAGGTGGATGAGGATCTTGCAAAAATATGGAAGGAGTACAAATGGCAGGTCCTTGGGCATATAGACAGGTTGCTGGAAAGTTTAATTTAATTGATTAACTTTGTGATATGCTAACAGAGAATTATATACATACTTTGAACTCTCTTTTGAGAGAGCAAGGGGAGCAGCTGCTGGCCACCCAGAAGATGATTGCCACAGTGTATTATGTAAACCGTACCGGCAAACTGGTGAGTACCCTTGGGGAGGCTCCTACAGTGAACAACCTTAAGATGACCATCCGCTACCCTCTGTACATCCGTTTTTTGGATATGAAGAAGGGTACAGGTGGCAAGAAAAAGAAGAACTACGAGCCAATCTACAACAAGTATGTATATGGTTATCTGTATGGTGGAATTTACCGCAGGCTGAAGGCTGCTTTGGGCGGTTATGTAAGGAGAGTAATAACACATAATTTGAATGAGCAATGATACGAACTATACTTATTACGGCAATTATAGTAGGAGTCTTAACTGGTATGTTGACCAGAAATTTTGGCACTGTAATTTTTATGGTTATTTTTTGTTTAATCATAGGATTCCTTACCTGGGGCGCTATTGAGCTGCTTAAACAGATATTTAAATAAGTTGCTTATACATCTTTTGTATTAAGGACAGGGACCGGTTTCCTGTCCTTTTTTTATGCTCTATCCTATAGTTAATTTGCTTAAAACAGATTACTTATGGTGGATATTGATAAAATATTGCTGGAAGCCGAAATAAAGGTTACAGACAGTGAATTCCAGGAGAAAATCAAGGAATCCCAGAATGATGCCATCACTCTGAGGAAGGAACTGGAGAACCTGAACCGGGCTTATGTTATACTGCAGGCGCAACAGAAGCATAATACAGAGGAGGGCAAAGAACTTCACAAGATTATTAAAGATAAGAGCAAACAACTTAAAGAAGCAGAAAGGACGACAAAAAGTTATACTGCAGCTCTGGATATGAACAGTATGAGTGCCAACCAACTCAAGCAGCGTATGGGGGAGGTTTCAAGGGCTCTGCATAATACCAGTAAGGAACTTAACCCTGATGCTTGGAAGAAATACAACTCCGAACTTAAGGATCTTAGAGCACGATATAAGGAGGTAACAGCCGGTACTGAAGAAGTATCCGGTTCTTTCTCTAAAATATTATCTATGTTTCCGGCTAAGACTACCTTCTTTAGTGCACTTGCTTCCGGTGTTATTGGAATTTTTAAAGGGGCATCTGAGGAGACTCAAGTTTTGGGAGATATGGTGCAACATACTTTTACAGGTATTCAGTGGTCCTATAAATCTATGTTGCAAACATTCAGTACTGGCGATTGGAGCCATTTGTTTTCCAATATGCTTAATGCATATACTGCA
>JAZNXX010000047.1:0-5144 GCA_045594125.1 Candidatus Egerieisoma sp.
ACATTGTTCAACTCAACGGCATTGTAGAAACGGATATCGTGACGGTTCCAAGGGCCATCGTTTTTGCCGCTGTTGGTCAAAACTGCATCATTGATAATCCATTTTGCATCATCATTCACACAACGGATATAGTTCCAGTCGGTATTTTCGTGAACAAAATTAATCTTATTACCATTAGCATTAATGGTTATAGATTTGGTTCTTGCTGTACCAAAATAATACTTCTCTGTCCAGGCACCAATTTTAACAGTATACTCAGCAACACCTGCGGATGCCTTTGTTGCAGGTTCAAGATTAATTACAATATGCTCTGCATCTTGACGGAGTGCGGTCTCCAAATCCTCACTTTTACCAACATAAATAACTGCCGGCTCTTCATTCTCATAATCAATAGGAGACTGAGGATCAAACTGCTCATCCACAACAACCTCAAATTTGGTGGTATTGAAGATCAAATCACCGATAATGTTGGTCCTGAAATTCTCTTTCACTGAGATATTCTTCAAATTATGGTGAATCTCGGCATTATCAATACCATTATTGTATGAAATGTTAAAATATGCATCAAGCTCAACAACATCACTCTCGCCCTGAACCATCAAATAGTTCATCGACAACCAGTTGTAATCAACATTATTTACCTTGATAGTAGGATCTGTAACAGCAGGGATGGCAGTAGCTTCAAATTCCACCTCAACGCCATCAGGATTACTGCACTCGCCAATACCGTCAACAGTATTGAACACATCTGCCAAATTCTTGACAACCACTCTTGAATCTTTAACTGTAACATCACCAAGATCAGCTGATTTATAGGTTGTAGTTGCAAAGTTCAACTGTGCAAACGGACGTTTAAGGGTAATGGTCTTGTTGATTGCTCCTGTAATCTTAAGGTTCTTCTCTGTAGCAAAGAAAGCTGCACGACTCTCGTCGTTTGCCTTCTCATCTGCATAATCCAAAATTGATACCTTCCTAAGGTCGCTGGTGTTGTAATGACCATTTGCAGCACTCTCCGACTGGTCTACCTGAGCCCAGAAGATGAAGTTATAGATCTGGTCATTTACCAACTGCAACTCAACAGTAAAGGTCTTGTCGCCATCAGCATCAAAAACTCTGCCTTCAGAGACAGGCTGTTTGTCAAATGTAGTGTAAACCTCATAATAGAGGGCATTAATGTTTTTTCCATCGTTGATTGCTTTGGTAGCAACACTTCCAGGAACAGAGGCGGAGAAGGTCACAGTAGCCTTATCACCCTTAGGTCAAATAAGGGATTCCTCTTTTGAACACGATACCGCTATCATAGCAAAAGCTGCAACAGCACATAGAAAATTGAAAAGTTTTCTCATTTCGTTAGTGTTTTGTTAATTATTATTAATTTTCTTGTCTGGTACCCGCATGCACGGTCAGGCGCATGCAGGTTTGTTTACTATAACTTTTTTAACCCTATAAATTATAGCCAATATTAATATACTAAATCCGGTTTGTCGAAATCTGATGAGACAACTACAGTCAGGACAACAGATTCGGTAAAGAATCTGCCTATTACATTTGTCTTGTAGTTGCGCTGGTAGCGGAGATTGGGCACATTGATTGACTGCGTGGTTCCTGCAACCTGATTCACAAACTTGGCATTCACCTTAGTCAGAACATCCGAGTTGTCGGGTGCAAGTATATAGTTCATCGATACCCATCTGTAGCTTTCACCACCAATTTTTACATATTCAGGATCAGACGGAAGAGCCGCCACAGTAAATTCAGCATCCTCTTCACACTCAACTGTACCGTCAAGGCCATTGAGCACATTTGGAACATCACCGCTCACAATCAGAGTAGAGGTCATCTCCTTATCAAGCTCCATCGCCTGAATTATTCCAAAATCATCGGCAAGGAAGTTGATTTGGGCAAAAGGACGGCGCAGGACAACGCTCTCATTTACCCTGCCTTTGACAGATATTTCGTGCATCTTATAGAAGGCATCCCGGTTATCATCATTGGCGGCACCGCCATAATTTACCTTAATCCTGCCTTTGGTATTGAACTCCGACATATCATAAGCTGTACAAGATGAGTTCTGGGCCCAGAAGACAACTTTGTATGCGAAGTTCTTCACAAACTTCATCTGAAGAGATGCTTTTCCACCTTTAAAATCAATGACTCCATAGTAACCATCCGAATCAATGGGCTCCCCTTTGGAGTTGAACACCTGAAAATAGAGTATATCTATCCCGGATCCATCAGAGATGGATTTTGTAGCCGGCAGCGGTGCCTCTACCGACAATATTACATTTGGCTCGCCATCATCCTTCTCACAGGATACCATACCCAAAACAAGGGCAGAGAGCAAGGCAAAACAAAATAATTTTCTCATAAGAGCTTTTTTAAACATCGGACTTTATACCGATAATTTCATTACATAAGTACAATTGTCGGGAAATTCTTCCCATTGGTACCTGCAGGCAGCGCCAACCGCCTGCAGGCTGAGATATTACAATTCTATTGGGATAAGACTATTTGTAAATTACCAATCCTGTAGTATCACCATTGATGGTAACATTACCGGTTGCAGCCTCAAGAGTTTTTCCCTCCTCATAATCTGAAGCAGTAACAATAATCTGATAATCTTTTGTAGTTGTTAGAGTATTGCCCTCAATATTCAAAGTATAATCGCCGGAAGCTTTACGAAGCAACACAGGAGCTGCTGCTGTAAATGTATTATGGGTCAAATCCATAGTAGTTACTACAGAAGCATCAGCACGAACTCCGTAACCATAATCACCTGAAAGTTCCATCTTTGAATTACCAATCACTACATTAAGAGATGTTCCAACTGAAATACCATTCTTGCAGTTCTCAACCAAAGCATTATCAATAGAGATACCTGTACAACCTGTAGCCCACATCAAAGAGTGAAGACCATTAGCAGAGCAGTTTTCAACTACCATATTGTAGCACTGACGATAACGCATTGCAACAACATCTCCGCTACCGGTATTTGTAAATGAACAATGTTTAACGGTTACATTGTGTGCATAACGTTTAGCCGATTCTGCTGTGTTGCAAGAGATGAAATCCATTGCCTGATCCGCAACAAAATTGATATTCTGCATAGTCAAAGTCTCAGCACCTCCAAATCTTGCACCTCCCCAAATATCAATTGTTCCTGTATAGTTGTGGCCATTACCGTCGATAGTAACATTTGCACCCTCTTTCTGTTTTGCAATTACATTACCCTCAATATCTTTTGCAAAAGCAATCACAACATCACCCTGTGCAGCATCAATGGCAGCTGTCAACTCGTCTGCAGTAGAGACAACAACATCTGCATCATTTTTAGCAACAGCATAGTATGAACCGTTGTTGACAGATGAATAACCCTCAGCTACGAAGTTTGTATTTGGACCCTCAGCAGCATTGTTTGCAGGGTCGAAATTGTAGAATTTACCACCTTTAACCTCAATAACTGTAGTAGCACGATCTGCATCTTTCTTGTTAAGAACAAATCTGCTTGCATTGTCGTTAGGGAAAGTACCGCCATTAATATAAGCTTTACCATTTCCACGAACATAGATAACAGCATTGGTCTCACCATTTGCATCAAGACCAGCCTTGAAAGTACCGCCGTTAACAGTAAGAGTACCCTCTGAAATAACAGCATAACCGTCGTTGCCGCTAACAGCCTCAACAGTACCCTCGCCATTGATGGTAAGAGCTGCACCAGCCTCAACGATGATAACGTCAGTTTCAGTGTTGGCTGCCTTGTTTGTAATTGAACCGCCGTCAAGGATAAGGATAACCTCTTTACCAGGAACAACCTTTAGAGGAGCATCAATAACGATATCCTCAGAAACGGTAATCTCACCACCATTTGCAAACACATACTCAATCTCCTCATTTGCATAGTAGTTGTGGTCGTTGTCGAATCTGTTGTCGATCTCAACAGTAATGGTACCAACAGCTGTCAACAAGCTACCTACGATATTGGTTCTGTAGTTTCTCTGAACAGAAACGGTAGGAACATTAGCAGTAAACAAACCGTTGTTGATGTTCAATTTAACATTTACAGTTGAAGGCATATTACCTGCAGCAGAGCCATCATCAACAAGGATATAGTTCATTGCAAGATAATCATAATCAACCTTATTCTCTCCAACATCCTCAAGTTTCTGAGCAGGAATGGCTGTAGAAGCAAAAGTGATCTCAGCAGTTACAGGATCAGTAGCCTGGCCGGAGAAGGTGTTAAGAGTGGTAGCAGCATTGCTTACTACAACAGAACTCTCGATGCTTGTAATATCCAAACCAGCCTTTCTTGCATCCTCAATATCATTTGTACCAAAGTTGATCTGTGCAAACGGACGTTTCAAAGTGATGGTTTTTGTAAAGCTTGAAGTAACCTGCTCAAGTGGCTCGTATGCGTAGAATGCATCTCTATCCTCATCATTTGAGTTAGCACCGTCATAGCTTACCTTAATGGCTTTAAGATTTGAGTAATCATAACATTTTGCATCTGGAGACTGTGCCCAGCAAACAAACTGATAAGATTTACCCTTAACAAGTCTTACAGAAACAGTAGTTTTAAGATCTACAAATGTAGCAAACTGACGTAGCTCTGAAAGCTCCTCGCCCTGCTCATCAAATACACCAAAAACCAACTGTTTAGCAGTAGTTCCATCACCAATTGCCTTGGTTGAAACAGCTCCAGGTGCCGAAACTGTGAAAGAAGCTGTGATAACATCGTCTTGAGAAACGATCTTCTCCTCTTTCTGGCACGATACAGCAACAACTGCCACAGCAGCTATTGCCAAGAAGAAATTAAATAATTTTTTCATTGCTGAAATTAGTTAAGTATTAATAATTGAAGATTTTCTTGATTACTCTTTAGTAACTGTCCAGATTTTACCGCTCTTAGTAGCTTTATAACCTGCAGGAACCCATTTAGAAGGATCTACATTGAAAGTACCACCGGTGATAACAACAGTACCTGCACTTGCATTATTTACGAATGAATCTTTTGATGCATTGTTTGCAAGAGGTTTCTCATAATGTCCACCCTCGATATAGCAAGTAGAACCAGCCTCTACATAAACGAAGTAGCAAGAAGTGCGGTCGAAAGTATAAGTACCCTCTTTTACAGTTACAGAGCTGTT
>JAZNXX010000048.1:0-7982 GCA_045594125.1 Candidatus Egerieisoma sp.
CCAGTTGTTGAAAAATATTCAAATGCCAATTAAGGAGTCAAGTAGTTTGGTTTCGTGTTATACACAATAAGTTATGCGCTTGAATTTGCTTCAATACCGTATTTGCCCAACTTTGTTACAAGTGTACATAAAGATTCTTCTTCATTAAAAACTTATTCTATAATAAAATTTCCTATAAAATACTGATTATTATTAATTGTTAATTTTAGATGATAGAAACCTGAACCGTTTAGTGGAATGAATATTGAACCAGCTGCAGGAACTATGTTATCCAATATAGTCTCACCTGTTGTTACATTTTCGATTTCTATATTTAGGTCATTTATTGTAGTAAGACAATATATTGAAAGATGTCCGTTAACTTCGGAGTAGTAACACTCAAATGGTATTATGTTAGGCTTTCTGAAAATATTATTGTTCTCTACCTCTCCGGGATTTATTGGAATAGGTATATCTTCATCATAAATTTTTAAAGCAGCCTTAGCACTATTGCAAATCATAAATAATAGGATTGTGCAGAGAGTAATTATTTTATAGTTCATATGTGTGAATTTTGTATTATGAGTACAAAGTTATATCAGATTATGCTCTTGAGACTGTTTTTGAAGTGTAAAAAAACTTACAGAATGGAATGTTGTGCGAGCTTGTAATATGTTGATATATAGATTGATATAATCTAATGAGTTTTGCTGTAAAAATTATTTTCTTACAGTAAAAATGCAGTATTTGTAATGATCTGTATTACAGTGCATTACGCTTGTGTGTATGTGGGAGCGTCAGATTGTTTGGCGAATTTGACTGATAATCAGTAAGATATTAAATCATACTGAGGTATTTATCTTTATGTGGCGATGCCAATGCAAGAATTTTACTTTTTAGTCTTGATTTTTTAGTATACACGTTTTGGAGTGACAAATTAAATATTGTAGCTATCAAAGTTGCGTCAAAACCGATGAAGCAGTAGCAAGCAAATCTGATTTCTTCATTAGTGAGGCTTGGCAGATCTTTTTTTAAGTTAGTTACAATATTATCTAACTCTTTGTTGATTTTGTTTTCTAATTGTGAGTGCAACTTTTCCTCAGAACTTATTATTGATATGATGTGTTCGACCTTTTTGTAGATTGCGTTTTGAGCATCCTTTTTTTGCTGTTTAGTAAGATAGGTCATACATAACTCTCCTAAGGTATGATATTGTTTCTTATATATTTCTATAAAATCTTTTTGAAGGTTGGCTATAATTGAACTTTGTGATGATAATTGAGATTCATACAATTTTACTTGCCTTGCCATCTCTTCGGTTAGTTTCAAGTATGTTTTAATCTCCTGGCGTTTCTTTTTATTTTTTAAAATAAGCGACAGAAGTACTATACACGATATTATAATGATTGATAGAGAAAAGATAACCAATTGCAATATTTGTGTTCTGGAATTAATCTTGTCCAGGTACTGTTGTTGTTTGTAATATTCACCAATTGACCGTTCAAGGGAATTAGATAGATAATTTTCAATATCCTTATCAAGTTGGGCATAGCTTTTATTCAGATAGGTGATTGCGTCTCGGTGATATTGTCTATGATAATCAATAAGATACATCCAGTATTCAAATTCTCTATTTTTGCTGCCCTTCAAGCGGTCAAGGATTGCATCACATTCTTTATTTTTACCTAAAAGTGCTAACGAGTATGCGTATGCGTAATAATCTTTGGTTGACAGCATTTTTCCATACTCATAGTATTTTCTGTTTAATAGTGATATTGCCTCTTGTGGCTCTTTTTCTTGTTTGAGTAGCTTGGTCCTTGCATAAGCAGAGAGAAAAATTGGCATTATAGCGCTATCTTTACTGCAAAGTGTTATACAACGAGTATAAAGGGAATCTGCCATTTTCCATTCTTTCAGGCTACTGTATGCCATTGCAAGTCTGCCTAATGATAAATTACAATCATTTTCGCTTTCAGCCAATTTGAATTTTTCATATCCTTTATTTACATATTCAATCTCTTTAATATGGTTCTTATTAATGTTATATATATCAGCAATTCCCATATATAGGCGTCCGATTATTTTATTGTAACCATATTTAGGAGCAATTTGTTCTGCTTTAGTGTATTCAATAATTGCGTTATTGTAATTCCCTGCATTTTTATATACTCTGCCCAAATAAAAATATGCAAGAGTTTGCTCAATGTCGGACCCCTTTCTTGAATAGTATTTTAGAGCAACAGAGATTAGCGAATCACTAGTTATGTCAATATAATTTTTATCCAGGGCCATAGATTTGAGCAGAGAGTATCTTGCTCTCAGCTGTTGATTGTGAAGCTCATTGTGCTTTATTGAATCAAGAAGGTTCAAGGAGAATTTTGGATTGCTTTCAATGTTTTTTGCAGCCTCATCAAGCAGGGCACTCGCTGCTCCGTCATTACCGGTGCAGCCGTAAAGCAGAATTGTTGCAAGAAAGAACAGGTAAAATCTTTTCATGGACTTGAGTCTATCTCATCAAAGGGGGGACAGAGGCAGATTACTCCTCCTCAATACAATATTTTTTAATTACTGCGTAGGCATCTTCTATGCCGAGCTCACCGGCCTTGCTCAAATCAATGCAACCTTTGGCTTTATCTTTAAGATAGATAAGCACCAGCCCCCTGTTATAGTAGGCCTCTCCTAAAGTAGGAAAGAGATCAAGGGCTTTGGTATATTGGTTTATTGATTCAGGCAAATCACCCGACAGACAGTAGAGGTTTCCAAGATTGTAGTAGCTGAATGGGAATTCAGGCATTAAGGAGACCGCCTTATTCATATCGTGGATGGCTGATGTGTAGTCGTAGTTGTGGTAGGCTTTGTCCTGTACTCTGGCTCTTGCAGCCCCTGAATTATCGAGTGTGAGAATCTGGACGTTGCTCTCCATTGAAGAGATAAAATCAATCATCTCGGCCTGTAAAGAGCCCCTGTTTATATAGTAGAATGTCTGTTTGGGCTCCTCCCTTACAGCCTGGTCGTAGTAGCCCAATGCCGAGTTGAACTGGTTCTCTTTTCCGTCGAGAATGGCTTTGGCAAAATAGAGTTTTCCAAGAAGAGTGCTGTCTGCATTTCTGCTGTTGTCGCTTCCGGAACTCCTTCGGATATTCTCTTCAATCTGCGATTTGTATCGGTTAAGATTGTACTCCGGCTCCTTTTTGGATGCCGAAAGCTCAATAGGAACAGGTATGGAGTTGATAAATTGATCCATTTCACTATTCTCATAATGGTTCTCAAGTGCCATCAACACCCTGTTCTCACCCGATAGATTGAACTTGAAAAGCGGTTTGAGGCGGATATCTATATCTCTGTGCTGAAGCAGCTCGTTATTGAAGTCTTTTTTTGCAAAATCGGCATCAAGTGCAAGAAGTTTGTCATATTTTTTTGCAGTATCGGCAAACATTGCCATTCCAAGGCTGTCGCTCGTCTTGGCCCGATACTCCCTGACCTTCTGCTCGGCAATTTCATAATCCTTTTTTGCAGAGTTGAACTGCCCCAACTGGTTTTTTGCGTATGAACGGTTATAGTAGGCTTTTGCAAAATCAGGATAGAGATTGATTGCCTGGGAGTAGTCGTTCATTGCATCCCGGAATCGCCCCATCTCCAAGAAAACTCCTGCTCTGTTGAAGTAGGCAAGCACATTGTTCGGGTTTACGGCAATAACTCTGTCATAATCGTCAATGGCATTGTTGTAGTCGCCTATTTGAGTTCGGATAAGTGCCCTGTTATAGAGTGTAAGTGCATTTCCTGGGTCTTCGTCAAGAACCCTGTTAAGATCATCAAGGGCTCCTTTGATGTCGGTCTGTTCATATCTGAGGAGCGCTCTGTTGAAGAAGGCAAATGTGTTGGTAGAGTCGAGAAGAAGAGCCTCATTCAAATCGGCCATTGCCTCCTCATTTTTATGCTGCATCGCATATATTCTTGAACGGCGTATATATCCCTCCGGATCAAAGATGTTCAATCCGATGGCCCTGTTGTAGTCGGCCAAGGCCTTTACAGTATCCTTCAGATAGAGGTAGCAGGCACCCCTGTTGAGGTAGGCCTCCGCATATTTGGGTTCAAGTTTTATAAAGCGGTTGAAGTCTGTTACAGCCTTGTCGAACTGTTGGGAGAGGAAATATGTTACTCCTCTGCTGAAGTAGAGTCCTGTATAGCTTGGCCTCAAGTCCACAGCCTCGGCCAGATCCTTGAGCGCCTGGTCATATTTTCCTGTACGGCTCAGTGTGATTGCCCTATAGTGATAGGCAGGAGTATAAATTGGATTGAGCTGTAGAGATTTGTTGAAATCTTTTTCTGCTCCGAGAAAATCACCAAGGTTGTATTTTGCAATTCCTCTGAAGAAATAGGCATCATAGAGTGTACTGTCGAGACGGGTGAGCATATTGAAATTGTCAATAGCATTTGCATACTGGCCATCCCTGAGGAATTGTTGTCCTCTATAAAAGAAACGGTCTATGTCATATTGGCCGTAGAGCATATTGCTCCCAATAACCAATAGAATGATGACCGCCATCCTGATGATGATGCGTCTTGCAAGGGATGCAGGCCGGAATATCTTATTGCTCTCTCTTCTTATATTTTTCTGGTACTCTGTAATCATAAAATCAAATCCACTCTTTAGCGGAACAATTCCTTTGTCCCGATCTTTTTACTTTTTAGACTTCTTTGTCTGCTTTTTCCCTTCTGACTCCTTGACAGGCTTGAGCCACTCGGGAACAGGCAAACTCCTTGCTATCTTATCTATATCTGCAGCCCTCTTCCTGACATAGGAACTTGGCCTGTCTGCTTTGCGTGTAATGGGATTGGGAAGGGAGGCAGCAATGAGGGCACTCTCTTTTCGGGTGAGTTTTGAGGCTCTTGTCTGGAAGAGCTGTTCTGCCGCAGCTTCTGCTCCATAAATTCCTTTACCCATCTCGGCAACATTCAGATATACCTCCAAAATCCGTTCCTTACTCCACATCATCTCAATGAGCACTGTAAAGTATGCCTCAAACCCCTTCCTTATCCAGGATTTGCTTGGTATGAGAAAGACATTCTTTGCGGTCTGTTGGGATATAGTGCTGGCTCCCCTCAACCTTTTGCCTCTCTTTGTGTCGGAAATGGCTTTGTTGATCTCTACAAAATCAAAGCCATTATGGTCGAGGAATCTGTTGTCTTCGCCAGCCATCACGGCCATTGCAAGGTTGGGCGATATTGATTCAAGGGGCCTCCAGCTCTTGTATGTCCTGAATGTTTTGTCGTTGTGGTACTGGAATGAGCGTACCGCCATCAGAGGTGTATACCACACGGGTATCCATCTTAACAGTAGAACCCACAGCGATGTGATGAGCACAAATGCAACAGGAATCTTTATGAAGAGTACTTTGGCAACCTTTTTAAACCATCCCGCTCTTTTCATTAGGAAAAATAGATTATTTTTGTGCGAATATACAAAACTTTATTCTGAAATGGGTGTTGTCAGATTTTTTTATCTTTTACTCTTCATATCTCTTGCCGTAACCGGTTATTCACAAAGTAATGTGGCCAGTGCCTATGACCATCTGGCCTCTGCTGAAATCCAGAAAGAGCATATTCTATATCTTACATCCGGTGAGGCAAATGGCAGGGGGGCAGGTTCAAGGGGAGGCTTTGTTGCAAGAGAGTATATTGAGAAGAGATTTGAGGAGTATGGAGTAGAGAGGAGAGGTCTGCTCTATTCGCAACCCTTCAGAACAAATTCTGTAACTGCATACAATGTTGTAGGCGTTATCAGTGCAGCCTCTCCAACAGATGAGTATGTTGTTGTTGGAGCCCATTATGACCATCTTGGCGAGATAAAGGGCAAGATATATCACGGTGCTGATGATAATGCCTCTGGTGTTGCTGCCCTTCTCGAACTGGCAAGAATCTTCGGTCAGATGAAAAAGGATGGCCGTCATCTCTCAAAAAATATCCTCTTCGTAGCCTTTGATGCCAAGGAACTGAGTATGGCTGGAAGCAGGAATTTTCTCAAAACTTGCCGTATCACCCCCACGCAAATCAAATGTATGGTAAATATCGATCAGATCGGCTCTGCCCTTGTGCCTCCAGGCAACAGCCCCAACTATCTCCTGGTCCTTGGACGCGACAGCCTTGAGAATTGGGCTGCCCGACAGATTGACCTCAGCAACAGAACCTCTCATATGAATATGGATATCGACTATACCTTCTACAACAGCGAGAACTTCTCAAGAATTTTCTACAAACTCTCCGACCACTATCCCTTTGCCCAAAAGGGAATCCCTGCCCTCTTTTTTACAAGCGGCATAACAAACCATACCTACAAAGAGAGTGATACAGAAGATAAAATTGCATATCCGGTATTGACAAACCGTATAAAACTGATTTTCCATTTCCTGTACCATCAGGTAAACTGACAGCCCCTGTCAAACTTTTTTGAGCGCTGTCAAACTTTGCCGTTTTTTTGCGGATTGGTAAGAGATTGAATATCAATGAAATAATTTTAGAGGTGTCAAACTTTTTCTGTTGCATAAGAGTTTTTTTTTTTTATCTTGCGGGCAAATTAATTCGGAGAACTAATAATGAAAAAATTATTTGCATTTAAAATTGTATTGGGTTCCATTTTTTGCTCATTGATGGTCTTTATTTTGTCTGGTTGTGAAAAAGAGCAAGATTGCCCAATCAAGATCTATTTTGACAAGTTTGAAAAAGAGGGTAATGGAGTATATTTGGACGGCCAAATCTACAGTAATATCCAATTTACAGATGATGACATTGTAGAGTTTCTAACCAGTAATGACATCTGTTTCCATACTGTCAGACATATGGGGTGGTATCGTGATGACTCAGGGTGTTATATACTACAGCATACCTGCGGTGAGCATATCGGTGGATGTGATATTCCTTCCAATAATTATTTTATCCACCAGCAGGATGGAACATTTATCTTTTATGTCTCAACCAGTTTGATTTTCAAAGGCACCTACAGCGTAAAGGAGGGCAAGATAGAGTATCGTTTCCCAAAAGAGTACACCTTGAATAATGTTGAAACTGTAGAGGTGTACAATATTTTGACTTTTGATAATGAGAAGATGGTTACAGACCGTAGTTTTGGAGACAACAGTTTCTTAAGGGAGCTCTTTACCACATACCCTACGGCATCATTATTATTTTAATATTTCATCGATTTGATATAATCGTTTGAAGAATAAACACTTGAAGTTATTTTGAAAAGAGCGTGGTAACGATTTGGGAATCGTGCGAATTTCTGAGGTTTGCGGTAGCAATACTCTCAAATAACTTTTGTTGTACAAGGGTATAATAATTTTCGCAAATGCAGTTATTATGCCTTTGTTTTTTTATCATTGGCTTAAACTTTCAAACTATCTCTGTCAAGCAGGAATTCATAAATATTCATAAACACAACACCGTTTTCGTCTTGATAACGCTTTATTGGCTCTTCAGTGATTACAAACTTCTGGAAGCTGTCCGATATATGCGTTAGCGAGCGTAGTTCCTGTTCCCGTTTTTCCTCATTTGGCAACCGCAAAGCCGATTGTATGTAACATCGTTTACTACCTTCATTGCATACAAAATCAACCTCCAATTGTTTACGCTGGCTCTTGCCCTCCTCATCTTTGGTGTTTACTACTACAACACCAACATCGACCATCAAACCACGAATGCGAAGCTCGTTGTATATGAGATTTTCCATCAAATGTGTTACTTCGTGCTGATGGAAATTTATACGGGCATTACGCAAACCTAAATCGGCAAAGTAATATTTGGCAGGAGTGTCAATGTACTTCTTGCCTTTAATGTCGTATCGTATTGACTTTTCTACCATAAAGACCTCTTGCAGTATTTCAAGGTAGAAACTTATGGTATTTGGAGATATAGAAACATTCTTGACCGACTTGAAGGTGTTTACCAGTTTGTTTGGATTGATAAGCCCTCCGATTGAAGATGCAAGAATATTGATAAGTTCCTCC
>JAZNXX010000049.1:0-39909 GCA_045594125.1 Candidatus Egerieisoma sp.
TTTCTGTTCTATATATGCCATGCTAAAACCATTCTCAAGCATATGCATATACTTCAATCGTTCTGCATAGCCGTGTTTCTTTCTCTTTTTTAACATAACAAAACCCCAAAAGTTTTTATCTAACTTTTGGGGTTCATATCACAAAAACCACAGCGGATTTTTTTATGGGCCAAAGCAAAATCGAGCTCCGGGAATTGGACTCGCGACCATAATGTCGGAAATCCGAACATAAGAATTCATCAAGAGACGATCCTGATTAGATAAATTCTGGGGTCGTGCTATTAATGCCCTTGCCTCTTGTAAATTCGCACTATTCATATCCAGAAGAGGTACAATTCAATTTTGGATTCCTGCAGTTCCTGCAATTCGATGTTATCGACAATCGTATTACAGAAACAGTTCCCTGATGATGGCGTCTGAGATAAAGAGTTTATCCGACGGTATCCAGATGCGGTTTCCGTCCTTCCGAAGCTGCCCCACGCTAACCAAATGTGCCATATCTTTGGCTATTTCATCATAAAGTAACGGGTCAAGCTGGTCTATGGCAAACCCTGAACATTTGCGCAAACCGAGCATTATTGTTTCGTTAAAGATATCTCTCGCCGTAAGTTCTTCATACCCTCTTATCTCATCGGCCAAATTATTGCTTTCCACATCATTTTGAGAATCTTTGCTATAGAGCCGGCAGTATTTCTTTATTGAGGGTGTATTCCACTCCCGTCGGGCGACAATACCATCTTTGCCGGGCAGTTCTCCTGTGTATGAGTGGGCAGAGGGGCCAAGGCCAAGATATGGTACTCTCTCCCAATAGGAGCTGTTGTGCAATGAACGGTAATAGCGGTTCCCATCTTCTGAAAGAGCAAAGTTTGAAATTTCGTACTGGTTGTAACCGGCATCAGAGAGCAAATGCTGAAGAGTGCGGTATTGCGCCTCACATCTCTCCTCCGACGGGGCGTGATATTTGCCCCTTCTGGCCAATGCTCCGAGCGCACTGCCAGGCTCAATACTCATCTGATAGGCAGAAATATGTTGCGGTCTGAGCGAAATTGCCTTTTTGATATTGTATTCCCACTCATCATCACCCAGCATCTCAAAGCCGAAGATCAGATCAATGCTGATATTGGCAATCCCGGCATCTCTCAGAATCCCGACAGCCCTCTCCCCCTCCAGGGCACTATGCCGCCGGTTCATCCAGACAAGATGGCTGTCGACAAAAGACTGCACCCCCATACTTACCCTATTGATACCCAGCCCCACAAGAGCAGCCGCATACTCAGGAGTCACATCATTGGGATTGACCTCTATGGTAAACTCCTCAACCGAGTCCAAACCAAAAGATTCTCTCAAACCTTTGACAATTCTCCCAAGCTGCCCGACTGATAAAACAGAGGGAGTTCCGCCACCCATATATACGGTGGTAACAGAACTCCCTGTAGATTTGAAGAACTCCTTACGTACTGTCATCTCCTTCAGGAGTGCCTCGACAAAGGCCTCCCTCAACCCCAGCAGCTTAACAGAGTAGAAATCGCAATACTTGCAGAACTGCGCACAAAACGGGATATGAAGATAGATTCCAGCCAAACGGAGCAGAATTGACTATCTCAACAATACATCACCCGATGCCAATTTACCCTCTGTAGTATAGGCATCCACAGTATATACACCCTTGGTGAATTTTGCACCTGAAGAGAAGTAGATACAAACCTCAACCTCACTGCCCTGATAATCAACCTGGCGTGAAGCCGAATAGATCATCTGCTCACCCCCAACGGTAAATATCTGCTGCTGGTCGCTTGTCATAAGAATTCCATCAGGACCTTTAACCCTGATGTAGACAACTCTCGGACCCTTCTTAGCCAATGTATTCTCAACAAGATTCAGACAGGTCATAAGTTTTGCACATCTGCTGCTGCGGTCGGTCTCCTTACCGCTCTCGGTAACGCCAACCATTGTAAGGCCTCTACCCTTGACAACCGAGCCCATCTCAACCTGTTTGCCGAGCTCCTCTGTAGTAGATTTAAGATTCTCATACCTCTTCTTGCTCTCACGTGCCTCCTTCTTGGCAACACTTGCCTCCTCACGCAAAGTCATATTGAGGGTATTCAAAGAGTCAATCTGTTTGATATAGCCTCTCATAATGGCTCTCAATGTACCGAGCTCCTTCTCATATTTACGCAACTTTGCCCTATTGTTGGCCTCAGTCTTCTTAACCCTCTCCAACAATTGTGCAACCTTCTCCCTCTCAACCATAAGCTCGTTGTTAAGAGTGTCGTTGGTTGTAGAGAGGTTTGAATAATCCTCCTGCAACTGCTCCATTTCGGCAGTAAGAGTCTCTTTGTCGACAGTAAGATCATTGATCATTGCATTTCTGTCTACCCATACATAAATGAGAAGAGCCACAAGCACCAGCACAACACCGCTGAGTGCACCTATCAAAACCTTAAAATTCTTTTCCATATATCGCAATTATTATGTTAATCAACCTGTGCAGATTGCAAATGTAACAATTTTATTTAATTTTGTCTTTATAACAAATAATATTCCAGTTTGCGGAAAATTTACACAGTAACAATAAATATCCAGTTTATATGAAACATTTGATCAGATCAATCAAGTACTTTTTCTACATAGCAGTATTTTTCTGCCTGGTAGTCTCAATTCTTTTCTACACCTCAGAGGTGCCTGAGGGGGCAACCATCCTTGACCTATTCAAAGAGGGAGCCTGGTGGAGAATCCTGCTCTTCTTTATTGCTTTCTCAGCAGTATACCCACTCATTGGATTTGCAAAGAAAGATATCTACCACAACGGAAATATCGTTGGAATGAAGAGTGAGATTAAGGAGTTGTTTGAAAATGCCAACTTCGTATTGGAATCTGACGACAGGAATGTGATGACCTTCCGTCTGAGAAACAAATTTCTTCGCCTTATGAGGACATACGAGGATGCAGTTGTAATTGACCTCAGGGAGAACCCGGCAAAGATCACCGGATTGAGAAAAGATGTCTTGAGATTCTCCCGCTCCATTGAGTATATGCTCAGAAAGGCTGAGGAGTAGCAGTCAGGAGAAGTAGAAGAGGCAGCAGTTTTAAGAGGCTGAAGCACAACTTCGCAAAAAATACCAAGGAGCATCAGTCCAAAAAAACGAAGTAGATCAATCCCAAAAACAAAGAGCGGCTACTCCGAAATACTAAAGAGCCAACGAGCATCTGCCCGTACTGCCGTTAATCTAAAATTACGCCAAAATAGAGTTCAATCAATAAAAAAGTGTCATATGAGGAAGACAGTGGCAATATACACATCAGCATTCAGCGCCAACCTCGCAAAGGGGATGTTGGAGAATGAGGGTATTCCTGCTATGATATTGAATGAAAATCTGCCATTCATTACCGGTGCAGTAAATACCGATATGCTCTCTATAGAGCTGGTTGTGGATGAGAAGGACTACTCTTCTGCCAAGAAACTTCTGGAGGCTTGTTCAAGCGCAGAGTAGAACTCCTCTCCAAATCTGTGGATTAGAGGTTCCCGTAGAAATCTGAATACGGGGACCTTCTCTTTTTTACCCTTGGCAAAGGCATCCTTGCAGATATGCCATCGGTGAAGATTGAGGGCCAGCATTCCATTTGAGAGCCTCGAGACCCTGATGGGATAGAGTCTGCAGGAGATCGGTTTCTGAAATTTTGACTTGCCCGCATAATATGACTTCTCCACTGCACAGAAACAGTTATTGTCGGAATCAAAGCAGGTATAGACGCACTCCTCGCCATTGACAAGAGGAGTAACAAGGTCGCCGTCATAATCGGTTACGGCAAATCCCTGCTGCTCAAGGGCAGCCCTACCCTCAGGTGTAAGCAGTTCACGGTATGAATCGTACTCCTGCTCAAAGAGCTTATCCTCACCCTCATCCAATGGAGCTCCGCTATCACCTATAATACAGCAGCAACCGTGGCAAACAGGGTAATCACAGGCAAAATATTCTGTAATGATTTCAGATGATACAAGGCAGTTGCCTATCTCTACAATATATGATCTCCTTTCACGCATAATTAGTCAACATCAAAAAAGTCCTTAATGAATTCATCCTCCTTAAAGAGGTTCTGTGTATTCACATCCTTAGTAGTACCATCCATAATGATGGATATCCTGTTACCTTTGGCAACAATATCAGAGACAAACTTCTCAAACTCCTCCTTTGTCAAAGATTCGAGCACCTTCATATAGTTGCCGTAAAAATCCTTGCCCGCCATATAACGCAACTCCATAAGATCAATCCAGAAGATATTGGTTGCGCTTCTTTGGAGAAAATCGCCCTTAAGCCTCAACTTGAGTCCGGCAAAATCATCATCACCAATCTTTCCGGCAGCAATATCGTCGAGCCTCTCCTGCACTATATCGCCAACCCTCTGGGCATTGAGGCTGTCGGTCTCAAACATAATCTGCATAGTAAAAATCTCCTCAGGATAATTACGCAGCTCAACCTTATCATCCCACCTTGTAACATACCTTCTCACATCCCTGCTCTCAAGCAGATTATCCATACAGATCTTGAGCAGGCTGCTCTTTATGCTATTCTCGAGATTGAACTCAACACCAAGTGTATTTGTAATATGGGAGTAGGTACGCGGATTTATCATCCTGTAGAGGAAACGGCGCGAGATGGTACCTTTTGCAAGATAATTGGGAACCACAAGCCACTCCTCCCTTGCCTGCACATTTCCCGGAATGGAACCAATATATTTGACAGCAAGTTCCTTACATTCATCAACATTAAAATCTCCGACAAGTATAAAGACAAAATCAGCAGCATTGGAGAACCTCTCCCTGCTCCTGTAGAGGATATCCGTATACTCCATCCTCTCCAGATCAGCCGCATCCGCCCTCTTCACATAATTCTTGTTGCTGTAGTTGTAATGGAGTATCGAATCTTTGAACACATTCGAAGGCGACAGGCTCCTGTGGGAGACCTCATATATCTTACCCTTCTTGTAAACGCCAAAAGCCGATTCGTCGGCCCTCCTCTCTGTCATTGAGAGATTAATTGCGTGGAACAGCTTCTCAATATTGGATTTGTGGGAATAACCCTCCAGATACTCCACATTCTGACCTATTGCTGACCTCACACTCATATTGTTATATGAGAAGAGCCTCTCCATATTTGGTTGGGAGAAGTTTCCGAGCCCCCCGAGATTGACAATATCGTTGAGATAGCTCTCATTCCCAAAATTGACCTCGCTCATCAAAGAATATCCGCCCTTGCTCACAGCCTTGAAACTTACAGTATCAGACTGGAGATTCTGCTTCAATACAACTGTAGCTCCATTGGAAAGTATCAGCACATTTGCCCCTGTAACAGGATCTGTAACTGAGGAGGTGATGGCAGAAGAACTTTCCTGTTTGAAATATGGCCACATCAGCACAGGCGCATCCGGAGCTATCGAAGGGGTTGAAAGTTCGGCATTCACATAGGCAGAGAGTATTCTCTCAACAGAAAGTCCCTCAACATCCCTATACTCCGGCATCCTGCAGGAGATTACAATATTATCGCTCTGGCCAAGCATCGCCGCAGCATACTGGTTAAGCTGCTTGAGGGAGATGGTAAAGAGAATCTCCTTCATTATCTCAAACTTGAGCTCAACACTTGCCATAGAGCAGCCATCGTAAAAATGGTCAAGTGCACGCTTAAGGAAATGGTCATTCTCCAGTTTGTTCCTGTTGTCGTAAAGTGCCTCCAGATTTCTGAAGTAGATATCCTTCGACTTGCCGAACTCCTGTCCGTTGAACCCATATTTTGCCATTTTGCCTACCTCGGAATTGACAAAGGCAATTGCAGAATAGACCATCTCCGGGAGTGCCTCAAATGTAATGGTAAAGGCATCCTGATTATGAATATTCATAAACCGTCCCTTACCTACATAGAGATTTGTGACAGGCAGATTACGGTTGATTATACCCTCCCTCAACCTAGCAGAGAGAAGATTTGCAATGGCCTCATCCATATACTCCTGGATGAACGGCACAGAAGTGAGCTTGTATTTGGCCTTAAGAGGCTCCTTAAGAATCTCAATGGAGATCTTTGTCTTGTCGTACTCCTTATCCTTGAGCACAAAAGCCTTTACACCATCAAAAGGTTCCGGATCATAATATGTACGCTCTTGCAGATCAAGAGGCTTTGGAATTGTGGAGAAGATGGATTTTACCTTTGTCTCCATAAGATCCGTATCAATATCTCCAACTACAATCACCGACTGGAAATCGGGACGGAACCACTTGTAATAGAAGTTCCTCAGATCCTTGGATGTAAAGTTGCCTATCTGCTCTATATCGGAAAACTTGATATCAGTTGCATAACCGCTGTCGGGATAGAGCTCGTTGACAAGCTTGTCATCCAGCCTCTTTGCAGCATCCCACTCATTGAGCAGCCTGTTCTTTACAAAAGGAATCTCCTCCCTTATCTCCTCCTCGTCTATATTTATCGAACCGAGCCAGTTATACAGTATCAGGAGTGAAGAGTCCACACTGTTGCCCTTTGCCACAGGCACACCCTTTATAAGGTAGGTAATATCATCATCGGAACTTTTGAAAGTCACATTCTGCGACGGCACACCTATCGACTTGAGATAACTCAAGATGGTTGAATCGGTAAAATTTCTTGTACCGCGCACTGTAAGTGCCTCCAGCATCTTGAACATACCCTTCTCATTCTCCCCCTCAAGAGTGGTACCCACCCTTTGCGCTATTCCAAAATGGGCATATCCAGCCTCAGCCTTGTTCTTTATGAGAATATATGACAAACCGTTAGCCAGAACTCCGCTCTTTACTCTCGGGTCATCGGGCAATTTCTCTACATCCTGGGCAAAAATCAGATTGACAGTAAGGGCCAGAATGGAAACAAGTGCTGCTAATTTCTTCATACGCGCTAAAATTTACTCCTTCTCCTGCTTGAATGGCTCCAGAGATCTTCCGTTTTAAAAGGTGATATTCTGCAAAATTACAAAAAAGAGGCGGTTTTTTGCTTCAGTAGACATTTTTTTTTACTTTTGTAGCTACATCCGTCTCCGACGGAATATTTTTTGCAAACAGATCTAATTATTAATAACACTAATTTTAAAACCAAAATGAAAAGAATCGGTAAACTTTTGATTATGGCATTGCTTTCAGTAGGTATCCTAAGTAATGCCTATGCTCAGGATATGAGTGAAGCAACAGAGATTTACAACAACGCAGCTACAGCACTTAACGAAGATAAAGCAGCTGATGCACTTGCAGGTTTCCAGAAAGCTCTTTCTTTGGCTGAAGCGGCTGGAGAGGCTGGAGCACAAATGGTTACAGATTGTAAAGGTATCATCCCCAAAATTCTTATCAAAATAGGTAAAGATGCAGCTGTAGCAAAAGATTTCGACGGTGCAGCCACCAATTTGAGAGATGCCATTGCCAAAGCTACTGAGTATGGTGATGCAGCAACTGCAAATGAGGCTAAAGAGACATTGGCTCTAATCTATATAACTGAGGGAAATGCACTTCTTAACGAGAAGAAATTTGCTGAGGCCATTGCCGAGTATGAGAAAGCTCTTGCCGAGGATAGCGAGAATGGTATGGCATATTTGAGAATTGGTATGTGCCAGAACCAGTTGGGTAAATTTGACGAGTCTATTGCATCTTTGGAGAAGGCTGCAACATTCGGTCAGGAGGCCAATGCCAAGAAACAGCTTGCAGGTGTATATCTAAAGAAGGCTAACGGTGCATTGAGAGCTAAAGACAACGCAACTGCTCTTGAGGCAGCCCTCAAATCACTTGAGTATGGTGCAAACCCTAACGCATACAAGATTGGCGGTACAGCAGCTATGTCGCTTAAGAAATACGACCAGGCTATCGAGTTGTTCTCAAAGGCTAAAGCTGACGCAAGCACCAACTACAACCTTGCAAGAGCATACGAGGCTACCGGCAACAATGCAAAAGCTTGCGAGCACTACAAACTTATCGTTAATGATGCAAAATTGGGCGAGTACGCCAAATCTAAAGTATCAACACTATGCAAATAGAGCTTGAGCTTCTTGCTCCAGCAAAAAATAGAGACATCGGCATTGCGGCAATAGACTGTGGTGCCGATGCTGTATATATCGCAGGACCAAAATTCGGAGCCAGGGAGAGTGCCGGCAACTCCATTGAAGAGATTGCCGGGCTGGTTACCTATGCCAACAAATTTGGCGTAAAGGTATATATGGTGATAAACACCATTATCTACAACAGCGAGCTTGAAGAGGCCATTGAACTTGTAAACAAGGCATACGAGATAGGCTGCAGTGCTGTCATTGTACAGGACCTGGCCCTCACAAAATGCCAGCTTCCACCAATACCGCTCTTTGCCTCCACCCAGACAAATATCAGAAAGCCTGAGCAGGCCCGCTTTCTTGAGGGGCTCGGTTTCAAGAGACTGATTCTGGCCCGCGAACTCAGCCTGCAACAGATAAAGGAGATAAAAGAGAGTGTGAATGCCGATATTGAGACATTCATCCACGGAGCCCTCTGCGTAAGCTACAGCGGGCAATGTTATCTTAGCCAACGGATTACCGGCAGAAGTGCCAACCGTGGAGCCTGCGCTCAGGCCTGCCGCTCGCTCTACACCCTTGCCGACAGCAACGGTAAGATTCTCCATCGCGACGAGCCGCTGCTCTCGCTGAAAGATTTCAATCTGAGCAAAAGGATACCGCAACTTGTTGAGGCTGGTGTTACCTCATTCAAGATTGAGGGAAGATTGAAGAACATCTCCTACATAAAGAATGTTGTAAAACTCTACAGGGAGGAGCTCGACCGCTTTATAGAGTCACATCCAGAATATATAAGGGCCTCTGCAGGTGAGGTTACAGGAGGCTTCAGGCCCGACCCTCTGCTTACCTTCAACAGGGGATACACCACACTATTTATTGATGGCAAAAGGGGAAGATGGAGAAGTGAAGATGGTGCAAAATATCTTGGAGAGCCAATAGGAAAGATTATCCGTTCATCAAATGAGAGGCAGGGAATCTTGAAATTTGTCTACAAGCCTTTCCCGCAAAAGAGCGGCTGCACAATAGCAAATGGCGACGGATTATGTTTTGTTCTGCCCAATGGCGAAATTACAGGAGCAAGGGCCAACAGCTGCAACGGCACAACCGTAACAACAACGGAGAAGATAAATGTACCGTCGGGAGCCACACTATACCGCAACTACAATATAGCCTTTGAGAGGGAACTTGAAAAAAATATGCCCCAAAGGGCCATTCCGGTAGATCTCGAGATGGTCAACGGAACCAGCGGAATTCCACTGATAAGGGCAACCTGGCGCAGAAAGAATGAGATTACAGGGTACACTGCAGAGCTTCAGCTTGAGGGAGATCTTGAACCGGCCCAGAACAGAGAACTTGCCAAAGCCAGCCTCTTCAAACAGCTCGGGAAGGGGACCGGAATCTACAGATTTCAGCTGAAAGGGATTGCCGGGGATGTTGTGATACCCTTTCTGCCGGTAGGAAAGATAAATGAATTGAGACGCACAATTGCCGCCCGCATAGATGAAATTATGCAGCAGAAGCCCTTTGCATCGGGCCATACCGGAAGCTGTATCTGTAAAGAGGGCGTGGTGAAACAGAAGGAGAGCGGCTCCAAAACTCCGTTTGGAGAGACGGTAACATATCTTGCAAACTGCTCAAACAAAATTTCAAGAGAACTCTATATGGAGATGGGAGCAAAAGAGGTGGCTCCCGCATACGAGCTGGAGAGAGCAGGTGGGGCAGAGCTGATGAGGACAAAATATTGCCTCAAATATGATATGGGACTATGTCCTAACTACAAAAGGAGCTCCCTAAACGACAAAGGATATATCAACAGATTGGAGCAGATCTCCTTCAAGGAGCCGCTCTATCTGCTAAACGGTGAGAACAAATTGGAGCTGAAATTTGATTGCGCCAACTGCGAGATGGTTATTATTGGATAAAAAATTGTATTTTTACGGCATGCAATTCTCAGATGTTATAGGACATAGGGAGATTATCAGCAATCTCCGGAGTATGGTTGACAACAACCGTATGCCACACGCTGTACTCTTTACAGAGAGGCCCGGATGCGGAGCACTGCAGCTTGCGCTGGCCACAATATCCTATATGTTCTGCAACAGCAAGAGGGACGGCGACTCCTGCAACAGCTGCAACCAGTGTTCAAAAAACAGCAGACTTGTCCATCCCGATCTCCATTTTGCATTCCCGATAAACACCTCCACCCTTACCGGAGGCGACAAAAAGGCCGATACAGATGAGTTTTACCCCCACTTCAGGGAACTTGTGCTCTCAAACCCCACATTCGGCGAGAGCGAACTCTACAAGGCTATTGGTGTAGAGAACAAATTTGGCAACATCGGAGTCACAGAGGCAACACGAATTATGCGCAAGTTGAGTTTGAGCTCTTACGAAGGTGGAATCAAGGTGATGGTCATTCTCTTTCCTGAGAGGATGAACCAGGAGGCGGCAAACAAACTGCTCAAATCAATTGAGGAGCCCCAACCAGGAACCTACTACTTTATGGTCTCCCACAATCCATCCAAGATTATCACCACAATCTTGAGCCGATGCAGGATTGTTGAGGTGCCGCCAATTGGAGAACAGGAGCTTACAGAGGCTCTCGCAAAGAGCCTTGACCTGACGGAAGAGGATGCAGCCTTTTATGCCAGAAGTTCGGGAGGCAGCTATGGAAAGGCTCTGGAGCTCATCCGTCAGGAGAGTGAGGGGAATGAGAACCATACAATATTCATCCGTCTTCTGGAGCTTGCCATTGCCAAAGATATGGTGCAGATGTTTGATATCTGGAATATGCTGTCGGGATGGGGAAAAGAGGCACAAAAAAATTTCTGCAGCGATTCACTTGAGCTGCTGAGAAAGATATATATGATAAAGCTCGGCCTTGAAGAGATATCATACAGCAATATGAGGGAGAGGGAGTCTCTCAAGAGCATATCTGCAAATATCAAGGAGAGTTTTTTTGAAAAGGGATACAACTATCTCAACTCATCGATAGAGTGTATTGAGAGAAATGTAAATCCGAAGTTCATCTTTTGCGATCTGACCAATCGCATATATTATAATGTTTGATTATGGAGAGAATTTATGATTGTCAGAGAGGTTGCGAGATCTCTCAAAATGAGCAGGGAGAAAAGAGCTATACATATAACAGGAGCGCCTGCAAACTCGGGGTCTTCAACTGGCTGGAGGGCATTTGCCAGACAGATATGAAGGATCTCTTTGAGGTGCGTTTCAAAAATACCCGCAAGGGAATCTACAGGAATGAATCGGGGCAGAACCTGAAGGAGGGTGATATAGTTGCAGTGGAGGCACAGAACGGATACGATATGGGCATAATAACATTGGCAGGTCCTATCATTGCAAACCAGCTTAAGAGAGACAGAATCAACCCGGAGACCTATGAGTTCCGCAAAATATACCGCAGAGCCCGTCCGAATGATATTGAGAAGTGGCAGGATGCCATTGCCAGAGAGCACAAGACGATGATAAAATCGCGTCAGATGGCTGCCGAACTGGGCCTCAATATGAAGATTGGAGATGTGGAGTTTCAGGGCGACGGCACCAAGGCCATCTTCTACTACATAGCAGACGAGAGGGTCGATTTCCGTCAGCTCATCAAGAACTTTGCAGAAGAGTTCAGAATCAGAATTGAGATGAAGCAGATCGGTGCACGCCAGGAGGCAGGACTTATAGGCGGTTTGGGAGTTTGCGGCCAGGCACTCTGCTGCTCACGCTATATGAATGATTTCCAATCAATAACCACTCAGGCGGCAAGAAGTCAGGATCTCTCGCTCAACCCTCAGAAACTTGCAGGACAGTGCGGCAAACTGAAATGCTGCATCAACTATGAGGCTGCGGCATATATAGATGCGCAATCCAAACTTCCTAAAGTTGCAGAGCCACTCCATCTCGAAGACGGCGATGCATACCTCCTCAAGACCGACATCCTGAAGGGGATAATGTGGTTCTCATACGATCCGCACAGTATGGCCAACATCTTCCCGCTCAAGGCATCCCAAGTGCGTGAGATCATTGAATCAAACAGAAATGGAGTGAAGGGACAGTCGCTTATTGAGAATGGCCCTAAAGAGAAGTCGCAGGACTTCTTTAGCGCAGCAGGAGAGGAGAGTATTTCGAGGTTTGATGAGACCAAGAGCAACAAGAAGAAGAACAACAGGAACCGCAACAAACACAAACACAAAAAGAACAGCTGATTCCCACAACAAAAGTGTCTGTAGTATGGAGAGGATGATATCACTTCTGGCCATCTGTCTGCTGCTCTCAAGCTGCAACAAACCTGTAAGGAATACCGGATATACAAGGCTTGGTGACGGCGGATTTGCAGAGGAGGCTGAGTTTATGCTTGAGATGGTCAAAAGCGGCTCCCCACAGCAGATTATCATCTGTATGCAGCTCAACAACAGCAATATTTCCAGATACGACAGGATTGGGACAGTTCTGACAGCCATCTCTCCGGAGCAGGTGCACTACACAGACACTCTCCAACTTCCTTTGAAACTTGCCGAAAGGGAGAAGATGGTAAGGAAGGAGAATGGCGCAGTTACAATAGAGTGGCCATACCGGAGAGGAGTTATGATAGAAGAGGATGGTGAGTGGATCTTCAGAATCAAACCGGCCGAAGAGAGCGGCAACGAAGTCTGCAAAGAGATTATTGGAATAGGTATTTCTTATAAAAACGATACAGGAGAATGAGTTCAAAAGACAAATTGAGAAAATTCAGGGAGAATGAGACCTTTGCCTGTCTCTATCAACCCAAGACAGAAGAGGTACTTGGCAAAGATTATCCGTTGAAGGGGAAATGGGGCAGCGAAATCTTCAAAAATGACAACCCCATCATTCTGGAACTCGGATGCGGCAAGGGAGAATACACTATAGCCTTGGCTGAGAAATTTCCCGACAGGAACTTTATAGGCATCGACATAAAAGGAGCAAGACTCTGGAAAGGGGCAAAATATGCCGAGGAGAAGATGTTGAAGAATGTCCTCTTCATAAGAACCCGAATTGAATTCATAAACTCACTCTTTGCCACAGGCGAAATATCCGAAATATGGATAACCTTCCCCGACCCGCAACTGAAGAGGGCCCGCAAACGTCTTACAGGAACTCTTTTCCTTGAAAGATACAAAAAATTCCTCAAGGAGGATGGTATCATCAACCTCAAGACCGACAGCAAATATCTCCACAACTACACACTGGCCCTTGCACAACAGAACTCGCTTGATATTATTGAGGCCAACAACGACATCTATGGTTCAGGAAGAGCTGATGAGATACTCTCAATCAAGACCTTCTATGAAGCCCACTACATAAAGAGGGGCCTTGAGATAACCTACCTTGCATTCCGTCCGGGCAACTCACCACAGCTGGTTGAACCTGAATGGGATGAGGAGTACTGGGAGGCAGAAGAGGCTAAAGGAAGAGAAAACACTCCTGCCAACAAAGGTTAGTTGACAGGAGTGCTCCAATAATCCTATATGCCATCATAGTGGCATTTCAAACCGTAACCGGCAATTATCCAATACGTCATACATCTCTTGTTCCCACAAACTCCGCCAACCCGGCAAGCAGTTCCTTTGCCCTGCTCTGCGGTAATGGATCCAGTGCAGCCACCGCCTTCCTGCCGTGTCCTGCAAGTATCACCTGCGAAGATTCCACACCTCCATAACGTGAGACAAAATCATTGGCTCTCTCAATAATTTCGAGCTCCTTCTCCTCAGAAGTTGAGCCCTTGACCAGTGAATTGCTTATAAGGGAGATTGATTGTAAAATAGCCTTCGACTCCTCAGATGGGGCACACCTCATTGCACACAACAGAGGGAGCGTAATCTTTCTCTCCCTGATATCTGCACCTGCAATCTTACCGGTATTGAGGCTCGGTGTATAATCAAATATATCATCCCTGATCTGGAACGCAACACCAAGTTCATAAGAGTATCTCTCAATGGCATCGATATAGTGCTGGGGAGCCTCCACAGCCATAGCTGCACTCTTTGTAGCCGCCATAAAGAGGCTGGCGGTCTTCCTTGCTATAATATTATAATAATCCTCTTCCGAAGTGTCGAGCAGTTCAGACTTCTCCATCTGTATAAGTTCACCCTCAGCCAGCTCCTGTACAGCCTTTGTATAACAGCCGAGAATAAGTGGGTTGCAATTTGTCAGCAACTCCAACGCCCTTGCAAGCCAATAGTCTCCTGCCAACACCGATGATGCCTGGCCAAAAACGGCCTTGACGGTGGGCACACCCCGTCGCATATCACCATTATCGGCAACATCATCGTGGAGCAGAGTTGCGGTATGTATCATCTCAGCAACAGCAGCACAACTGTAGCTCAATCTGTTCGGTTCACCGCAGGCCTGCGCCGCCAACAACGACAAAACCGGCCTCAACTGCTTTCCCGCATTCTCTATCAGATAGTTGTTGATTTTGGAGACAAAACTGTTTTTATTGCACAAAGCGGATACCAACGTACTGTGGTATCCGCTCCAATGTTCGCCCAATTCTAACTTTATCTCTTTAATATCCATTAGAATATAAATGCCAATGATAATTCAAAATTTCTGTTCTTACCACCTTTAAAGGTTCCCAATCCATCCCAGGTAAACTCAGAAACCTCACCGAGATCCCAATTATATTTTCCTGTTACCTGGAATCTCCATATATCCAATCCTGCGCCGATGCCTATTCCATATCCGAAACGCTCAACATCCCAATCAAGGCCTTTAATGCTGCACTCATTGGAGATCAGATAATTCACATAAGGAGAGACCATAATGAAAGGTCTGAAGAGCATAAGGTCAAGCCCCCATTGTATATTTACAGGCAACTGAAGATAGTGTGCTGTAAACTCACCGTCTCCAAGGTCCGGAGCACCTGCCTCTCCTCTTCCAACATCAACCGATCCTCCCTTCTGCGAGTAGAGAAGTTCAGGCTGCAGAGCCAATCCGAAAGGCAAATCCCATTTATAGAGTACACCTGCGTGGAATCCGGTCTTCTTCTCTATTGAAGACTTTATCCCTGAATTGAACTCAACATCCGACATTGAGTTGAAGTTGAATCCTCCCTTTATTCCAAAGCCGCTCTGGGCAGAGGCAGGAAGAGCCAACACCAACAATAAAACTAAAGGCAATAAAAATCTCTTCATAACTGATTACATCAATTTTTCCAACTCGGCCATAATCTCAGCCTTCTTCACAAGACCCACAAGTTTACCCTTCAACTCGCCGCCTTTGAAGAACATGATAGTCGGAACGCTTCTGATTGCATAATCCATAGATGCATCAGCAGCCTCGTCAACATTACATTTTGCAATAACAGCCTTACCCTCCATCTCTGTTGCAATCTCCTCAATAACAGGACCCAAAGCTTTGCAAGGGCCACACCAGGTTGCCCAGAAATCCACCAATACAGGTTTATCACTGCCAGAGATAACCTCTTTGAAATTTGAATCGTTTAATTCTAGTGCCATAACTTTATACTTTTAATGATTATTACTTCTATTGAAGTTGCTAAATTAACATCAATTTTTCTAAAACCCAAACTTGGTTCTCCATTAAATTACCGTTTTTATTACACAAAGATAATTTGCATATTTGACAATTATTTTAACCAATCAAAGAATAAATAAAAGATTTTAACTAAGTTTGTACAAATAATAACAAAATACTATGTACAGCGGTTTTCAAAAATATCTACAAGCTGAGCTGAAATCCATTGAAGAGGCCGGCCTATATAAGAACGAGAGAATCATTGTTTCTCCACAAAAAGCTGAAATAAAGGTAAATACAGGTAAAGATGTGCTTAACTTCTGTGCCAACAACTATTTGGGCCTTTCCGATAATAGGGAGCTCATAGATGCAGCAAAAAAAGCTCTTGACGAGAGAGGTTTTGGAATGTCAAGTGTCCGCTTCATCTGCGGAACCCAGGATCTTCACAAAGAGCTTGAGAAAAAGATTGCAGAGTTCTTTGGAACTGAGGATACCATCCTCTACGCTGCCTGCTTTGATGCCAACGGCGGTGTATTTGAGCCACTTCTAAACGAAGAGGATGCCATCATCTCCGATGCCCTCAACCACGCCTCAATTATCGACGGCGTAAGATTGTGCAAAGCCCAACGCTACAGATATGCAAATGCCAATATGGAGGAGCTTGAAAATTGTTTGAAGCTTGCACAGGCCCAACGCCACAGGCTCATTGTAACCGACGGTGTCTTCTCAATGGACGGCAATGTGGCTCCGCTCGACAAGATTTATGAGCTGGCAGAAAAATATGATGCAATGGTGATGGTAGATGAATCACACTCTGCCGGAGTTGTAGGCAAGACTGGCCGCGGAACAACCGAGCAGTATAACCTCAGGGGCAAAATTGAGATTCTTACCGGAACTTTGGGCAAGGCATTTGGAGGTGCAATCGGAGGATTCACCACCGGCAAGAAGGAGATTATCGCAATGTTGCGCCAACGTTCACGTCCATACCTCTTCTCAAACTCAATTCCGCCTATGGTTGCAGCAGCCGGAATAGCAATGTTTGATATGATGGCCCGTACAAATGAACTTCAGGACAAACTTCACAGCAATACTGAATATTTTGTTGCCAAGATGAAAGAGGCGGGATTCGACATCAAGCCTACCCAATCTGCAATCTGCGCCGTAATGCTCTACGATGCAAAACTGTCGCAACAGATGGCAGAAAAATTACTGGAAGAGGGTATCTATGTTGTTGGATTCTACTATCCTGTTGTTCCTAAAGGGCAGGCACGCATAAGGGTACAGATCTCTGCAGGCCACGAGACAGAGCACCTCGACAAGGCAATTGCCGCATTCACGAAGATTGGCAAGGAGCTTGGAGTAATCAAATAATCTCTACACGCATCCCGGCTATACAAATATATGAGGGTAATCCAAAAGGTTGTGATCCAATCTTTAGGGTTACCCTCTTCATATATTTCAGATATACAATTTACTATATATAGAGAATGATATAGTAGATCATCATTCCGCTTGCCGCCAATTTGAGTCCGGTTCCAAAGATGAATCCTATAAATGAGCCCAAAGCCGAGAGGAACGAGGCGCCAAGTCCCTTGCCCTCAATGAGCAGCTCACCCAACAGAGCACCTATAAAAGGACCTGCAATTATTCCGAGCGGCGGGAAGAAGATCATACCCACCAGCATTCCAGCCACAGATGCCCTTACAGCCACCTTTGAACCACCCGTCACCTTTGTAAAAAAGAGCGGCACAATATAATCAAGAATTGTAACCACTATGGTTACAGCAAGCCAGAGCAACATAAAATTCGAGCTCATTCCGCCATCCACAGCCACATCTCCCCCATCCAGACAAAAATAGATAATGACAAGACCCAGATAGCTCAGCGGCGGACCCGGAATTACAGGCAACACACATCCAAGCAGGCCAACCACACCCAATACAATTGCCAAAGCCTCCAAAAATATCTCCATAATATGCTATTATTTTACTACAAAAACCTTGCTTTAACTTTACTCCAGAAATTTGACAGAAACGCCCTCTTCCAAATTCAACAGAATGGTATCCCTTATTCTCTCCGCCCCACGCCTGGTAAAACAGACTTTCGGATAGACCCTTATGAGCGAATCCTCCTGCCGATATATATCATCGATGGTACACCCGGATATTGAGTATGTCCCAAAATTGAATGTATTGAAACGACACTCGATATTGCCGGTCTCAACCTGGGAACCATCCGCTCCAATCCGCCTTATCTTTACGACAGGATATTTCACAAATCTCCTCTCCCCATACTCATTCTCTCCTCTAAGTTCCAACTTCATTGTCGCGCTATCCCTCTCCACATATCTGCTTATATCCTCCAACTCCAGTCCGGCATAATTTTCAAGTTCTACATAGATGGTATCATACTCTTCCGCAAAATTTCTGATTATCACATCCCGCTCATTAAAAGCCTCTTCCAACGGATTGACCAGAGAGATGCTGTAGATAATTGTGACAAAGAGCGAGACAAGCCACAAAAGGAGTATCACAAGCCCCGGATGCCAGTTTGGCGACTTGAGGTTGAAGAGCAGGAGAATACCACCATAAATCATACCGATAAATGGGAGTGAACAGCTCATTGCCGCTCCAAGTTTCAGCCAGAAATTGCCTGCAAGTTCATCACTGAAGTTTATCATAAAATCAGCAAGATAAAAATCGGCAGCTATATCAATTCCAAGAAATATCAACATTCCAACAAGAAGTCCCGACAGGCCTCCACCCAAAAGGATAACTCCAACTCCAATCCTGATTGCAGAGCCTATAAACTCAGTCACCCGATGCGCCGTTGAACCATAATAACCCCGCTCTCTCCTCTCTCCGTTCTTCACCCTTCCTGCTATATCATCAACGCCGGCACCTACTCCCCTCATTGCACATCTCTGCTCAACACTGCGGGCAGCAGGTATAGCAATCCACAATATTATATATAGGAGAAAGACAAAGCCCGAAGGTCCCCCGGTCTTGTGGAGAAGATCCAGCTTGTCTGCCAGCCACTCCAAAGGTGAAAAGAGCAATAACAGAAGAAAGATAATCCGCACCAGAGCCACATCAATATTGAAATAGTGGGCCAATCCGCTGCATACTCCCGATATCAGTTTGCTCTCAACATCCCTGAAGAGTCTCTTCCGTCTTGCACCTGACAGCCCGCTGTTCTCCGCCCCGCCATTTGGGATACCCCCGTTGGGAGATGTATTGCCATCAATCTCAGACGGATGGCCAAGAATCGCAATAATCTGCTCCACATCCTCCACAGAGACAACCCTCTCCTTTGCGCCCCTCTCCATCAGCAACTCTGCAACCCTCTCCTCTATATCTGAAACTATCTCCACACCATACTTCTCATCCTTATAATGGTTATTCAACTCACCCAAATAATCCGACAGAATCCTATACGACTCTACATCCAATGTGAAAGAGAAGCCTGAAATACTAACTTTTACCACATCTTTCATAAGCTTACCTGTTTGTTTTTCAAATACTCTATTGAATCAACCACCTCTCCCCAGGCGATATCCATCTCCGCCAGCACCTCTCTACCCTTTTCGGTAATGGAGTAATATTTACGGGGAGGCCCCTGAGTACTCTCTTCCCATCTGTAACTCAAAAGTCCCTGATTCTTCTGTCGGGTCAAAAGAGGATATAAAGTACCCTCAACAACTATCATTCTGGCCTCTTTCAGTTCAGAAATCAAAGATGACGCATAGGCATCTCCCCTACGCAATATCGTAAGGATGCAATATTCAAGCACACCCTTTCGCATTTGTGATTTTATATTGTCAAGATTTGTCTCCATAGCAGTAATTTTAATTGTTAAATTTATTCAAATTCTCTGCTGTTGGCGGGACTCCATACATCTCACACTTCTGAAGAGGTGTATTTGCCGCCGGAGCAACAATCCAGATTACAACGTAGACCCAGAAGGTTGCCGAGCCAAAGAGAAATCCTATAATGAAAAGCAGTCTTACAAGCAGGATATCTATATCGAGATAGAGAGCCAATCCTCCACAAACTCCACCTATACCTTTTCCCTCCATCTTTCGGTAGAGCTTCTTTGCAGCTCTCCCCATCTGCGGCCACGGCCCGCCGTCTCCTCCACATCCGGGCTCCTCCCTAAAAGGCTCGCCATCCGGCATTCCCAATTGGGCAATAACCCCATTTACCATCTCCAGATCCACCACATCCTTAGAAGATGCAGAGAGTCCCTCCATAAAGAGTTCAGCAATCCGTCCCTCCAGATCATCCATCACCTCATTTGTCTGATACCCCATAGCTGCGCTGCTCCTGAATCTCTTGAGATAGAGATCCAACTTGTTATAGGCCCCGTTCTCCAAGACGAAGCTCCTTCCTCCTATTCCTACATTGACAATCTGTTTCATATTACTCAGGTTTTGTTTTGTTATGCAAATATATAAATATTTTTCAGTACCTTGCAATACATAGTAGTAATTTTATAAAAAAACTTACTCTTCCGGTTGTCAGGTCAAGTAAGTTTTAACTCTGTTTAGTTGGCAGGTGTAGCCTCCTGAGCAGGAGCAGCCTCTTCAGCTGCAGGAACTGCATCTACAGGGAATTGAGGTTGAGCTGCAGGAGCAGTATTCTCAATCTGCTGAATCAAGGTACTATTTACTTCTGAAACTCTTGATGAAACAAAGGCAGTTGCCAAAACGCAAAGCACAATGATAACGATTGCAAGAGTCCAGGTTGCCTTCTCAAGGAAGTCTGCTGTCTGTCTTACACCAAATGTCTGGTTTCCCGCAGCAAAGTTGGCAGCCAATCCGCCACCTTTTGAATTCTGTACAAGCACAACCAAAGTCAAAAGTATGCTTGCAATAACAATAATAATAGCAATTACGGTGTACATATCTTTAATTAATTATTTTTTTCCTTTAGCTTATTTACAAGATTTGCAAAGTAAGTGTTTTTTTCCGGATATAACAAAATTAGTTTTGCATAAACTTTCATAGCCTCCTCATAATAACCCTGTTCCGCATAAATTCTTGCCAAAGTTTCTGTGCAGAAATCATTCGGTTCATCCAAATGGGCTTTATTAACAACACTCTCATTATCAAAAATATCCGTCTCGGGCTCATCACCGGCAACACCAATCCTTCCCAACTTCAGCGGTTCAAGCCTGTCAAGTTCCTCAAAATCCTGACGGGTAAAATAATCTCCGCCCAAAACCACATATTTTGTCTGGACCTTCTCCTCTGCCCCCTTCTGCCCAACACCTGTGATACTCTGGTCTGACTCTCCGCTTCCAAAGAAGACCACATCATCAAAATCACCGTTTATCTCATCAAAATTGATTATTGAAGAGTGTTTCGCACACCTCTTTTTCTGAACCGCATAATAAATCTCCTTGAGCGATGGCAAAAAGAGTGAGCACTTCTTGAGATGAGTCTCAAGATGTTCCGTGCCGCTGTCGGCAAGTTTGTCAAAGAGAACCTTTCTGGCATAGCCATACCAGGGATACTCAGTCACCACCCTTTCAAGATCTGCAATTTCGAGACTCTTCAAATCAATATTTCCCCTCAGCTCCAACATATTACCAATTTGCTACAGTTGCATTGAATATATCCTCAACAAGAATCTCAATTATATCGTCACACAATGAGGCCTCAACCGCATCAAGTGTCATATTTGAATCATAATCCTGATATGCCGCAAAAGATTTGTCGGTAAAGCTCTCCTTCTCATACTTGTTGTTTGTAAAGGTAATCTTTACAGTTATGGTAAGCCTGTTCTGGGATGCAACCTCATTGGAGGTAATAGCAGTAGGCGTTACATCATAATTGGTAATGATGCCCGAAATCTCAAGGTCTCCCCCCTCCGGCATCATCTCAAGTTTGGTAAGGCGGCGGAATTTGTCCTGCAGCGCATTGGTCAGATTGTTGCTTAGCGACGGATTGATCTTCATCGCCTTGTTCTCTATTGTATAGATGGAGATTGAGGTCACATCCGGTGCAATGGAGGTACCTGTAAATGAATATATTCCACAAGCTCCCAAAAATGGTGCGAGTGCAAACACAAGCAACAATACTCTTATAATTATCAATTTCTTCTGCATATAGTTCCTATTTGTTTCCGCTCTTTGATTTTCCATTTGCATTGAGATTCAGCTCCTTTATCTTACGGTAAAGGGTCCTCTCAGAGATTCCGAGCTCTGCAGCTGCATCCTTTCGCCTCCCGTTATGCTTCTCCAGACACTTCCTTATCATATCGGCATTTGCTGTAGGAATGGAGAAGTGTTCATCCTGTTGCTCCTTCAACTCCTCAAACTCCTTATCTACTGCCATATAATCAGCCTCCTGAATATCCTCCCTCTCAGCCACACTCTTCACCGGAACAATAGTTGAGGAGATTGACGGGGTCAATGCCTCCACTGCCGACGCCTGAATATTTTGTGAAATTGCCTGGGCAACAGCACTCTCCATAACTGGAGTAATACACCCTTCGCCCATCTTCTCCACCTGGTTCTTCAGCTGGGCAACCTCCTGCTTAAGCTGGAAAATCATCTTGTAGAGTATATCCCTATCGGAGATGAAATCCTGCTGACGGCTGCCGCTATTCAATACAGGAAGATTGTCGGGATTATCGGCAGGCAGATATTTCTGAAGCACATCAACCTCAATCAGCCTCTCACTCTCAAGTACCGACATCTGTTCGGCAACATTCTTGAGCTGACGGATATTTCCAGGCCATCTGTAGGATTGCAGCAACAGCTGGGCATCACGTGTCAACTTTACCGTCGGCATCTTGTATTTGTCGGCAAAATCAAGCGCAAATTTCCTGAAAAGCAGATATATATCACCCTTTCTCTCGCGCAGTGCCGGGATTGTGATTGGCACTGTATTGAGACGGTAGTAGAGATCTTCCCTGAATTTTCCTCTCTGTATGGCATTTATAAGATTGACATTTGTAGCGGCAACAACCCTCACATTTGTCTTCTGGACCTTTGATGAGCCAACCTTGTAGAACTCGCCCGACTGCAGTATCCTCAAAAGCCTCACCTGCGTTGAAAGGGGCAGCTCTGCAACCTCATCAAGGAAGATTGTGCCACCATTGGCAACCTCAAAATAGCCCTTCCTCATCTCATTGGCACCGGTAAATGAACCCTTTTCGTGGCCAAACAGCTCTGAATCTATTGTACCCTCCGGAATTGCGCCACAGTTGACAGCAATATAGACCCCGTGCTTGCGCGGACTGTTCTGGTGAATTATCTGGGGGATAGCCTCTTTACCTACTCCACTCTCTCCTGTAACCAGAACCGACAGATCTGTCCAGGCAACCTGCACAGCAATATCCAGAGCCCTGTTAAGACCAGGGTCATCACCTATAATATCGTATCTCTGTTTTATGCTCTGTAATTCCATAACACGCAAAGTTAAAAAAATTTATCGGATAACTCATTTTTACCTATTTTTGTTCTGCGAATAGATAACTTTTTCAGAATTATGAATATACTTGCAATCATTCCAGCCAGATATGCCTCTACCCGTTTCCCGGGCAAGCCGCTCGCCCTTGTAAAGGGCATCCCTATGATTCAACGGGTTTACATCCAGGCGTCAAAAGCCTTTGAAAATGTATGCGTTGCAACAGACGACCAGCGTATTTACGATGCAGTTACGGCGTTTGGAGGAGAGGTTGTCATGACCTCATCTTCACACAACAGCGGCACCGACCGCTGTCAGGAGGCTCTGGCAAACTATTCCCAAAAAAGCGGAAAAAAATTTGATATAGTGGTAAATGTCCAGGGTGACGAGCCATACATCCAGCCCGATCAGCTCAAACTCCTCGGTGAGTGTTTCAAGGATGAATCTGTAGAGATTGCCACACTTGTCAAGAGAGTGAAAGATAAAGAGGAGTTTCTCAACCCCAACGCACCTAAGGTAATTGTTGATGCAAACTGGGATGCCCTCTACTTCAGCCGCGCCGCAATACCCTTTCCACGAGACAAGGAGATTGATGAAAAATTCATTGAGGGCAACACCCTCTACCGCCATATCGGCCTCTACGGTTACCGCAGCCACATTCTTGAAAAAATCTGCAAAATGGAGCAGAGTTTCCTTGAGAAATGTGAAAAACTTGAACAGTTGAGATGGCTTGAAAACGGATTGAAGATAAGGGTTGCCCTTACAGATCACGAAACATTTGCAGTTGACACACCTCAGGATCTGGAGGCCATAAACAGTATAGAGCTCCTATAAAATCCCTACATTAACACTATTGTAATGGCCTTCCAAAGGGAAAATGGAAATTCTTTCCATTATTGGCCATCATTTTGACTTATTATTTTATTTTTTCCCATTTTTCACTATTTTTGCAGAATATAAGTAGACTGCCTTCTAAAGGCATTCTGAAAAGGAACTAATTTAAATAAACAACAAATTATAGTATCATGATGAAAAGGAATTCATTAAAACTTTTAAGCTTTGCCCTTTTGGCATTGTTGGTTGCAGCTTGTGCTAACCCTAAAAAGATGGCAAAGATGGCAAGCGAGGTTACAGTTGAGTGTAACCCACAGATTCTTGAGGCTGTTGCAGGCAAAATCAGTGCAAACTACACTGTTAAATTCCCTGCAAAATATTTTGCTAAAAAAGCTATCCTTGAGGTAACTCCTGTATTGGTTTACCAGGGTGGTGAGATTGCAGGTCCGGTTTTGACCCTTCAGGGCGAGAGCATTCTTGAGAACAACCAGGTTGTTTCATACGAGAATGGCGCTACCATCACTACTCCTGTTACATTTGACTATGTAGAGGGTGTTGAGAAGGCTGTTCTTGAGCTAAGAGCTACTGTTTACAACAAAAACAGAGCAAAGAGCTTCGTATATCCTGAGCCATTCAAAATTGCTGACGGTACAAATACTACCTATATGTTGGTTGACACCAAAGGTATGCCTTCATTCGAGGCTGACAAATACCAGAAGGTTATTGCCGAGACTAAAGAGGCTCAGATCCTTTACCTTATCAACAAATATGATGTAAGAAACAACCAGTTGAAATCTGAGGATATCAAAGCATTCCAACAGTTCCTTTTGGATGTTCAGAAAGATGAGAGAAGAACTCTTAAATCAAATGACATCATCGCTTACGCCTCTCCAGACGGAAAAGAGGATTTGAACAATACTCTATCAGACAAGAGAAGTAAATCTGCTGAGAAAGCATTCAACAGAACCATCAACAAAAAGGCTAAAGTTAACGCTCCGCTTAACGTTAAGACTGTAGGTGAGGACTGGGAAGGCTTCCAGGAGTTGGTATCTAACTCAAACATCGAGGACAAAGAGCTTATTCTTCGCGTTCTTTCTATGTACTCTGACCCTAACGTAAGAGAGAGAGAGATCAAGAATATGTCCAATGTATACACTATCTTGGCTGACAAAGTTCTTCCTGAGTTGCGCCGTGCAAGATTCATTGCAAACATCGAGTACCAGAACTGGACAGATGAGGAGCTTCTTCAGTTGATCAACAACGATATGGATGAGCTTGACGAGGAGGCACTTCTTTACGCAGCTACTCTTGTTAAAGAGAACAAGGCCAAACTTGCCCTTTATGAGAAAGCTGCAGCTAAATTCAACAGCAGCCGCGCATACAACAACTTCGCTGCAATTAAATTGCAGGAGGGTAAAACAGCTGAGGCTAAAGCAGCTCTTAACAAAATGTCTGAGAAATCAGCAAGCTACTACAACAATATGGGTGTTGTAGCTATGCAGGAGAAAGATTGCAAAGCTGCTGCTGCAAACTTCGCAAAATCAAGCTTGAAAGAGGCTAAATACAACCAGGCTGCTCTTGATATCCTTAACGGAAACTACAAAGCTGCTGCTGACGCTCTTGCAGGTTCAAACACTTGCAACGAGGCTCTTGCATACATCTTGACAAATCAGGAGGCAAAAGCTGCTGAGCTTCTAAAAGGCAACTGCCCTTGCCAGGCTTACAAACGTGCTATCATCGCTGCACGCAAAGGTGATGTTGCTACAGCTAAGAAAGAGATCGAGGCTGCAAGCAAATCAGAGAAACTTGCAAAACGTGCTGCCAACGATATCGAGTTTGCAAAAGTTAACTAACCAACTGCTGTAAATTCAAACAATAAAGAGTGCCGGCTTCAACGAGCCGGCATTTTTTATTATATTTACAACCCAAACAAGACAACATCAGATGGAGCAGAAGAAAAATATAATTCTCTTTACCAACACATATCCCTATGGCAGCGGGGAGAGTTTTCTCCATACCGAGATACCGTTCCTTGCCCAACATTTTGGAAAGATAATCATCAGACCGCTCTACATCCAAAAAAATGGGAATATCTGCCGTGACTTTACAAAGGTTCTCTACAAGGAGAGTGAGATTGACCTGTCGGGGAGGGTTATTGTAGAGGAATCCCTGCTACCATTCGACCACAAGGCAAAATGGAGCCTGCTCTTCAGAGGGCTCTTCAATTTTACTCCAATAAAGTTTGCAATAGAGGAGTTTATAAGTAGAAAGGTGTGGAATTCAGGGCTGAAATTCTACCTCTTTATGAATTACCTTCTCATTCTGAGGGCCATTCTCAGCAACAGGAGGGCAATGAAAGAGATATGTCACGAAATCTCCGACAATGGATGCCTCCCATATTTTTACTGGGGCGACAAATCTGCACTTGCCATACCCTTCATTAAGGGAGCCATCGCCAAAATGAGAGCTTCAAAGAGAGAGCCAGGCAGGAAAATGGAGCCCGTTCCGCCGTTTGTCATCCGTCTCCACGGGTCTGACCTCTATGAAGAGGCCAAAGGGTTTCTACCATTCCGTGAGATGCTCTACAAAGCAGCCGACTATGCTGTAACAATCTCAGAAAACGGGGCTGAATATATAAGAACCAACTACCGGAACCAGCCGGCTAATATAATTGTATCGCATCTCGGAAGTTTTGACCACAACCGGGATTGTCCGAATCTCTTTCCATATAACGACATCACCCACCCCACAGCAACAGCTGAAAGAATTGGACTGGAAGATGAGTCTGAGAGTGGTGAAACAGGAGATGGAATTGAGATAAATGGAGTGAACGCATTCAATATTGTGAGTTGCTCTAATGTAATTGAGCTCAAGAGGGTGGAACTCATAGCTGTAGCAATGCTCTACCTCGAAAATGATGCAGAGCTCTCACAATTTCTTAAAGATAATGGAGTATCACACCTCACCTGGACCCATATTGGCGACGGTCCGCTCCTCCAGCCAATAAAGCAGCTTGTAATTGAGAACAGCGGCAGAGGCAACCAGGCAAAAGGGGCCCCAACGGGAGACAGCGCAACGGGAGGCCATAATCTGAACGAGGAGGGGCAAACGGCACCAAATCCCATTATCTACCGCTTTCCTGGAGCCATTACCCATAACCAGGTCCTTGACTACTACCAGAGCCACTACATCGACCTCTTTCTGCAGGTGAGCCGTTCAGAGGGCATTCCTGTATCAATAATGGAGGCACTCTCATACGGAATACCGGTAATTGCAACGGATGTTGGAGGAGTTGGAGAGATTATAGCAGGGGAAGAGTATGGAAAACTCCTTCCAAAAGAGGTAAACGGAGAGATTATAGCCACCGCCATAAAGGAGTGGATAATGAAAAAATCCAAAACCAACAGCTCTATCGCAGCGCGCAAAGCGTGGGAGGAGAGGTGGAACAGCACCAAAAACTTCACCGGCTTTTCCGGAATGCTACACAAGATTGCATCAGGCGGTCAAATTGAGAAAAATTAAAAATAATATAGATGAAACGATTTTTACTGGCAGCAGCACTACTTACAAGCGCCATTTTTACCAATGCCCAAACAATGGAGATAACAAGAATCAAACACGCAGGACCGTTTCCTGTACAGCAACCCTTCCAGGTTAATGATGTGGATGTAAATTCCAAAGCCTACAATGCAGAGGCGAGTCTCGACAAGGCACTCTCGTTCAAACTGCTCGACAAGGCTGGTTACAGAGAAATTTCTGAAATTGAATACCTTGGCGGCAAAAGCATCTACCTCGCCGGATTTGACTTTACAAACAGCAGATACACTAAAGCTGCAATTAAGGTTGAAGGGGTAAAGAGTTTCCACATCTACCTCGACGGAACAAAACTGACAGACGGAAAAGCAACACTGGAGCCGGCAACACACTCTGTCGTGATAAAATATTTTGCAGAAGAGGAGTCTGAGGAGCCACAGATAAAGATTGAATGCGACAAACCTGAATTGATAACCCTACGGGAGGATAACCTCAAATCCTACACAATAAAAGAGGTTATCCACGGCAGCCGTTTCAATTCAATATCACTCTCTCCAGATGGAAAATATCTCATTATAGGATACAGCACAACTCTTCCCGGAGGCGAGAGCACAAGAAGCAGCAAGATTACTGAGGTTAGTAGCGGAAGAGTGGTCGCAAATACCCCAAAGGGGATAAGATGGATGCCTACATCCAACAAATATTACTATACAGCCAAAGGCATTGAGGGGCGTGAACTCATTACTGTTGACCCTGCAACCGGAAAAGAGGAGATAATTGCAACAAATATACCCGACGGATATTTTGAGATCTCTCCAACAGAGGATTTTCTAATCTACACAATGACACAGGAGGGCCCGGCAGAGAAGAAGGAGATTTATGAGGTGATTGAGCCGGACGACAGGCAACCCGGCTGGAGAAACCGCTCATATCTTGCAAAATATGATCTTAAGAGCGGATATATGCAGCAGCTCACATTCGGCTACAACAACACCTGGTCAACAGATATCTCAGCCGACGGCAAAGAGCTGCTTGTAATGACAAGCTGCAGCCGTCTTACAGAGCGCCCTACCACACTCCGCAACCTCTACAAACTCAACCTTGCAACTCTCCAGGCCGAAATTATCATTGAGAATGACGGATTTATATCTGGAGCACTCTTCTCACCCGACGCTTCAAAAGTGCTCGTAACAGGTTCACCAGAGGCACTCGGAGGGATTGGTCTCAATGTAAAAGAGGGACAGATTCCCAATATGTATGACAACCAGCTCTATATCATCGACCTCCAGAGCAAGACAACAACAGCTGCAACAAAAGAGTTCAACCCGTCGGTACAGAGTGCTGTATGGAGCAAATTCAACAACAAAATCTATTTTACAGCCGAGAACAGAGATCTTATATCGCTATATACACTCGACCCGCAAACAATGGGCATTTCGCAGGAAGAGGCAGCAGAGGAGCTGGTAAACAACATAACAATTGCCTCAACAGCACCAGTTATGGCCTACTACGGGCAAGGAGCATCCAACTCCGACAAGGCCTACATTGTTGACCTCAAGCGCGGCAAGAGCCTGCTATTTGAAGATTTGAGCGCCGGGATCCTCAAAGATATAGAACTCGGTGAGTGTATCGGATGGGAGTTCACCAACTCCAAAGGCGACACCATAAACGGCCGCTACTATCTTCCGCCCCATTTCGACAAGAACAAAAAATATCCGCTCATTGTCAACTATTACGGAGGTTGCAGCCCTACAAGCCGCAACTTTGAGAGCCGCTACCCTCACCACGCCTATGCAGCACTTGGCTACATAGTATATGTAATCAACCCAAGTGGTGCGACCGGCTTTGGTCAGGAGTTCTCCGCCCGTCACGTGAATACTGCAGGAGAGGGTCCTGCCGAAGATATCATAGAGGGAACAAAGGAGTTCTGCAAGAGTCATCCATTTGTTGATGAGAAGAAGATCGGCTGCATCGGCGCATCATACGGAGGCTTTATGACACAATACCTCCAGACCAGAACAGATATATTTGCAGCAGCCATCTCCCACGCCGGCATCAGTGACCACACAAGCTACTGGGGCGAAGGCTATTGGGGCTACTCATACAGTGAGGTGTCAATGGCAAAAAGCTACCCTTGGAGCCATAAGGATCTCTACGTAAACCAGAGTCCGCTCTTCAATGCAGAAAAGATTAATACCCCTATCCTCTTCCTCCACGGCGATGCAGATGTAAATGTACCTGTCGGCGAGAGTATCCAGATGTACACAGCACTCAAGCTTCTTGGCAAGGAGACTGCAATGGTACTGGTAAAAGATCAGGATCACCACATTCTCGACTACAACAAGCGCCTGATGTGGCAGAATACCATCTTTGCCTGGTTTGCCAAATGGCTCCAGGATGACCCTACCTGGTGGGAGGCAATCTACTCCAAAAAGAGTCTGTAGATGATATATCCTTTTATGAGTATATGAGTATAGAAGTACAGAAGTACAGGACTGGAGAGAGTATACAAAAAAGTGCGGCCCAAAATTGAGCCGCACTATTTTTATACCCGAAAGGAGACTAATCAAGCTTGAGAACCGCCATAAATGCACTCTGCGGCACCTCAACATTTCCTACCTGACGCATTCTTCTCTTTCCTTTCTTCTGTTTCTCAAGAAGTTTTCTCTTACGTGAAATATCACCTCCGTAACACTTGGCTGTAACATCTTTTCTTACAGCCTTTACTGTCTCGCGGGCAATAATCTTGGCTCCTATTGCCGCCTGGATAGCTATATCAAACTGCTGACGCGGTATCAGCTCCTTGAGCTTCTCACACATCTTGCGGCCAAAGTCGTAGGCGTGATCCCTGTGGATAAGGCTTGAGAGCGCATCAACCTGCTCTCCATTCAACAGTATATCGAGTTTTACAAGGGCTGAATCCCTGTAGTCGGTAACGTGGTAGTCGAAAGAGGCATAACCCTTTGAAATTGACTTGAGCTTATCATAAAAATCAAATACAATCTCCGCCAACGGAATATCAAAATTGAGCTCTACCCTCTCGCTGGTAAGGAAGTGCTGGCTTACAAGTGTACCCCTCTTGTCGAGACACAACTTCATAATAGGGCCAAAGAACTCGCTCTTTGAGATGATCTGAGCCCTGATATATGGCTCCTCAATCTTATCGATAAGCGTTGGTGCAGGCAAACCGCTCGGATTATGGACATCCAGAACCTCACCCTGTGTTGTGTAGACTTTATATGAAACGTTTGGCACAGTGGTTATACAATCCATATCAAACTCCCTGAACAACCTCTCCTGAACAATCTCAAGATGGAGAAGTCCGAGGAATCCGCAACGGAATCCGAAACCGAGGGCCAAAGATGACTCAGGGTCAAAGACGAGGGAGGCATCATTCAACTGCAGTTTCTCAAGAGAGGCACGCAAATCCTCATACTCATCTGTTTCAACAGGGTATACACCGGCAAAAACCATCGGCTTTACCTCCTCAAATCCGGCGATGGCGCTTTCGCAAGGAGAATCACATCGGGTAATTGTATCACCCACCTTTACCTCAACGGCACTCTTTATTCCCGAGATGATGTAACCCACATCACCTGTCTTGATCTCATCCTTGGGAGAGAGCTTCATCCTCAAGACACCTACCTCATCAGCAACATACTCCTTGCCGGTATTGAAAAACTTCACCTTGTCACCCTTTTTGATTGAGCCGTTGACAACCTTGAAGTAGGCAATAATTCCCCTGAAAGAGTTGAATACTGAGTCAAAGATAAGAGCCTGAAGTGGAGCATCGCTGTCACCCTTAGGGGCAGGAACCCTGTCAACAATTGCCTCAAGAATCTCAGCAACTCCGGCGCCGGTCTTTCCACTTGCAAGAAGGATATCCTCCTCATCACATCCAAGAAGATCAACCACCTGATCCTTAACCACATCAACCATTGCCGAATCCATATCAATCTTATTGAGGACAGGTATTATCTCAAGATTCTGGTCCAAAGCCAGATAAAGATTTGAAATTGTCTGCGCCTGAATACCTTGTGTTGCATCCACAACCAGAAGCGCCCCCTCACAAGAGGCGATTGCCCTCGAAACCTCATAAGAAAAGTCCACGTGACCCGGGGTGTCAATGAGGTTGAGTGTATACTTCTCCCCATTGCGCTTATACTCCATCTGTATTGCGTGGCTCTTAATGGTAATGCCCTTCTCCTTCTCCAAATCCATAGAGTCAAGGACCTGACTCTCCATCTCCCTCTCGGTAAGGGTATTTGTAGCCTCAAGCAGACGGTCTGCCAAGGTACTCTTTCCGTGGTCGATATGGGCTATAATACAAAAGTTGCGAATGTTCTTCATATCAAAAAAAAGTGAATCTCTGTCAAAATTAGCAATAATCTCCGAAAAGTGTGCAAATATATCTATTTTTGTTTTTTCTATAAAATAAAGCTAATTTTGCTAAAGAAACAGTTAAAATTTTACACTTTTAAATATATGCCAACAATTCAAGAACTTAATAGTATAGCTTCTCAGGTTAGAAGAGATATTATTAGAATGGTAACAGCCGCTCAGAGCGGCCATCCGGGCGGAAGCTTGAGTAGCGCCGACATTATGACAGCGCTATTTTTCAGTGAACTCAAACACTCTCCTGCAAACTGGAGCAGGGATGGCAAAGGAAACGACATCTTCTTCTTGTCGGCAGGCCACATCTCTCCTGTTTTCTACAGTGTTTTGGCCCGTTCAGGTTATTTTCCGGTAAAAGAGCTTGCAACATTCAGAGAGTATGGAAGCAGACTTCAGGGACACCCTTCAGTAGAGGCTGGATTGCCTGGAGTATATGCCGCATCCGGCTCACTTGGACAGGGGCTCTCGGTAGCTATTGGTGCCGCATTGGCAAAAAAACTATGCAATGACCCTAACTATGTTTATGTGCTTATGGGCGACGGCGAAAGTGAAGAGGGACAGGTATGGGAGGCTGCAGCCTTTGGCGCACACCACAAGGTTAACAACCTCATTGCCATCACAGACTGGAACGGACAGCAGATTGACGGAACAGTTGAATCTGTATTGAGCCTTGGAGACCTCCAGTCAAAATGGAGATCATTCGGATGGAATGTAATTGTTGCCGACGGTCACGATATGGAGTCAATTCTCAACTCATTCAAGGAGGCAAAGGCTACACTTGCAGCAGAGGAGAAGCCTGTAATGATCCTAATGAAGAGCTGTATGGGTAAAGGTGTTGACTTTATGGAGGGCACCTGCGCTTGGCACGGAAAGGCCCCTAAACCACAAGAGGCAGAGAAGGCTCTTGCCCAACTTGAGGAGACATTGGGTGACTATTAACAGATAAGATTATCCATTAAACAGGTAAGATTATCAATTCTCAATATATTTGATTAAATTAATATTACCGGCAATTCTGAACAAGAGTCAAGGTCGTCTGTTTATTATGCAATTAATTTAAAAGTTTTGAAAATTATGAAAATCGTTAAATTAGCACTACTCGCTTTTCTAAGCGTATGGGTTGCATCCTGCAGTTGGGGACCGGGCAGCCTTGAAGAGACACGCGACCAGATTCTGACCATTGCGTACAAATCGCCTGAAACTGATTTTTCTCAGCTCAAGACCTTTGCTATTGCAGATTCTATGTCGGTAGTTATAAATGGTAAAAAGAAGAGGGTACAAAATGAGCAGACAATGAAGGTCTACAGTCAGGTTGTACAGAATCTCAACAAATTGGGCTACTCCCAGGTGGTAACTTCAGAGAATCCCGACCTCCTTGTGGATTTGGGTTATATCCAGTCTACAAATACCACTGTCTACCCGGGCTACTGGTCTGACTGGGATTGGTGGTGGGACACCTTCGACTACCCTTGGTATCCTTGGCATCCATACTATCCGTTCCCTATCCCGACAGTTGTAGAGTCCTACACAACAGGCTCTGTAATCATCGAGATGGCAGATGTCAGGAGCGTCAAGGAGGAGAAAGTTCCTGTTGTATGGCAAGGCATAGTAAGGAGTATCCTTAACGGCAAACATACCGACGGAGAGATCTCTGCAGCCATCAATGAAGTATTTACAATTTTACCTCCCAAATAATTTAATACATTGAGAATATGAAGAAGTTAATTTTACTGTCAGCATTAATATTAAGTTGTGCGGGATTAGTTCAGGCACAATCTTACTCCTACGGAGACCAGATGAGACAAATTTACTCATTGAACTATCAGGTGAATGTTCCTGTAGGAAGTACGCGTGATTTCATCTCCAATTCAAGTTTTGAAGGAGCAAATTTCAGCTGGGCATATTTTGTTACACCAACAATTGCCTTAGGCGTTGACTTCTCCTACAACAACTTTGAAGAGAATATCGGCCAAAAGGTATACAGACCGAGCGAAAGTATGGCTATCAACGCAGCCCAACACAGATACACACAGGTATTTCCGTTGAAGCTCCAGGCCAAATACTTTTTTACAAACGACAGTTTCATCAAGGGTTATGCAGGATTGGGAATTGGTGCCCTCAGCTCCGGACAGCACATTGTTGTGCAGGATTTGGGAGAGTGGCATAACACCTGGGGCTTTTTGCTCTCACCCGAAATTGGTATGCTTATCCCGTTTGGATATGAATCTCCGTTTGGTGCAAATGTTACTGCCGGATACAATTGGAGTACAAACAAATCCACACTCGGCAACACCGATATGAAGAACAGGCAGACATTCTACTTTAACGTAGGTTTGTATGTAGCAATTTATTAACGACTAAACACTTAAAAAACTATATGGAAAAATTTACAAACACCGGCAACAAAGATACAAGATCGGGCTTTGGTGCCGGTTTATTTGAATTAGGCAAACAGAATGAGAATGTTGTTGCTCTATGCGCCGACCTTACAGGCTCACTCAAGATGGATGCATTTGCCAAAGAGTTCCCTGAGAGATTCTATCAGGCTGGAATTGCTGAGGCAAATATGATTGGAGTTGGTGCAGGCTTGGCAATAAGCGGAAAGATTCCTTTTGTAGGCTCATTTGCAGCTTTTGTGACAGGCCGTGTTTACGATCAGATCCGTCAGGCTGTTGCATACTCAGAGACCAATGTAAAGATTGCTGCATCACACGCCGGCATCACATTGGGAGAGGATGGTGCAACACACCAGATTCTTGAAGATTTGGGATTGATGAAGATGCTTCCTAATATGGTTGTCATCAACCCTTGTGACTACAACCAGACCAAGGCTGCAACTATAGCTGCTGGAAACTACCACGGTCCTGTATACTTGAGATTCGGCAGACCGTCTGTTCCTAACTTTACCCCTGAGAACCAGGAGTTTGTTATTGGCAAAGCTGTCAAATTGGTTGAAGGTACAGATGTTACCATCTTTGCAACAGGTCACCTTGTATGGGAGGCTCTTCTTGCAGCAGAGACTTTGGAGCAGGAGGGTATAAAGGCTGAAGTGATAAATATCCATACAATTAAACCTTTGGATGTTGAGGCAGTCTTAGAATCAGCAGCAAAGACTGGTGCAGTTGTGTGTGCTGAGGAGCACTTTGTCGCAGGCGGTTTGGGTGAGAGTATAGCCTCTACATTGGCTGCCAACAAACCTGCCCCTGTAGAGTTTGTGGCAATTGACGACAAATTCGGACAAAGCGGAACTCCGGCTGCACTGATGAAGGCATACGGTCTTGATGCTGCCCATATTGTTGAGGCTGCAAAAAAAGCTATTGCCAGAAGATAGATGACCAACATCAACGACAAGGAGATTCTTGAGATTTACAGAGAAGAGGGCAAACAGGAGTATGCTTTCAATCTCATCGTACGTAAATACAGCGAAAGATTATATTGGCACATCAGAAAGCTCACCTGCGATCATGATGATGCCAATGATCTTTTGCAGGGTACCCTTGTAAAGGTATGGCTGAACCTGCCAGATTTCCGTGAGGAGTCAAGACTCTTCACCTGGATATACCGCATCGCTACAAATGAGACTCTCACCTTCCTGAAAAAGAGGAGGCTGATGAGTCTCTTGTCGCTTGAAAACTACAGCAAGGTACTGGAGAACAAGCTCCAGGCCGACAGCAGTTTCAACGGCGACAAGTTGCAGCTTGCCCTGCTGAGAGAGATAGCCAAGCTCCCCGACAAACAGAGGGCTGTCTTTTCCCTCCGCTACTTTCAGGAGCTCAAATACGAAGATATTTCGGAGATAATGGATACCTCCGTCGGCGCACTCAAAGCCTCATATCACCACGCTTACCATAAAATCAGAAAGGCCCTGGAAGAGGAACTTGAATGAATCCGGAAAATAAACTGAATCTATCCGGTTGAAATTCAGACAGCCTCAAGAGAGGCCTGTCAGAATAATCTAAAACATAATCTTCGAAAAGGTTTCAAAAGATAAAAAAATGAGTGGGCAAAAGAGTGGGCAATTAATCTTTTTAGGCAAAACGCAGTCTAACAATAAAATCACAAAGGCAAATGGAGAAAATAGATCATATAGGCCAGAATGAGGAAAGGGAGAAAGTGGAGATAGTGGGAAAAGTGGAGGAGGTGAAAAAAACGGAGAGCAGAGAGCAACCAGAGCATAACCGCGATATCCTCTCAAGAGAATATCTGAAGGAGAATCCATACACCCTTCCGAAAAATTACTTCTCCAAAGTAGAGGATGAGGTTCAAAAAAAGATTACCGCCGAAGAAGGCAGGGAAGGCTCCTTCGCATCTGTACTCAAGACCACAATAGCCTTAGCCTGCACATTCGGTCTCATTCTGGGAATGGGAAAAGGAGCAATGCTTCTCACAGAGAGAATGACCGGCACTGAAATTGGCGATAAGAGTTCACTATCTGCCGACCTGCCTGAAAACGAGAATATAGAGGAGAGTGAAATCATTCTGAGCCTCAGTTCAAATTACCAGCTTATTGATCTGCTCTCACAAGATGAAGTGGAAGGAATGGCAGCAGGCAAAGAGAGAGCCGCTGAATATAATAGAGACGATACCAGCTTTAATAAAACAAATGGGACCGAAAGTGACAAAATAGAAGACTACCTGATTGATTCAAACATCTCACTGATAACACTGGCATCAATAGAATAACCATCAAAAAGAGAGATAAGATAAGCAGAATAGAGATCCTAAAAAGAATATAAAAACTGACATATAATAACTGCGAAAAAGAAAAGATATGAAAAACATCTACAGAATTATATTGGTATCAATTACACTCCTTTTGACAGCATCATCAATCAACGGATATGCAACAGAAAAAGGAGATCAGGGCAATAGACCGTCACACGAAGAATTGCAGCTGCAGAAGATAGCCTTTTACTCTTCAGAATTGAAACTTACAACAAAAGAGGCCGAAAAATTCTGGCCCCTCTACAACGAATTTTGGGAAGAGAGAGGCAAGGCTCATAAAACAACAATGGCCGCATTCAAAAAGATTGAAGAGAGCTGCAACAACAATGCCTCCGACCAGGAGATAAAGAGATACGCCCAAGAATATCTCGACTCCTTCTCAAAAGAGGCCGAACTCCCAAAACAATATTTCTCAAAATTCTTAGAGATTCTCCCTGTAGAAAAAGCTGCAAAAGTCTTCCTCACTGAAGAAAAATTCCGCAGAATGCTCATCAAACAGCTCCGTCACGGCGACAAACAGCACCCCGCCGGAAAAACAGAGAAAGGCAAAGAATAGCGTCTGCATAAACTAAGCACAGGAGAGGGCAAAAGCACCCTCACAAGGTGACCTCATAAATTGTTTCACTGATTTAGCCACCGGCGGCTTCGCTGGAAGTTCCTCGCAGGAAACCCTTCGCAGGTGGCTTCGCTGGAAGTCCTTCACAAGAAACTCTTCACAGACGGATTTGCTGGGTCGCTTCACAGAGAGCCTTTTCAGATTATTTCACAGAGAACTTCGTTGGGGCCTGCATAGGTTGTTCCTAAGAGAGTTTCGAAAGTTGTCTCACAGCTTAATTCGCAAGATAGATTAACAAATTGCTCCGATTCTGGCCGCACATCTTTCATAATGGATAGAGCGGAAAGAATCCCAATCACTCAACAATGCAAATATTGGCCTTTGGCATACTTTCACAGGCTTCTGCAAGATGGTTGGGCACGCCAATGTGCCTTACACGCTCTACAGGGCCGATTTGAATTCCCAACCCCCAAAAATTTCACCGGGTTGGGACCGCTAGATGCGCTACAACCGCGATTTCGGTGCCCAACCACTTTGCTCCGACCTTAAAAGCGAGGGCAGCTGTCAGCAAAACAGATAGAAGTCTCGGGTAAGGGCAAGGTACTCCTTAGTATATCCGCCATTTTCTTGAATAACGAGTGAAGAGTACTCAACCCCGGCAGGGGCACTCTTTCCATATATAAATTCCAGCATCAGACGCTTTGGCTCTTTGCGGGCCACCGTATGTACCTTACAGACTCTTGAAAGATGAAGTAAAGGTTGTCCTGCCACAGAATGCATCTCAATGAATTGCACCTTTGCAATAAACTCCTCAGCCTCAGCAACAGGCAGGATAAGTGCCAAGCGGCCATTCTCCTTAAGCAATTTGCCTGCGCACATTATTATATCTGCCTGAGAAAGAGTGTCGGTATGACGTGCAGCAGACTTCTTCTCATCAGCTGATTTCAATGAATTTACAAAAAAGGGAGGATTGGAAAAAATCAAGTCAAAACGCAAATCTGGCTCTCTCTGCGCCAATTCCTGGAAAGAAATAAGTGCGCCACTCAACTTTACAACACTGTTGCAAATATCCAACGGCCCGACAGCGCCGGTGTCGTTAGCTGAAATCATTGACTTCGATGCCGAAATTTCAGTCATTGCAGCCCTCCAAGCTGGTTCTGTTGATTCCGCCTGTTCTACCGTATCTGTCGTGTTAGCCGAATCAAAAGGTGCCGAACGGCGTTTTGAGTCGCCTCCCCACGGTGAGACCTGGAAATTTGACACAGCATCGGCAAGAGACTCCTCATCAATATCAATTGCCATAATATCGACAAATTTTCTACTCTTCCCTTCCCCTGCTCTCTTCTTTAAGATATCACCTGCCCTCTGTGCCGCCATAAGCGCAATTACTCCGCTACCGGTCCCCACATCAAGCATATTGAACTCATCTCCAACCGCAACACCTGTTGACACCCCCCACGCTGCAACACCTGTTGACAAACCCTCTGCTGCAACACCATCCGCAACATTCGCCACAGCATCTGAAACTGCATCTGCCACAGCATCTGGAACTTCATCTGCCACAGCACCGGCTTCCGAATCAACTGCAGTAGTAATTGCATCTCGAACATCATTGACAGTATTTGGACCATCTACGGCAATTGTCATCCAGGAACCCAGCAGAACTCCGTCGGTATTGACCTTCATGGCAGATCTTCCCTGCTCCACAACAAACTTCTTGAATCTGAATAGTGACATACAGCTACAATCTCCTCATCTTATACAAATAAAGCCCTTCTCTATTAAATTCAATATACACTGCATTATTAATAGAACAAACGCAGCAATATAAAACTCACAAACACTGCATTTCAGGAATAAGATTATGTAAAAACACCATCCCTCATCTCCACGACCCTATCACTCATCTGAGCCAAATCCTTATCGTGCGTAACAATAATAATTGTTTGTCCGTACCTATCACGTAAATCAAAAAAAAGCTTATGCAACTCATCCTTAGTTCTGCTATCAAGATTACCCGATGGCTCATCTGCAAAAAGGACAGCAGGTCTGTTAATCAAGGCTCGGGCAATAGCAACCCTCTGTTGCTCACCACCACTCAACTCGGAAGGCTTATGATCAATCCTGTCAGCCAAACCCAACTCACACAAAAGTGATTTTGCCCTCTCCCTAATATCCATATCAGACTCTTTTACAGAATTAGCTCCAGAAAATTTTGATCTCTTCTTAGATTTTGCAATCAAAGCAGGCATCATTACATTCTCAATCGCCGTAAACTCAGGCAAAAGGTGATGAAACTGAAAGACAAAACCAATCTTCCTATTTCTAAAATCCGACAAATCATTACTACAAAGTTCAAAAGGATTGATTCCGTCAATCTCAACGGCGCCACTATCCGGAGTCATCAAAGTTCCTAAAATCTGCAATAATGTAGACTTTCCTGCTCCACTCGCACCAACAATACTTACAACCTCACCAGAAGCTGCCGAGAAGGAGATATCCTTAAGAATATGCAAACTTCCAAACGACTTATTAATATTATTGCACTTGATCATAAAAATGGAAAAATGTGAATATAACCACAAATATACGAAATATTCACAATATCTGTTGTACTGGCCAATCGTTTCTGCTTTAAGACAAGGGAGTTGCAGAATTATGATATTCAGCTTGTCGGAGAAGATCTCCCTATCATCAATGTCGTAGAGCTGGATGTTTCTTCTCAGCTTTGGATTGCTTTCAAATGTGAAATTCAACCGGCAGCTGTAGTAGATAATTCTCTCCTTTATATTGCCCACCTTGCCGTTCTGCATCTCAATCAGATATTGGTCACCCGCCTCATCCTTGCACAGAATATCGAACAGACAGCTCTTCTCCTCCTTGGAGATGGGAATTGACT
>JAZNXX010000050.1:0-28580 GCA_045594125.1 Candidatus Egerieisoma sp.
AATGGCATTTCAGACTTGGTAAATAAAAAGACTATTCTATTAACCTCTTTTAACAGCTTGGCATTCTTTACAAATACTATCTCACTAGTCTGGTTTTCTTCAGAATTATATATACTGTTACCTTTTATAAAATTATTGATATCAATCTCATTAGGATATAACAGATAACCGGTTGTCTCGTCTTCAAACAAAAATAAATTCAAATAGCAATCCTTACTAGAACTAACTCTATATGAAAGTATATCACCGTCAAAATAGATACTCTTTACGCCATCTATATTAACATAAAATCCGGGATCTGCAGGAATTCCTCTCTTAACCTTTACATTTGCAATACAATAAAAAATTGTTTCAGACTCTCTAATATCTGATTTTACATTCCCGTCCTCAATGACATCAAATTCAATTATTTCGCCATCTATTTGATTAATGCTTAAGCTATTGAAAACATCGCCGGCAGATGAAACCTCCATTTGGTCCCAGATATTAATCTTTGATCCGCACACCTTTTCCAAAGCATTTTTCTTGGCATTTTCTCGCGCCAATTGCATCGCCTCACGTCCTGTAATATCTGATAATTCCAATACAATAGAATATTCACCTCGTACTGAATTTAGAGAAACAATTTTTTCCTTTTGACCAAACACAACTAATGACAAAAAGCAAAAATAGACAAGTATAATATATTTCAACATACACTTATAAATAATAAAAGAGTGATTTATGCCTAAAGCAAAAACCACTCTCCATAAACATATCTAGCTAATTATTTTGTTCGAAACCTTTTCTTACAAATTCCGAAATTTTTTCTGCATTTTGTCTTGCAAACTCAGACTCTTCCATTGCCATTTGCATAGCACGCAATCTGGCTTTATGGGCATCTTCCTCGTTAACTATATAATACGCCCTATAATCGATTCCACCTCCCCTTTTTTCTCTATATATTGAAAAACTACGTTTAATTTCGCCTTGTATCTCCTTTTCCACTGTACTCTCATACCCTTCATAAAAAGAATCTGCGGAAGGGCTACCTGCAACACCAGCTCCTACCTCCTGAATCAATCTACCTTTAACAGTCTGTCCGGCAGTTTTAGCATAAGATACACACGCCATTGATTGAGCCCACTGCTGTCCCTGGTTAATGGTCTGAACAGATGTGTTGCCAACTACATTTCCTATTAGTTCCTGATTGCCCGCTTCATTCAATTTTTTATAGTGGTTAAAAAGAAGATTTTCCAAAGGCATGGATCCATCTGCCTTCCATCCCTCAGATGTCATTTTTTTTGCCTCTTTTTTGGCTGTCTTCCAAAGAATATTATCAGAATTTTTAGGTTGGGCAATAAGATTTGTAAATGACATTAAACAAATCAGAATTAAAGAAATAATTTTATTCATAGTAATATTATTAAATGGTTAAATAATTATAGTAATTTTATAGAACTCCAACTCTCTCCAATATATGGCGAATAGGTGACTGAAGGATCTTGCGATTTTTTATGTGTAACAATTGACTTTTGTTTCACATTCTTCTTAATATAATCTGCCAACTCACCAAGTGTTACTGATCCTTTGGATTCTTGCAATTTCTTTAATAGAAAATATGTGAACAGTCCATGACATTTTTCATCGTAAATAAGTGCAGTCTGATCATTTTGTGATGCGGAAAACACTACAAGTTTACCATTAACAGGAGTAACGGGATCCTTATGTCTGACAACAGCACCTTTAGCAGCCAACATCATGCCTCCCTCTCTTTTCTCACCACTGAAACATGCATCCAAAAATACAGTAACTGAGCTGACAGGAAGTTCACCTAACAGATGATATAATTTAGATAATTCAAAACCAGTTTCTACATTTTTTGCTGATCCGTCAACAGGCAACAGATAAGATTGTCCCGATTCCTCACTTGGTACACCATGGCCTGAATAATACACCAAAATTTTTGCCTCCTGACCATATGCAGCCCCCACATCCCTTAACCAGCTTAACTCCATTCTCATCTCGTTAAGAGTAGCATCTGAACAAAAACTGATATGATCTTCAGGAATACCCAATGTCTGAATACAATACTTTTGGAAACTTTCACCGTCTGCCTTAGCAAATGGTACCCTATCTTCGTGTTTATAAGCCTCATTTGCAATGATAACAACAAATGTATTGTTATTAATTTTTTTGGTTTTAGGTATATCCATATCTACATCAGATGAACCTGTAGTAAGATTGGCATATTGAATATTCTGAGAGCCAAATTTGTCATATCGGATAATCTGAGTTGAATCCAACTCTATCGGTGCAAACTTATAATCTATATTGGTGATAAAGAAGTCCAATGAGGCTTCATTACTATACTTGAATTTTTTTCCAGACTGATCAGTAAAAATGATTTCAGCCAGATCAAGTTTGTCATTATTTATAAAATATGTTACAGCTCGTTTCAGGTTATAAAATGACTTTTCAAAATTTGGAGCATTGTCTATAGGAACCGGAACCAGAAGATCACCAAATGTTTCATCTTTTATTAAGAACACTTCGTTGTCCGCATCATAATCCTGTAATCTTTGAATCAATGATACTTTCTTTCCATTCTCCTGAATATAACTGATCTCCGCTGATTTTGTAAGTTTAGAAATCAACTCTTTACGGGTATAATCGTTTACCCGTTTTTGCCAATCTGCCGTCTTTTCATATTTACCCTTCTTTTGCCAAGTATTGACCTGTTCTTCAATCATACTTTTAGCATAATCAGAAAAAAGAGGAATAAACTCATCCTTACTGTCATACCATTTTTCATACTTGTCAATAAAGCCATTTTTGCCATTAATTCTAACAGCAGACAAGCCTTGTACATATTGTTTGGCATTGTCGTACTTGAATGGAATAACTAAGGAGTCATTAGCAACATCAATGTATCCCCATTTGTACCCTAATTTAACAGCAGCGAGGCCTTCAGAGAAAAACACAGCATCATCGTATTTATAAGGCATTACCAACTTGCCAGACTTATCAATATACCCCCATTTACCGTTAAACTTGACAGCAGCATATCCATTTGAAAAAGATTGTATTTCATCATATTTGTATGGAATAACAATCTCTCCATACTTGTTGATATATCCAAAACGGCCTGCTTTTTTCACACCTGCCAAATCTTCTTGAAAATAGTATGCAGCATCAAATTGAGGCTTTATGACAGTATTTCCATTATCCTCATATCCCCATAAACCATTTTCATCTTTTACAGGAACCAGGTTTTGTGCATTTGCAAATAGAGGGAATATGACCAATAACAATAATAGTTTTGGTTTCATATCAAAAATTTAATTGTAAAAATGAGTAAACAAACTATAGATCGAATGACAGTCCCAACATTGCTGACAAATGATAATTTCCACCTTTTGCCTTAAAAATATATTCACATCCAAGAGATACCGGCAAACTCATCTTGCTTGTGAGCCTGAATTTTAATCCCAAAGATGGATGGACCATATATTTAAATTCATTTGCAAATTCTTGAGTGCCCTTGATATTTGCGAAACCTGCTGAAAAAGAGACAAAAGGCATACATTTCCTATTATCAATAAAATGATACCTGTAATGTAAAAATAGTTTTAAAGATTCATTTGTACAATCTAGCTCATAATCATCATTACATGGATTATATCCGGCTCCTAATCCAAACAGTGATTTACCTGTTCTATATCCCAAAATTATTTCTCCGTTAAAATCAGTACAATCTGGAGATTCAGAATATAAAACGCCAGCTTGCAATATGGTTGTAAATCCCTTCTTTTTAATTGGTTCCAATCTATTGAGAATCTTAACCTCATTCATACCATATATGAATACATCACCCTCCTCTGTTGTAATTTTTACATTTTGGTCCAAATCATTTTGTTCTACAATTCCTGTCAAGATTGATCCATCCGACAACTTTACCGTAACACTTTTATTCTTTTGTGCATAAAGGGAAGTTATACTGCATAACAGAATAACCATAAAGCTGAATAACAACTTTTTCATAGATAATAAAAATAGGTATCGTACAACTCCTATGCGATATGTTATAAAAAAGAAAGTGTGGAGTTGATAGTTTATCTTAACCGAGGTTCTGGAATACCTTTGCGTAAATAAACAATACCCCACACTGGATAGCATATATATTCCACTTAGGCTATATACTAACAACAGTGATGAGTGTTTGTATTGAATCCTTACGCATTGAAATTTTCCAGATTTCGGTTAAAGGATAAAGCTAAACACTTCTACATTATGTAATATCTGTATCTACAGATAGATTACAAAGGTATAATGTTTTTTACAAAACACAAATATTTTGGGGTATTGCAGGGCAAATTTCGTTTATATGTTTCAATTTACCAATATTGACATAAAAACAATATTTCTTTAGATTGGGGAAATACAACTCAATGACAGCAGCTCCTTTTTTAAGAAAAAGTATGTATATACATATTAATACAATTTCTTATGCGGGTGCCTTAAAATAAAATAGCACGATTGGCAGATATTATGCCGAAACTTTTAAATATTACGATAGATTACTATATCTTAAAGAGCATAGGAAAACATATAGCCAAGACAGAAAAAGTCACTACTATCAGATAGAATTTTGGCATCGCCTCTCTACTTCGCTACGGTCCTCTGCCTTACAGCCTCATAGAGGACAACACTTGCAGCTACAGAGACATTGAGAGAACCAATCTGTCCAACCATAGGAATCTTAGCTTCTGCTGTGGCAAGTTTGCGGATTGCATCCGACACTCCCTTATCCTCTGCACCCATTACAAGTGCAGTTGCCTTGGTAAGTTCCACATCATAGAGGTACCCCTCTGCCTTCTCAGTTGCAGTAACAAGCTGCACATCGCTCTGCAAAAGATAATAGGCAGCTGTCTTGAGGTTAGGAACCTTACATACATTGATTCTCAACAGGGCACCGGCTGAGGTCTTGATGGCATCGGCAGTTATGGAGGCGCCTCCTTTGGCAGGAAGAATGATGCAATCAACACCGGCACACTCTGCAGTACGGGCAATGGCGCCAAAATTACGCACATCGCTTACGCCGTCAAGCATCAGGAAAAGAGGATTTTCTCTCTTGGCAAAAGCACCCTCTACAGCTGCTTCCAAAGCAACATACTCTATTGAGGAGATCACGGCAATCACACCTTGATGACGGCTGCGGGTTATACTGTCGAGCTTTTCGGCCGGCACAAACTGAAACGGAATCTGTTTCTCCTGCAACAGCGAAAAGAGCGTGAGGAACTGCTCCCCGGAAAGTCCCTTCTTCAATAATACCTTCTCTATATTTTTTCCTGAATTTATCGCTTCAAATACAGGATGCATTCCAAATAAATAGTTTACCTTCTCTTCCATAACTGCAATATAATTTTTTCAAAATTGGATAAAATCACTCAATTTTCCAAAATGGCCAGCAGCCACTATGTCATTTCAATCCACTCCTCCATCTTGGCATCGAGACGCTTTTTTGCCTCACTGTACTCGATGGAGAGTCTCTCTATCTCCTTTCCTTCTGAAGTTGATGCCATCTTCTCCTCAATATTTTGGAGCAACGCCTCAAGTTCAGCTATCTCCTTTTCACATTTGTCTATCTTGTTCTGCAATTTACGACGCTCCCTCTCGCGCTCCTTCTGCTCCTGGAATGACAATTTTGATGAAGAGAGAGAGTCATCTGCAGCGATGGCCGATAGAGACTGACCTGCTGTTCTCCTCTCCGCTCTATTATAATTTTCTCCAGATGCAGTTTGCCCTCCATCCTTTCTCTCAAGCTCAGTAAGGTTTTCCAATTTCTTTCTCTCAAGAAAATCCGAGACACCTCCAAGATGCTCCTTAACCTTACCATCCTTGAATTCATAAACTTTATCTACAAGACCATCAAGAAAATCCCTGTCGTGTGAAACAATTACAAGCGTACCATCGTATGCCTGAAGCGCCTGCTTGAGGATATCTTTTGAGATGAGATCCATATGGTTGGTAGGCTCATCGAGGGCAAGAAGATTATGGGGCTTGAGCATCAGTTTGGCCATTGCAAGCCTCGCCCTCTCACCTCCGCTCAATACAGCCACCTTCTTATCTATATCCTCCCCCCTGAAGAGGAACGCAGCAAGTATATCCCTGAGCTTTGTCCTTATATCACCGACAGCAATTCTGTCGAGAGTATCAAATACAGTACAGTTCTTGTCAAGCACATCCTCCTGATTCTGGGCAAAATAGCCCATATCAACATTATATCCCAATGAAGCCTCTCCATCTATTGGAAAGAGCTCTTTGGTGATAATCTTCATAAGGGTTGTCTTTCCCTCACCATTCCTTCCCACAAAGGCAATCTTCTCTCCTCTCTCAATTTTCACATTCACACCGTCAATAACAACCTTGCTGCCATAACCTATCTTTGCATCAACCGTCTTGAATACTATCTGTCCGGCACGTGGTGACGGTGGAAATTTTACAGAAAGAGCAGATTTGTCCTCCTCATCAATCTCTATCCTCTCCAATTTGTCGAGCTGTTTGATACGGCTCTGCACCTGGTTGCTCTTTGTTGCCTTGTATCTGAAGCGTTCGATAAACTCCTCAGTCTTCTCTATCATCTTCTGCTGGTTCTCATATGCCGCCTTCTGCTGCTCCATCCTCTCCCTCCTCAGAATTTTGTACTGGGAGTATGGAACTTTATAGTCATATATTTTGCCCAACATTATCTCAACAGTTCTGGTTGTGATATTGTCAAGAAATTTACGTTCGTGTGAAATCAGCACAATCGATCCTGAAAACGATTTAAGGTATTGCTCAAACCACTCTATCGACTCAATGTCGAGGTGGTTGGTAGGCTCATCAAGAAGAAGCACATCAGGCTTGCGCAAAAGAACTTTGGCAAGTTCAATTCTCATATTCCACCCCTGGCTGAATGTGGCTGTCGGTCTTCCGAGCTCCTCTCTCTTGAAACCAAGTCCCACAAGAATCCTCTCCGTCTGCGACTCTATTGGCTCAGACTCAAGTATAGCCACCCTGTCGGAATATTCATTAAGCTTGACAATCAAGTTGTTGTACTCTTTACTCTCATAATCGTCCCGCTCAGCAAGTTCTGCACTTATAGCATCAATCTTCGAGTGCATTTCAAAGAGTTCAGAAAAGGCTGTAAGCGCCTCCTCCATTACACTTTTGTCTTTTGGATGGTCCATCTGCTGTGGAAGATATCCTATATTCAATCCCGACGGAACCATCACCTTTCCTTCTGTAGGCTGGTTGAGACCCAGGATAATCTTCAACAGAGTGGATTTTCCGGCACCATTCTTGCCAACCAGACCAATTCTGTCGTTATCGCTGATATGAAAATTAATATCGCTGAATAGATTATATCCTCCAAACGATACGGTAAGATTATTTATTGATATCACGGCAAACCAAAATACTTAATTCATATAACGCATAAAGAGGCAAACCTACTGCCGCCAATGTGAATGGATCTCCGCTCGGAGTTATAAATGCAGCCAATATAAGCAGCACTACAAATGCGTGGCGACGGTATTTTTTCAGGAAAGCCTTAGTCAGTACACCCATTCTGGAGAGTATCGCTGCAAGTGAAGGCATCTCAAAGACTATTCCCATTATAAGGATTAGCCAGGTAAACATTGAGATATAGGATTGCAGCGAAATCTGGTTGGCAACCTCACTGCTCACCTGGTAGGTACCCAGAAATCTCAATGTGAGGGGGAATATCAGATAATAGCCTGCCAATACTCCCAACAGAAAGAGAATTCCAGCAAATGAAAAGGCCCCCTTTACTGCCCTTATCTCATTCTCATAAAGTGCAGGTCTCACAAAAAACCAGAGCTGGTAGAGAATGAATGGAACCGACAGCACAAGTGCAAAATAGAAAGTTGTGCTTATGTGGATAAAAAATTGGGCTGAAAGGTCGATATTTATGAGATCCAGATTGAATGGCTCCAACGGCTCCATACCAAAGAGATTCAAGACTTTGTCTATAAGCCGGTATAGGGCAAAATCTGATGAAGTAGGACCAAAAACAACCGTGCCAAAGACAAAGTCCCTGGCAGAAAAGATTGCAACCATCAGCAAAACAATTAGAATTGCACTTTTGAAAAGCACCTTACGCAATTCGTCAAGGTGCTCCCAAAAGGTCATCTCATCACTATTATTCGCGTTTTTTTGGCTCATCGCTGTTGATATCCTCTTCCAAACCCTTTACACCATCCTTAAAGCTCTTCACACCCTTGCCGATACCCCTCATAAGCTCCGGAATCTTCTTTCCTCCAAAAAGCAAAAGGACAATCAAAGCGATAATTACAATCTCGCCTGCTCCAAAATTACCAAGAAATAAAATATTGTTCATAGTAGTAAAAATTAATTCAACCTGTTATACAAAATATGGTGCTATCCGCTCTACAAGAGCCTTTGGAGCCCTTGTCGGCCTGCGTGTATCAGAATGGATGAACCCCAATACCACCTTTCCGTCACATACAAGTTCACCGTTCTGGTTATATATCTCATTTTCGATGACCATTTTTGCCAGAGGCAACTTCCCTATCCTTGAAATGATCTTCAATCTGTCACCCATCTTTGTGGGCAACTTGTAATGACACTCCACAGAGACAACAGGCAACATTATGCCGGCCTTCTCAATCTCGGTAATCGGCAGTCCAACCTTCTCAAGGAGGTCAATCCTGCCACATTCAAAATATCTGACATAATTGGAATGGTGGACTATCCCCATCAAATCTGTCTCATAATATCTTACATCCAAAAAGGTCTCCGACGATACCATACAACCAACTCCTATATGGGGCTATCTTCTCTCCCCTCTTCTTAAAACTAACCTCTTTATCTCACCTGTCCACAAAACCAGCGATGTAGAGGCAACTATTATTATCCAGTTCAACAGACCGATATTTTCGGTTCTGAAGAAACTTCCTCCAAAACTAACAATAATTACTTGCAATATAAAAATAAATGCAGCAATAAAGATAAATGACCTGTTCTCGGCAAGTTTGTAAAAGGCTGAATTATCTCCACCCAAAGTCCTCGCATTGAACATATTCCAGAACTGTAGCATTACAAATACAGTAAAGAATACCGACAATTCAGCCACAGAAATCTCACCTCCATTCTTGAACCAGACAAGAAGTCCCATCATAATTGCAAGGAAGAAGAGTCCCTGTCCCAATATATTGTACATCATCTCCTTAGTAACAATGAATGCATCCACCTTTCTCGGCTTGTTTTTCATCACCTCCTTATAGGAAGGTTCTGTAGCGAGGGCAAGTGCCGCAAATGTATCCATTATGAGGTTTACCCACAACATCTGGGTAACAGTAAGAGGAAACTCTATACCAATGAATGGACCTATCAATGCTGTCAAAAGTGCAACCACATTTATGGTAAGCTGGAACTGTATGAATTTCTGTATATTGAGATAGATTGAACGGCCCCATTGCACAGCACTTACCACACTTGCAAACGAATCATCAAGAAGAATAATGTCACTTGCCTCTTTTGCCACAGCAGTTCCGCTACCCATAGCCAGACCCACATCGGCATAATTGAGGGCTGGAGCATCATTTGTTCCGTCTCCGGTAACAGCAACAACCTCACCGCTCTCCTGGAGGAGCCTTACAAGACGCATCTTGTCTGAAGGGCGGGCTCTTGACATCACCTTTATCCTCAATGCAGCCTCTCTTGCAGCCTCCTCATCAAGAGCTGCAAATTCCGCACCTGTAATGAAGTTTGAATCATCATCACTCTCCAGCCATAATCCCGCCTGACGGGCAATCTCAATGGCTGTAAGTGAGGTATCACCTGTTACAACCTTCACCTTTATGCCAGCATCAATACACTGCTGCATTGCTGCAGGCACATCATCCCTGATAGGATCGGCAATAGCCACAAATCCTTTATAATTGAATTTGAGTGAATCTACAAACGTGTTGAAATCTGTCTGAGGATCAAACAGACCACTCTCGATATCAATCTCTGCGAAACCGAGACAGCGCATACCTTTAGACTGATACTCCTTGATATGTGAAAGAGCCTCACCTCCCCTCTCATCATACGATTCAAAGCATTTGGAAAGAATAATCTCCGGTGCACCCTTAATGTACAATCTGTAAAACTCCTTTCCACCACTCTTGAAGAGATCACACTTGCACAGGGTTGCCATATACTTGCGTTCAGTACTGAATGGAAGACGATGAACTATCTCTCCACGCTCCCTATAGAGTTTATAATCAAATTTATTGGCAGAAAGATATGCAAGCAGAGCACCCTCAGTGGGATTTCCTATTGTATTCATTTTACCGCCGTTCTCCTCTACAAATGCTGTGCTGTTGGAGGATACCGCCATTGCAAACTCCTCATCTGCCTTAACGGAGGAGTACTGCACCTGCATTTTGTTTTGGGTAAGTGTACCGGTCTTGTCTGTGCAGATAACGGTGGCAGCACCCATTGTTTCACAAGCATGCATCTTCCTTACAAGGGTATTGTTAGCTGTCATCTTCCTCATACTGTATGCAAGGCTGAGAGTAACACTCATAGCCAAACCTTCAGGAACTGCCACAACAATAAGTGTAACGGCAATCATAAAGAAACTCAACAATATGGAGAAATTCTCCAAAGTGGCCTCAAAAGTAAGTACACCCATAATCGCATCCCTGATTACCAGGGCTGTAAAGGTAAGTGCAGCAACAGCAAAACCAACCTTTCCGATAACTCCACTCAAACTGTTCAACTGACGGTTCAGAGGAGTCTCAATACCGGTAAGTTCAGAAGCCTGACGGGCAGTCTTTCCTATCTCTGTTGCATCACCGACACTCTTAACCTCAAATATGCCGTCACCACCTGTTACGGTAGTTCCTCTATAAACATTATTTGGAGAATATGCGCCTGAATAGCTCTCTACAGGAATATGGCTCTTAACCGAATCCTTGCTCTCTCCATTGAGGCTTGATTCATTTACAGTAAGGTCGAGCGAACTGAGCAGAAGACCGTCGGCAGGAATCTCGTCACCTTGCGCCAAGACAACAATATCTCCCACAACTATCTCATTCTTCGGCACTTCACAAATATTTCCATTTCTGAATACCTTCACTGATGTGGTATCATTGACCTTATTGAGGATATCAAACTCCTTTCCAGCCTTATACTCATTGATGAAAGAGAGGAATGTGGCAAGAAAGACAGCGAGGATTATTCCCAAACTCTCCACCATTGAGCCGTGAAAATATCCGGTAACCAGCGAAAGTAATGTAGCAAAGAGCAGCAGCTTGATAATAGGATCATTGAATTTGCCCAACAAGAGTTTGACCCAACTCTCCCTTGCGGGAGGAGTCAGGTCGTTTGATCCCCATTTAGCCCTGCTCTCAGAGACTTCTTTATTAGTCAATCCTTTATAAAGATGCATTTATTACAAATTAAAAATGTTAGATATAATTAACTGATAACGAAGTTCTTCAAGTTTAAGTTCATTAATTTTGGCCAGAAAGCGACAACAATCTGCTGTTAAGGTTCTCAAGTTTGGTTGTAGCATCAGACTGTTTCTTCCTCTCAAGCGCAACAACAGCCTCAGGAGCATTATTGACAAACTTCTCGTTTGACAACTTGCCATTCACCTGTTTGAGGAATTTCTCATAATACTCAATCTCAGCCTTGATTTTTGCAATCTCCTCCTCCACATTGATATGCTCATTTAGCGGAACAAAAAATTCGCTTGTACCAATCATAAAGTTGACACCCTGAAGCTGTGTGTCAAAAGCAGATACCTGATTGATGGCACTGACATTGGCCAATTTTTTGATCACAGCATCCATTGACGGTGAGTATGGCTCCTTTGCAAAGATCTCAACAGCCTCTTTTGGAGATATACCTTTAGTCTGACGGATATTTCTCACATTCATAACTATTTGTGAAGCCAATTCAAACTGTTGTAACAAATCTGTTTCACAATTTTGGACTGCCGGCATATTTTGTAACATAATTGTTTCACCCTCTTTTCTTGGCTCAAGGTTCTGCCATAACTCTTCAGTAATGAACGGCATAAACGGATGAAGCAATCTGAGCAGTGAATCAAAAAAGCCAACTGTGGCATTGTAGGTTGCCCTGTCAATACCGGCACCATACGCAGGTTTTACCATCTCAAGATACCAGGCACAGAAATCATCCCAGAACAATTTGTACACAGCCATCAAGGCCTCAGAGAGACGATATTTTGAGAAGAGGTCTACAATCTCCGCATTAGCCTTGGCCATAACGGCATCAAACCATTTTACAGCAAGAGCAGCGCTCTCAGGTTGTGAACCGTTCTCATCAACACTCCAACCGCTTACAAGACGGAATGCATTCCATATCTTGTTGTTGAAATTCCTGCCCTGCTCACACAAAGCCTCGTCAAAGAGGATGTCATTTCCAGCAGGAGCAGAGAGCATCATTCCCATACGTACCGCATCTGCGCCATATTTTGAAATAAGTTCGAGCGGATCCGGAGAATTTCCGAGCGATTTCGACATCTTTCTTCCCAACTTGTCACGTACAATACCTGTAAAGTAGACATTTCTGAAAGGCATATCACCCTTATACTCATAACCAGCCATAATCATTCTGGCAACCCAGAAGAAGATGATATCCGGTCCGGTTACAAGGTCGCTGGTCGGATAATAGTAGCTTATCTCCTTATTATCCGGCTCCTCTATTCCATTGAAGAGTGAAATTGGCCACAACCACGAAGAGAACCAGGTATCAAGGGCATCATTATCCCTTACAAGCTCCTCCATAGTGATCTTCTCATAGCCCTCAATGGCTCTTGCAAGTTCAAGTGCCTTCTCGTCACTCTCAGCAACAACAAACTTCTCCTCACAATTCTCCCCTACAGGAAGGAAATATGCAGGAATTCTATGGCCCCACCACAACTGGCGGCTTATACACCAGTCCTGGATATTCTCAAGCCAGTTCTGATATGTGGTCTTATATTTTGACGGATAGAATTTGAGCTCGTCATTCATTACAGGTGGCAATGCGATATCAGCAAAATGCTGCATCTTCAAGAACCACTGCATACATAGACGTGGTTCAACTGCAGTATCTGCATTTCTCTCCGAGTAACCCACTTTGTTCTCATAATCCTCCACCTTCTCAAGCAATCCTGCCTCTCCAAGATCAATAACAATCTGCTTGCGGACAGCCATACGGTCCATTCCCACATATAATCCTGCAGCCTCGCTCAAAGTTGCATCAGCATTGAAGATATCAATGGTCTCAAGATTATGTGTCTTGCCCAACATATAGTCGTTTGTATCGTGGGCAGGAGTTACCTTCAGGCATCCTGTTCCAAACTCTATCTCAACATATCTGTCCTCAATCACAGGAATAGATCTGTTTACAAGCGGAACAATGACCCTCTTGCCCTTCAACCAGGTATTCTTGGGATCTTTAGGGTTGATGCACATTGCAGTATCACCCATAATTGTCTCGGGACGGGTGGTTGCTACAACTGCATATCTGCGGCCTTCTGAATCCCTGTGGATGATCTGGTGTTTTACAGCAGGATCAAACGGATCTGAAGGGTTGAGGGTAACTGCACCCTCCTCTTCACCGTCTACAGAACCAGCCGGCTCGTCAAGATAATATTTCAAATAGTAGAGCTTGCTCTTCTCATCCTTGTAGATAACCTCCTCATTGCTCAATGCTGTCTGGGCTTTAGGATCCCAGTTTACCATTCTGAGTCCCCTGTAGATAAGACCCTTATTGTAAAGGTCCACGAATACCTTTATAACACTTTCACTGCGGATATCATCCATAGTGAATGCAGTTCTCTCCCAATCGCAGCTTGCTCCAAGCTTTCTCAACTGTTTGAGGATAATTCCACCGTGCTCCTCAGTCCAGGCCCAGGCGTGTTTAAGAAACTCCTCTCTGGTAAGGTCGCTCTTCTTGATTCCCTGCTCCGCAAGTCTCTTCACAACCTTTGCCTCAGTTGCAATGGATGCGTGGTCGGTACCCGGAACCCAACAGGCATTTTTACCCTCCATCCTGGCTCTACGAACCAAAATATCCTGAATAGTGTTATTCAACATATGGCCCATATGAAGCACACCAGTAACATTTGGCGGAGGGATTACGATAGTATATGCCTCTCTCTCATCGGGTTCTGAATGAAAAAACTTATTTTCCAACCAATATGAATACCATTTATCCTCGACAACGGCCGGATTGTATTTTGCAGGAATTTCCATAAAATAATTACACTTTTACTAATGAATATTTTTTTGAACGTACAAAGTTAATTATTTTAAATTCGATACAAAATTCTATTTTAATCAAAATAAATTTTATATTTGCAAATTCTATATAATAACTTATTATGGAGAAAGAGAATAAACTTAATATTGAGTTGAGTAACGAGGTGGCACAGGGCTCATATTCAAACCTTGCCATTGTTACCCACTCCCGCAGTGAGTTTGTGCTGGATTTTGTAAGGATGCTTCCCGGTCTGCCAAAGGCACAGGTCGGAAACAGAATCATAATGACTCCCGATAATGTAAAGAGACTTGCGCAGGCAATCAATGACAATGTGCGCAAATATGAAGAGGAGTTTGGAGAAATTGAACTAAATGAACCTATAAATAATATTCCAATGAGTTTTGGCGCACCTAAAGCCAAAGCGTAGAAAGAAAGAATTTTATTATGAATAAAAAATTGAAGATTGTTGTTCTGGCTAAACAGGTGCCAGATACAAGAAACGTAGGCAAAGATGCCATGACTCCGGAGGGAACAGTCAACAGGGCTGCGCTACCGGCCATTTTCAATCCGGAAGATATGAATGCATTGGAGCAGGCACTACGTATTAAGGAGATGACTCAGAATGCAGAGGTTATTCTTTTGACAATGGGTCCTGGCAGAGCTGCCGACATCATTCGTGAGGGATTGTTCAGAGGAGCGGATGGCGGAGTTCTTCTTACCGACCGCAAGTTTGCAGGAGCAGACACATTGGCAACCTCTTATGCCATCTCACAAGCCGTAAAGAAGATCAATCCGGATCTTATCTTGGCCGGACGTCAGGCAATTGACGGAGATACAGCCCAGGTAGGTCCTCAAGTTGCAGAAAAATTGAATCTTCCTCAGGTTACATATGCAGAGGAGATTATGGAGATTGCAGAGAACAAACTTGTAATCAAGAGAAGATTGGAGAGAGGAATCGAGGTTGTTTCGGCACCTATGCCTCTATTGGTGACAGTTCACGCTACTGCAGCACCTTGCCGCCCACGCCACGCAAAACAGGTGATGAAATACAAATCGGCAAGAACCGCTACCGAGGATGCTGCAGCAGAAAACAGCTACTTCCTTCCATTGGAGGGCAATGACCACCTCAAGATTACCGAGTGGGGTGTAAACGATATCGGAGGAGATGAGAACAGTTTCGGTTCAGCAGGCTCTCCTACCAAGGTTAAAAAGGTGGAGAATATTGTTTTCCAGGCTAAAGAGGCTAAAAAGCTGACCTCATCAGAAGAGGATATCGATTCATTGATAGTTGAATTGATCAACAATCACACTATTGGTTAATAACCCCCTAATAATTGAAGAAAGTTATGAATAATATTATAGTATTTTGCGAAACCGACAACGGCAAACTTTGTGATGTAAGTTTGGAGTTGCTCACCAAAGGCCGTGCGTTGGCAGAGACTTTGAAATGCGATTTGGAGGCGTTGTTGATCGGACACAATGTTGAGAGCCTCGCTTCCGAACTGTACAACTACGGTGCAAAGAGGGTACATCTTGCAGACGATCCACAATTGGAGTTCTTCAGAACCCTACCTTATGCTGCAATCACTATCGCATTATTTAAAGAGGAGCAGCCTCAGATTGCTCTCTTTGGTGCAACAAGCATTGGAAGGGATCTTGCACCACGTGTATCAAGCGCCCTTCACAGTGGTCTTACAGCGGACTGTACCTCATTGGAGATCGGTGACCACCAGGACAACAAAGGAAACAAATGGGAAAACCTTCTATACCAGATCCGTCCGGCTTTCGGCGGCAATATCATTGCAACTATCGTAAACCCTGACCACAGACCTCAAATGGCAACTGTCAGAGAGGGTGTGATGAAGAAAGAGGCACTTGCAACCCCTGTTGAGGGAAGCATCAAGAAGATTGACACCTCAAAGGTCTTGATGGATACAGATTTTGCAGTATCAATCATCGAGAGACACATCGAGGAGAAGAAGATCGACATCAAGGGTGCACAGATCATCGTTGCAGGAGGATACGGAGTTGGCTCAAAAGAGAACTTCAAGCTTGTGTATGATTTGGCAAAAGTGCTTGGTGCAGAGGTAGGCGCATCACGTGCAGCTGTTGATGCAGGCTTTACCGACCACGAGAGACAGATTGGCCAGACAGGAGTAACTGTACGCCCTAAGCTCTTCATCTCTGTTGGTATTTCAGGACAGATCCAACATACAGCAGGTATGGATCAGTCATCTATGATTATCTCTATCAACAACGATCCCAACGCTCCTATCCACCAGATTGCAGATTACTCTATCATCGGTGATTTAAATGAAGTTTTACCAAGGATGATTGCATCTTACAAAAAGCACAGTAAATAGTTATGGCAAACTTTTATAAAGACAATACAGATTTGAAGTTCCAGTTTTCACACCCTTTGATGGGTAAGATTGTGGAGCTAAAAGAGCAGAATTTTAAAGATTTCGGCAAATTTGACTATGCCCCTCAGAATGTGGAGGATGCTATCGACTCATACGACAAGGTTATGGAGATTATGGGTGATATCTGCGGTAACACTATCGCCCCAAATGCTGAGCAGGTTGACCACGACGGCCCTGTATGCAAAGATGGCAGAATCACCTACGCTGCGGGAACCCAGCAGAACCACGAAGTTCTTACCCAAGCAGGTGTATATGGACTTAACCTTCCACGTGAATATGGCGGATTGAATTTCAGTATGGTTCCATATGTTATGGCAGCCGAGCTTGTTTCACGCGCCGATGCCGGTTTCGCCAACATCTGGGGATTGCAGGATTGCGCAGAGACAATCTATGAGTTTGCCTCTAAGGAGATCAAGGAGGAGTTCCTGCCAAGAATCAACAAGGGAGACACCTGTTCAATGGATCTTACAGAGCCTGATGCCGGTTCTGATCTCCAGTCAGTTATGCTTAAAGCAACCTGGAATGAGGAGAAACAGATGTGGTATCTCAATGGTGTAAAACGTTTCATCACAAACGGTGATGCCCAGATCAAACTTGTTCTTGCCCGTTCAGAGGAGGGTACTACAGACGGACGCGGACTTTCATACTTTGTATATGACAAAGCTTGGGGCGGTGTTACAGTAAGACGTATCGAGAACAAATTGGGTATCAAAGGCTCCCCTACTGCCGAGCTTGTATTCAAGAATGCCCCTGCAAAATTGGTTGGTGACAGAAAACTTGGTCTTATCAAATATGTCATGTCACTTATGAACGGTGCACGTCTTGGTGTTGGCGCACAATCAGTAGGACTATCAGAAGCTGCTTACAGAGAAGCTCTTAAATACGCAAATGAGAGAGCGCAGTTTGGAAAAGCAATCATCAATTTTGCCGCTGTTACAGAGCTTTTGGCTGTAATGAAGGCCAAACTTCAGGCATCACGTGCTATCCTCTATGAAACAACAAGATTCGTTGATATCTACAAGGCATACAATGCTATTGCAGAGGAGAGAAAGCTTACCCCTGAGGAGAGACAGGAGTTCAAGAAATTCAACAAATATGCCGATATGTTCACCCCTGTACTCAAAATGATGTCGAGTGAATATGCAAACCAGAACGCATACGACGCTATTCAGGTTCACGGCGGATCAGGATTTATGAAGGAGTATCCTGTTGAGAGACTCTATAGAGATGCAAGAATCCTTACCATCTATGAGGGTACTTCACAGTTGCAGACAGTAGCGGCAATAAGATATGTTACCAACGGTTCTTATCTTGCAAAGATCAGGGAGTATGAGCAGATGGAGTTCAAACCTGAATTTGCAGTTCTTAAAGCCAAACTTGTTGCAATGACAGACCAGTTTGAGCAGACTTGTGCAATTGCAAATGAGCAAGGTAGCGAGGTAGTTGATTTCCACGCAAGAAGACTTGTTGAGATGGCAGCCCATATCATTATGTCATACTTGTTGATCATCGACTCCCAGACATCAGATTCATTTGTAAACTCGGCAAAAATCTACACCAACAAATCTGAGGCTTGGAACAACGAGAGATTCTCATACATCCAGAATTTCAACCCAGAAGACTTGGCTGAGTTCAATGCTGTAAAAAGCGAAGAACTTCCTGAGGTAGAATAAAAGAGGCAGAATAATCATATAGATATAGAATATCCTCTGTCTGTAGATGAATATTCCGCAGTAAGTAGATTACTCATAGAACTGACCCTAAATTATGATGTGATCCCCAAAAGTTCGACAAAAACTTTTGGGGATTATATCGTTAGTGGCGGTCGGCTCTTTATTTGATGTACACTCACTGCATTAATCCAACGGCCATAAAAAGTGGGATTTTTCTGGCCGACGTACTATTTTTCGTAGTCCAGGCCAGAAAAAAGGCCCATTCTCTGGCCGCGGTGCTATTAATAATATGTCTATATAACTTATCTTTGTAGGAAAGACACATAAACTGAAAAATGCAGACCCTCACACTATACATTTCAAACTTTAACCTTACAGATGAGCAACTTGTCAATATCAAAGTCTATCTCTCAAAGTGGATACATATTTTCGGGTACAAGATTCCAGTGAAGCTTGAATATCATTTTGTAGAGCGCGTCTTTGGGTCAGTAACGAATCTCATTGATTATGCATCTGTTATTTATGATGGATCCCATATTCAGACAGATTCTACACAAAAATATACTCTTGGGTTGCCTTACTGGAATAAAGAACTTTGCGAGATTGGTTGCAGTTTTTCTAATCTTGCTACTTTGGGTCTTGATCTATTGATTGGCGCAGGTGTTATTCTTGAATATAATATTCAGGATATTACCGATATAAAGGATTCAAAGCTTTCTATTGATTGTGATGACCTGATTGATTTCCGGCACGTTGAGATGTTTGTCCAGAACCCTTGCATTGCAGCGCTCCGTAAAGAGGCAGAGCAGATTGTCAATACTGGTAACGATGCCCTACTTAAGCATAAGGGTGACATTATGACCAATATCAAAAGGTATGATTTTACTTTGTACAACTATCTTGCATTCAGGAGTTATCTGATTTTCAATAATCTTCTTGGACAAACTAATCAAGAAACACAACAATATACGCATCAAAACACACCTTATTCAGAAATTCTGCAAGCATACCAATGGATGTTCAATGCAGAAGTCCCACAAAACAAAAGGCTGGATATGGCAATGGAGATATTCTGTCGGGTTATAAAAGAAGGAGAAGAAAATCCAAATACCAGCACTGAAGTTTTGCTTGACCTATACAAGGCTTATTCTGAGATTCTTGTAATTTTTGAAAAACATAATGAGGGCTTTGCAATATTGGAAAAATATCACAAACTCGCAGATTCTGCAGGCTTTTCATTTGATGATAAAAATTTCAGGGCTGCAAATTTCAAGCGGTTGCACCAGTATATCATTTGTATGAATTACAAATCTGTTGTGCATTACGAGCAGAAAAAATTTGATGCTGCAATTGAAATTTATTACAAGGCTGTTGATCTCACAAAGAAGCTGTTTGGAGAGGATCATGCAGATATCGTGGCATATTATCATATAATTGCATCATTATACGAAGCGCAGGGAAAATTTGACCAGTCGATTGGGCTGCTCCACAAAATTTTGGATGCCCAAATTAAAAGATTTGGCCACGACAGTGATGCAGTAGCTATTGTCTACAATAATTTAGGTTACAATTATCATCATAAGGGAGATATCAGACAGGCCGAGGAGTACTACAAAAAAAGCCTTGAACTCCACTCCCACCTTAAAGGTGATTATAAATACATCACTTGTGTGAATTACAGCAATTTGGGCAGGATTTATGAAGATGAGGGACTTGCTCATAAAGCATTTGAATACCATACCCATAGCCTGGAAATCCGAAAAGAATTCTACGGTCCCGATCATGTTGAAACATCAATGGCCTATAACGATCTCGGGACTGCATATATGATGATGGGCAAATACCGCAAAGCCCTTGAATACTACCGCAAAGCATTAACTATAAGATTGGGGGCTCTGGGTGAGAAAAGCGAACTTGTTGCTTGCAGCTACAGCAATATCTCCTGCTATTACGAAACAACCGACAAGTTCCAGAAAGCACTTGAATTCCAGTTAAAGGCCCTTGATATCCAGAAACGGGTATATGACTCGGATAATTCAGAGATATCAGTTTCATATAACAGATTGGGACACCTTTATGCAAATTTGGGTGATTATCCCGCCTCTCTCGAATACTACAAAAAAGCACTTGATCTGCGGATAAAATTATTTGGCTGGGAACACCCTGATGTAGCCATTACCCTCAATAATATGGGAAGCCTCTATCAGGAGATTGAGGAGTATGAACTTGCTCTTGAATACTTTCAGAAAGCACTTGATATTGAACTTAAAACAATGGGAGAAGAAAACCCCACAGTTGCATCTGCATACAACAATATCGCCAATGCATACACAGACCTTGAGGAGTTTAAAACCTCTTTGGAGTATCACACAAAAGCTTTGAAAATAAGGCTGAAATTATACGGCAACAATCACCCGTCCGTTGCAAATTCCTACAGCAATATAGGTGTTGTGTGCCAGCATCTCGAAGAGTATGACCAGGCTATGGAACTCTATTATGCCGCCCTTGAAATAAACAAGGAGGCATTTGGAGAGATGCACACCAGCGTTGCACACAATTATCTTCAAATAGCAACCGTGTGCTCAGATATGGGAGAATTCGACCGGGCAATTGCGTATTACAGCCTTGTAATTGATATCCAGATACATCTGCTTGGAGAAAAGCATCCCGATCTGGCCCTCACATACGAAAATCTGGCAATAGCTTATGAGGTTACAGAAAACACCGGCTCTGCCATGGAGTATTATTTCAAAGCATATACAATCAGAAAAAAAGCCCTTGGCGATTCGCATCCATCTACCCTCCAGGCTTACGAAGCTTATAACAGGGTACTGATGCAGGCCAAAGGCAATTTTTCTTTAACAAGCTACAGTAGCTAAAAAGTTATAATTACCGGCTCTAAATCCAAATTATTAACCGATACCTACTTCAGCGTTACCTCCACAACCACCGGATTGCTCTCCTCGGTGAGTTGCGCCGCTACCTCTTTGGAAGATACATAAGATTCTCTTCAGCCTCAGCAAATATATTATACATAACTTCTAATGCCAAATTTACAAAAAATAGTAAATTTGTCCCAAAATAATCATTGGTAAATGTACAGAATATCAATAATAGGAGCAGGTAATGTTGCCACACAATTTGCGATAGCATTCCAGAAGGCTGGACACGAAGTTCTTGCCATCTGCAACAGGGATGCCGAGAAGGCAGACCAGCTATGCAGGATTATCGGCCGGTATAAGGGAAAGGCAAGGGCTGTTTCATCATACTGTGATATACCGCAGTCCGACATCATCTTCATAACCGTTTCAGACAGCGCAATCGGCGAAGTCATTGCAAATCTCGATAATGTCACTGATAATACTCTTTATGTCCACACAAGCGGAGCCACACCAATTTCAATTTTTGGTATCAATCCCCGAGTCAGGAACTTTGGAGTATTCTATCCATTGATGACACTCAGCAAGCATAAAAACCTGGATATAAGAATGGTTCCATTCCTTTTGGAAGGGTGCAGCAGAGAGGTTGAGGAGATTCTGGCAGATCTTGTAAAGTCACTGAAAGCTGAATTCAACTTTTACACATCAGAAAAGAGGCTTCAGATGCATACAGCAGCCGTCTTTACAACCAACTTTGTAAATTACATCCTCTCTTTGGCCTACGATATATCAAGTCCTGATTTTACATTTTTGCTTCCGTCTGCGATAGAAGCGGTACGGAAGGCTTTCCTACATACACCGGAAAAGGCTCAGACAGGGCCAGCCCTAAGAGGTGATATGGAGAGTATCAGAAGACACCTGGAGCTTCTGAAAGATAAAGGGTTTGTAAAGCACGCCGAGATCTATTCCCTTCTCACCGACGCCATTATGGAGAGGTATAATGTTAAGGATAAAGTATAGAAAAGAGTATAAAAGATAAATACAATATAATATGAGCAATTATAAAGTCAAACTTGAAAAGATAAAAGGTTTTGCCTTTGATGTGGATGGAGTCTTTACCGACGGAGGAGTAATCGGCACCGCATCGGGAGATCTTATCAGGGTATATGATTCAAAAGACGGTATGGGTTTGAGGATGGCCTACCTTAAGGGTTACCACACTGCAATAATTACCGGCGGAGGCTCCGAATCAATCAGAAAACGTTTTATGGGAATTGGTGTAAAGGATGAAGATGTATATCTGAAGAGCCGCAACAAGGTGCCTGACTTCCTCGATTTCTGCAAAAGGCACGGTCTCGAGCCATCGGAAGTTGCCTTTGTAGGCGATGATCTCCCCGACATTCCAATCCTCAAGATATGCGGACTTGCAGTCTGTCCGGCTGATGCCGTTGCCGAGGTAAAAGAGGTATGTGACTATATCTCACTATACAACGGAGGTAAAGGGTGCGTAAGGGATCTGATTGAACAAGTGCTTAAGATTCAGGGCAATTGGGTATTTGATCCTGTTGCATACTCAGGATAGGAAGTGATTCGGAAAAACTCATTGCAAAGAGAGAAATTATGAAACTTCTACACGAACTTCTAAAGGATAAGAAGGTTATACTCGCCTCAGCTTCACCAAGAAGGAGGGATTTGCTTCAAGGGCTCGATATCAACTTCACAATCGATACCGGAAACAGATTTGAGGAGAGTATACCTGAAGGAATGGATAATTGGCTTATACCCGAATACCTTGCTAAAGGCAAATCTGAAGGATTCCACAGAGAGCTTGAGAGTGACGAGATAATCATTACAGCTGACACTATGGTTCTCTGCAACAATACAATCCTCGGCAAGCCCAAGAGCCATAGTGAGGCAAAGGAGATGATTGGAATGCTGCAGGGCAATTCACACACTGTTCTTACAGGAGTATGCATAAGGGACTGTAATGGCATCAGCTCATTCACTTCAGCTACGGAGGTCTTTTTCAGAAAATTGGAAGAGGAAGAGATAGAATACTATATCAACAGATACAAGCCCTTCGACAAGGCGGGAGCTTATGGTGTGCAGGAGTGGATAGGTTATATAGGAATTGAGAGGATAGACGGCTCCTACTTCAATGTTATGGGTCTGCCTGTTCAGAGGCTCCACTCGGAACTATGTGCTTTTCTACACAAAGAGAGGTAATCGGAGCATAAAGCACTGCTGCTATAAAGCCCTTCTGCTTAGATTAATCGGAGATTGCTGTGGATACCCTCTCTGCAGCAATCTTTATTTTACCATAATCCACAAGCTCCCTCAAGACATCAATATAGAGCTGGTACTCATCTCCTGCCAATGCAGATATCTCCGCAAGAGTTACCCAGTTGAGGCCAATGGCATTTTTTTCTCTCAAAAAAGCTGTAATCCTTGAAGCGACAACCTCCCTCTCCCTTTTTCCACCACTCCGTCCTCTCTTTGAGAGACAGATATCACATATTCCGCAATCCGAATCCGACTCCTGGCCAAAATAGCCGATAAGGTAACGGCTCCTGCAGGTATCATCACACTCAACAAATCCTATAACACTCTCTATTCTCTTCACAAACATCTCTTTGCGTTCATTATACCTCTTCTCCGAAATATAAAAGTTGTTCTCATAAAGACGTTCGTTGTTCATTATAATAAGCGGAGTACGCAATTTGGGGATATACTTGATGATCCTCATTTTTGAAAGCTGTATAAGTTTCTCCTTTACTCCAGCGACACTGTCACTGGTTGCCTTTGCAATATAGGCCTCATCAATTTGTACAAGTTTGGAGAAGAGCGCTGTGTAGAGTCTCAACAATGATTTTATAAAAGAGTCAAGTATCCTGTTGTTCAGCTGTACCCTATAGAGTTCATCCCTGTTTACAGTAAACATCATCCTCGACGGATTGTCAAGTTCATCTGTCAGCTGCCAATACCCCTCCTGCTCAATAAGCTTTATAGCATAGTATGCAGAAACGGCGTTGAGCTTGAACTGCCTGGCAAACTCCTGGAGATTAAATTTGTTGACACTATCTTTTCCCCATTCGAATGGAATCTGAAGATATATGAAGACCTTCTGATATATCTCCTTAATATACTCAACCGACGGATACGAAATGTTGTGCAATGCCCGTAACCTCTTGATGTCCGACGAGTTCCACAAAAGAGTTGTATATGAACGCAGCCCATCCCTGCCAGCCCTGCCAGCCTCCTGGAAATAGGCCTCCAGCGACTCAGGAAGGTCAAAATGGAGAACAAACCTGACATCAGGCTTGTCTATTCCCATTCCAAAGGCATTGGTTGCAACAATAATCCTTGTCTTGTCTCTCTTCCACTGCTCCTGCTTCAATGAACGGAGCTCCTTGCTCAACCCTGCGTGGTAATAGTCGGCTGAAAAACCGTTTGCAATCAAAAATGCCGCCAGCTCCTCACACTTTTTACGCTCCCTCACATAAACGATTCCGGTACCGGGCACCCCCTTGCATACACGGAGCAGATTTCCAAATTTATCCTCAGTCTCCCTCACCACATAAGAGAGATTGGGCCTTTCAAAACCGGAGGAGATAATCTTATGCTCCCCAAAATCAAGTTTTTCAACAATATCGGCAACAACCTCCTTTGTTGCGGTTGCTGTCAGTGCAATTATTGGCACCTTCTCTCCTATCACCCTTTTGATCTCCTTAATGTCGAGATATGCAGGTCTGAAATCGTATCCCCATTGTGAAATGCAGTGTGCCTCATCCACAACAAGAAAATTGACTGCCATTTTGGCAACTCGTGCCATAAAAAGCTGACTTTTTAACCTTTCGGGAGAGACATAAAGAAATTTGTAATCACCGTAAATTGCATTGTCGAGGGTAATATCAATCTTCTGATAACTCATTCCTGAGTGGACCGCAAGGGCTGGTATTCCCCTTTTATTAAGGTTGCCAACCTGATCCTTGATAAGTGCAATCAAAGGAGAAACTACTATGCATATTCCCTCTTTGGCAAGTGCAGGGAGCTGAAAACAAAGCGATTTGCCACCACCCGTCGGAAGCAGCGCAAGAGTATCCTTCCCACTCATAGCCGACTCAATTATCTCCCTCTGTCCCGGACGGAAAGAGGTGTACCCCCACCAATCTCTTAAAATCGCATCAATCATAGCCATAACTTTACTTATGCGAAGTTACAACTAAAGATAAAATGGCGCAATATTTGCAGAAAATTTTGTGGCGTGAAAGCTAATTTCTATCTTTGACGCAGAATTGGAAAGAGTATAATAACAGATTTAAACAATTAAATATTATGTCACAAATTGATTTGAGCAAATACGGTATTACCGGAGTAAAAGAGGTTCTTTATAACCCTTCATATGAGACATTGTACGAGGAGGAGACAGCAGAAGGTCTTACCGGTTATGATGTTGGACAAGTAACTGAGCTTGGCGCAGTTAATGTTATGACAGGTGTTTATACAGGCCGTTCACCTAAAGATAAGTTCTTTGTAATGGACGAGGTTTCAAAAGATACTATCTGGTGGACTTCAGAGGAGTACAAAAACGATAACAAACCAGTATCTCAGGAGACTTGGGCTGAGTTGAAGAAGATTGCCGAGAGCGAGCTTTCGAATAAGAAACTATATGTAATGGATACTTTCTGCGGTGCAAATGAGAATACCAGATTGAAAGTACGTTTCATTATGGAGGTTGCTTGGCAGGCTCACTTTGTAAAGAATATGTTCATCCGTCCTACAGAAGAGGAGCTTGCAAACTATGGCGAGCCTGATTTTGTGGTTTTGAATGCTTCAAAGGCAAAAGTAGAGAACTTCAAGGAGCTTGGCTTGAACTCAGAGACTGCAGTTGTATTCAACCTTACCGAGAAGATGCAGGTTATCATCAATACCTGGTATGGCGGTGAGATGAAGAAGGGTATGTTCTCATATATGAACTATCTTCTTCGGTCTTTCAGGAAGTGGTAAAACTACCCTATCAACCGACCCTAAGCGTGAGCTTATCGGTGATGACGAGCACGGTTGGGATGACGACGGTATCTTCAACTTTGAGGGTGGCTGCTATGCAAAAGTAATCAACTTGAGCAAAGAGGCAGAGCCGGATATCTACAATGCAATCAGAAGAGATGCACTATTGGAGAATGTTACCGTTGATGCTGAGGGCAAAAATGATTTTGCTGACAAGAGCGTAACTGAGAACACTCGTGTATCATACCCTATTTACCACATTGAGAATATCGTTAAACCGGTATCGAAAGCTCCTGCTGCAAAGAAGGTAATCTTCCTTTCAGCTGATGCATTCGGTGTACTTCCTCCAGTATCAATCCTTACTCCTGAGCAGACAAAATACTACTTCTTGTCTGGATTTACCGCTAAATTGGCTGGTACCGAGCGTGGCATCACTGAGCCTACACCTACATTCTCAGCTTGTTTCGGTGCTGCATTCCTTTCACTTCACCCAACCAAATATGGTGAGGAGCTTGTAAAGAGAATGGAGAAATCAGGAGCAAAAGCTTACTTGGTAAACACAGGATGGAACGGTACAGGAAAACGTATCTCAATTAAAGATACCCGTGGAATCATTGACGCTATCCTTGACGGTTCAATTGACAAGGCTGAGACTAAGGAGATTCCATTCTTCGGTTTCAAAGTTCCTACAGCTCTTCCAGGCGTAGACTCAGGTATCCTTGACCCTAGAGACACTTACGCTGAGGCAGCACAATGGGAGGAGAAAGCAAAAGACCTTGCCGGCAGATTCATCAAGAACTTCAACAAGTTCACTGGTAACGAGGCAGGTAAAGCATTGGTTGCAGCTGGTCCACAGCTATAATCAATTCTTTTCAGAATGTAAAACAAAACCCGGAGCGTTTGCCCCGGGTTTTTTATTTTTTGTCTTATATCGTTACGGTATAAGTTTGAAGTTTTCCCTCGCATATTTGGTTGGCCTGTTGTCAAAATGCCACCACTCTTCATCTATTGTAAGAAATCCGCTCTCTGTCATAACTTTTCTCAGAAGAAGCCTGTTCTCAAGTTCCCTTTTGGTAATTACACCTTCATCAAGAAGCTGCTCCTCAATATTTGTCCTGCTGTGGTCTGCAAAACAGTCATATTCTGCTCCCATAGGGATTGGATGCCCTGTGCAATCTATGATTGTAACATCAACTGCATTTCCAAAGTTATGGTTTCCGCCTCCTCTTGCCGGATTTGCAACAAAATCTTCCATATCTGTCCCCTCTACACTGTTCCACATATCCTGCTGTATACTTACGGGACGTGCTGCATCATAAACTATTAGGTTAAGGTCGGGACGGATGCTCTTCAAAAGTTTGTTTGCCTTTACAAGTTTCTCTCCAGTCTCAGGCAGCATGAATGCTTTCTTCACATCATTATAAAGGACTTTACCCATAAAGTTGTAAGGTTTTGCATAAATGAGGTCAACAGCTATGGTTGAGTCCAGATCATGAATGTCAATCAGACCCATCTCACGCATGGCAGCTTCTTTTGGTGAATCAGCTTCCGGATCTCTAATTTCATGTACATTTTGGCAGCAAGAATAAAAAATTGCTGAAAAAGTTAGGAGAATTAAAAATTTCTTCATAAATTTGAATTATTAAAATATAATACTAATTCTATTTAGTTTCACATTGTAAAATTAAACATAAATAATTATAAATTGTTACTTCAAAAACAAACATCATGAAAAAAGTAAATTTCAAAAAACACCCGGTTTCACTTTCAGGTTCACTTCCAGAGATAGGAAAGCCTGCTCCAATATTCAATCTCGTAAAATCAGATCTTGCAACATTGTCACTTGAGGACCTTAAAGGCAAAACTTTGGTTCTTAATATTTTCCCAAGCCTGGATACAGGTGTGTGCGCAACAAGTGTGCGTAAATTCAACCAGCTTGCATCAAACATGAAGGATACTCTTGTCCTTGCAATTTCAAAGGACCTTCCTTTTGCACATTCACGTTTCTGTACTACAGAAGGAATTGAGAATGTTATCCCACTTTCAGATTTCAGAGCAACTTCATTCTCTACAGACTACGGTCTTCTGATGGAAGACGGTCCGTTACAGGGTCTCCTTGCCAGAGCTGTGATTGTAATAGACCCGGAACTTATTGTAAGATATGTACAACTTGTCCCTGAAATCACTCAGGAGCCTGATTACGATGAAGTATTAAGACATCTATAAAGTTGTTGAGAAGATAATTTTATGAGAAGATAATTTTAAATATAGGGACCTCATTCGGGAGACTGTGTTGTCCCTATATTTAAAAATTATCTTAAATT
>JAZNXX010000051.1:0-58459 GCA_045594125.1 Candidatus Egerieisoma sp.
AGTTGTTGTGTTTTGATATTTCAACCTGTATTGAACAGGACTCATTTTAAGCCTAGTCTTGATTCTTTCGTTGTTATAATAGTATATGTATTTTTTCAGTTCTTTTTCGAACTCTTCTATAGAGTGGAATTTTTCCAAATATAGCAGTTCTGCTTTCATAGAACCAAAAAAACTTTCCATTATAGCATTGTCAAGACAGTTCCCTTTTCTGGACATACTTTGTCTGATACCATGAGAGTGTAAAGTTTTTGAGAAGTAAACATGTTGATATTGCCATCCTTGATCTGAATGAAGGATGGCTTTGTCGCCGTTTATATCATAAGTCTCAAACAATTTGTCTAGCATTCTCCTTATTTGGTTCAAGTCAGGCCTCTTTGACACATCACAAGATAAGACCTCACCATTGAACATATCTATCACAGGTGAGATAAAACACTTGTCATTGCCTATTTTAACCTGAGATATATCTGTTGTCATTTTGGTAAGTGGCTCCTCTGATTTAAAGTTGCGCTGCAGCAAATTGGGGGCAATCTTCCCAACTTGTCCTTTGTAAGAATGGTACTTGACCACACGGACAACAGCTTTCAGCCCAAGCTCTTTCATTATCCTCTCGACTTTCTTGTGGTTTACGTGCAGGCCTTCCAAGTGAAGGGCTAGCATAATTCTACGATATCCATAACGGCCTTTGTTGGTATGATATATTTCATATATCCGTTGTTTGAGTAACAAGTCTGGATCAGGCTTGCGACCAGATGCCAGATTGTAATAGAACGTAGACTTTGCCATCCCTTCGAGCTCTAATAATCTCGCGAGCCCATAAACTGACCTTAGTTCTTGGATGGCTCTTGCTCGCTCTTTACTATTCGCTTGCATCTTTCTGAAACTAAGGCATCCACTTTTTTTATTAAGTCCAACTCTGCGCGCAAACGCATATTTTCTTCGCGTAGCTGCTCAAGTTCACTGAGCGCTTCTACATCCTTTTTCCTCTTCACTGTTCCTGGTTGTTTATTACTAGGTTTACTGTCAAATAATGATGTAAAACCTTCTTCCTTGACGGATTTAACCCATTTGTTGAGTGTGGAATATGAAATCCCAAATACGGCACTCGCATCTATCAAAGATAATTCATTTTTCAATAAATCTTCTACAATGGAGATGCGAGTGTATAAATCGTGCTTTACTCCTGTTGACAGAGGTAATAACGCCTTTACTCCTCCTAAGGTGTACTGCCTATACCATATTCGAACCATGGTCTTATTGAAGCCCAATATCCTTGCAACTTCTGCTGCATTGTTGATTCTTACATACAACTTCATTGCTGTAAGTTTGTCATCAAATGAATACTTTCTATGTTGATCCATAAATGTTTATTTATGTCCAACTTTTGGGGGGCACATCATTTTTACCTGGTTGGGAACCCCAGACTGCACACAGCCACGATTTCGGTTCCCAACCACCTTACGACACCTTCTCCTGGCAAGATTTCAACTCCTCTCTCACGGCGCCAAACATAAATCTCCTGCAATTGAATAATTAATCGATTGCCGGACATTGTTGGAATTTACTAGGCAACGATCTGCTTTTCCATAACATAGTCATCCATAACATATCCCCCGCCTATCGGTGCCACTTGGGTTCTGACTATTGAGAAGCCCATCTTCTTGTAGATCTCAATGGTGGCAGTGTTGTATTTATTTACTGTCAACCAGATGGATGCAAGATTTCGTTCACGTGCAAAGGTCTCCATAAACTCCAGAGATTTACGGGAGAGCCCTTTTCCGCGGAACTCTTTCAAAATATACAGTTTGCTCAGAAAGAGTTTGCCATCGGCAGGCTGCAGAGCAAAATAACCTGCATAATTTTCTGCAGATTTGCCGGCTCCATTATTTTTCTCTACAGGGCATAGTGGAAAAGCATTAGATGGAATAGATGTAATAGATGACTCCCCAGTAGTTGGCCGAAGGAGATAATAGTTGTAACCCTGTTCCATAATCTGTCGGGATATAGCCTGCTCCGACTGGAATTTGTCAACCATATAGGCAATCTGCTCTTTAGACAAGATGGAACTATAGTGTTCATTCCATATCCTACCGGCCAGAATTGCAACAATTCTGATTTTTTCGGGAGTATCTGCTTTAAGTATCATATCAATAGAGTGAACTTTAAATACCTTATTACATTGAAAAAATTAGCAGTTACAAATTTAAAATTAATTGGAGAAAATATCACAACCTTGCCATACCGACTGGATGATAAAATGGATATTGGGGAGGTTTATAGAGTGGACATTTGGCCTCCTCTTTTCTATTTTATTATAGTTTGACGATAACTGTACAAAACTTACTTACAAATTATAAGCAATATTTTCAATTTTACAGTCAAATTATAGCAAAAATATTGACAGATATTCAAAATAGGCTGAATGATAGCACAAAAAGGGAATTAATTGTGCATAAATTGATGTAAAAAAAAGTAACAATTTGTTACCACATATAAAAATTATTTATACATTTGCATCCGTAACAAAAGAGAATATATGTACTCTACAATTGCAGATAGTAATAAATTCAGGAGTCAGGTTCTGACAGTTTCTTCCACACTCCTTGCCAATATGGGGAGAATAGTCTCAGTCATTATCGTCGTGGCCCTGTCAGTCATTATTATCAAGTAATGATTTAGAGTCCATTTTGTAATATTTTAACTTGCTTGATGGATTTACCGTTAAGCAAGTTTTATTTTTAGGAGAGTCGGAGTTAAAATGAAACCACTTAGAAGCAGCCTTTCAACAACAGGCAGGAAGATGACCGGAGCAAGAGGACTCTGGAGAGCCAACGGAATGAAAGAGGAGCAGTTCGGCAAACCGATAATTGCCATTGTCAACTCCTTTACACAATTCGTTCCCGGCCACACACATTTGCATAATATTGGCCAACAGATAAAGAAGAGAATTGAAGAGCTGGGCTGCTTTGCAGCAGAATTCAATACAATTGCTATTGATGACGGCATTGCTATGGGACACGACGGTATGCTCTACTCGCTTCCGTCAAGAGATCTGATTGCCGACAGCGTAGAGTATATGTGCAATGCCCATTGCGCAGATGCAATGGTATGCATCTCAAACTGCGACAAGATTACACCAGGTATGCTTATGGCGGCAATGAGGCTGAATATCCCTGCAGTATTTGTATCAGGCGGTCCTATGGAGGCAGGTGAGGTGGACGGCAAACACTATGATTTGGTGGATCTTATGGTGAAGGGTGCCGACAGTTCAATATCTGATGAGGATCTTGCAAAATTCGAGCGCAAAGGTTGTCCAACCTGCGGTTGCTGTTCAGGAATGTTCACTGCAAATTCGATGAACTGTCTTACTGAGGCATTGGGAATGGCTCTTGTTGGAAACGGAACAATCCTCTCTACCCACAAGAACAGGGAGAACCTCTTTATGAAGGCTGCTGACCTGATTGTAAAGAATGCAAATGACTACTATTTCAATGGTAACGAAAAGGTACTCCCACGCTCTATAGCAACAAAAGAGGCATTCTTTAATGCTATGGCTCTTGATATTGCAATGGGTGGCTCAACAAATACCGTACTCCACCTTCTTGCAATAGCAAATGAGGCGGGTGTCGATTTTACAATGAAAGATATCGACTCTTTGAGCAGAAGGATACCTGTTTTGTGCAAGGTATCCCCCAACTCAAGGTTCCATATCCAGGATGTTAACAGAGCAGGAGGCATTATGGCTATCCTTGGAGAGCTTGCTAAAGGCGGATATCTCAATTGCGACACTTTCAGGGTAGATTATCCTACACTAAAGGAGGCCATTGATCAGAATGATATTCTCAGCAAAAATTGCTGCGAGGAGAACAAAGAGAAATACCTCTCAGCTCCTTGCAACCATTTCAACATTGTATTGGGCAGCAGCAGTGAATTCTATACCGAGTTGGATACAGACAGGGAGAAAGGCTGCATCAGGAATATAGAGAATGCCTACTCAAGAGATGGCGGTCTGGCTGTACTCTACGGAAACCTTGCTCCAGATGGATGTATCGTAAAGACAGCAGGTGTAGATGAGAAGATTCTCAAATTCAATGGTACCGCTGTTGTATTTGAGTCACAAGAGGAGGCTGTTGATGGTATCCTTGGCGGAAAAGTGAAGGCCGGTGATGTTGTTGTCATCAGATACGAAGGCCCTAAAGGTGGTCCCGGCATGCAAGAGATGCTCTACCCTACCTCATATCTCAAGAGTATGAAGCTTGATAAAGAGTGTGCACTCCTCACAGACGGCAGATTTTCGGGTGGCACTTCAGGGCTCTCAATCGGCCACGTATCGCCCGAGGCGGCAAACAGGGGAAACATTGCTCTTGTAGAGGATGGCGACAGGATTTTGATTGATATCCCCGGCAGAAGCATCTCTATCGATATCACAGAAGAGGAGCTTGATAGAAGAAAGGGCGAGATGGAGAAGAGAGGTGATAAAGCTTACACACCGCTAAAGAGGGAGCGTCTTGTCAGCAAAGCGCTAAAAGCCTACTCTATGAGCGTCTCTTCAGCAGACAAAGGTGCCGTCAGAGTAATATAGAGATGAAGAGCCTGAAAAGGGGAAAGTAAGGAGAAATCAGAAAACACATATATAGCACAATATATTTAAAATTATGGGAAAGAGAACATTAAAAGGGACAACGGCATTGTTGGAGATTATGATGGCAGAGGGTGTGGATACCATTTTCGGCTATCCCGGTGGTACAATAATGCCTCTATACGACGACCTTTACAATTATAGCGACAAGATAAACCATATTCTGGTACGTCACGAGCAGGGAGCTGTACACGCTGCCGAGGGATATGCCAGAAGCACCGGCAAAGTTGGCGTATGTATGGCAACATCCGGTCCCGGCGCCACAAATTTTGTAACAGGTATTGCTGATGCTATGATGGACAACACCCCATTGGTATGCCTAACAGCACAGATCAATGCAGACAAACTTGGAACCAACTTCTTTCAGGAGGCAGATATGATAAGCATCACCCTGCCAATTACCAAGTGGAGCTACCAGATCACCAGTGCAGATGAGATTCCTGAAGTTATGGCCAAAGCCTTCTACATCGCACGCAGCGGCAAACCTGGTCCTGTTGTGATAAGCATAGCAAAGAATGCACAAGTTGGAACACTTGAGTTTGAGTACGACAAGGAGAAGTTCATCAGCGAAGTAGCATTAAAGGAGAGTGTTGTCTCTGAAAGCGCTATTGATGAGGCTGCCAACCTCATCAACAACTCCGAGAAGCCCCTTATATTGGCCGGTCACGGTGTGGCAATCTCCAATGGAGAAGAGGAACTTGTGTCACTATCGGAAAAGGGAAATATTCCTGTAGCAACAACTTTGATGGGTCTCTCTACCATCAGCTCATTCCACCCCAACTACATTGGATCAGTGGGTATGCACGGTAATATTGCCCCTAACACAATGACTCAGGAGGCAGATGTAATAATTGCCATAGGAATGAGATTCAGCGACCGTGTAACAGGTGAGACCCGCGGATATGCTCCAAAGGCCAAAGTTATCCATATTGAGATTGACCAGACTGAGATCAACAAGAATATCAAGGCGGCCATTCCTTTGAGAGGAGATGCCTGCAAGATTCTCAAAGAGCTCAACAAAAAGATTCTTTTTAAGGAGCGCAAGGAGTGGTTTGACACTGCTTACAGCAGAAAGGAGGATGAGTATACCAGAATTTTCGGACCTAAGCTCAGCAACAGGGAGGAGCTTCTAATGGGACAGGTAATCTCAAAGATATCTGAGAAATGCAATGCTGAATCTATAGTTGTAACTGATGTGGGACAGAACCAGATGTTCAGCGCGAGATACTCTAAATTCAGACTGAAGAGAAGCTGGGTAACATCAGGAGGATTGGGAACTATGGGCTTTGGACTCCCAGCCGGAATAGGCGCCAAGGTAGGCAACCCGGAGAGAGAGGTGGTTGTAATTGCCGGTGACGGCGGATTGCAGATGAATATCCAGGAGTTCGGTACCATAATGCAGTCCAAAATTGGGGTAAAGGTTGTACTGTTGAACAACTCCTATCTTGGAATGGTGAGACAGTGGCAGGAGCTCTTCTTCAACAAGAGATATGCATTTACCCATCTCGACAATCCTGATTTCCAAACTCTTGTCAAGGCATACAGGATTCCGTCGGCAAAAATTACAAGAATAGAGGATATTGAGAAGGGGGTAGAGCAGATGTTCAACACACCGGGAGCCTTCTTCCTGGAGGTTGATGTAAAAGAGGATGAGAATGTATTCCCGATGATTCCTGCAGGAGCAACCTTGGATGAGATGATTTATGAATAGTATAACTACAAAATATTATATGGAACCACAAAAATTTACCGTAACAGCGATAGGCAAAAACAGAATTGATGTATTGAACCGCATCACATCGCTATATCTTCAGAAAAACATCCCGGTTGAGAGTTTCAACCTTTCTCAGTCAGATTGTGGAGAGAGTATCTACAGAATATGCGCTGAGACATCACAGGATGCAATAGAGAGGATTGTTAACCAGATGAGCAATATTGTGGAGATCAGAAGTGTAAACTACTCTCTATAGTATAATGTTGTTCACAGGAACTGAAACAGTTCCGTAAAATAGAATAGATAATAAGAAAAACTGAATTCAAATTTTAAATAAAGCACAGATTATGGCAACTTTAAATTTTGGCGGAGTTGAAGAACAGGTAATGACCCGCGAAGAATTTCCATTGACAAAAGCACTTGAGGTACTTAAAGATGAAACTATTGCAATTATCGGATACGGCGTGCAGGGCCCAGGTCAGGCACTAAACCTTAAGGATAATGGCTTTAATGTGATTGTAGGCCAGAGAAAAGGCTCAAAGACTTGGGATAAAGCTGTTGCAGACGGATGGGTACCGGGTGAGACACTATTTGACATTGAGGAGGCTTGTGAAAAAGGTACAATTATACAATATCTGCTCTCTGATGCAGGACAGATTGCAGTATGGCCAACTGTAAAGAGACATTTGACAGCAGGAAAGGCTCTCTATTTTTCACACGGCTTTGGTATAACATATTCAGAGAGAACAGGCATCGTTCCACCTGCTGACGTGGATGTAATTCTTGTTGCCCCTAAAGGATCAGGAACATCACTAAGAAGATTGTTCCTTGAGGGCAGAGGATTGAACTCATCATTTGCAATCTACCAGGATGCTACCGGAAAGGCAAAAGATAGAGTTATCGCATTGGGCGTAGGTATTGGTAGCGGTTATCTCTTTGAGACAACCTTCAAGAAAGAGGTTTACTCAGACCTTACCGGTGAGAGAGGTACTTTGATGGGTGCAATCCAGGGTATCTTTGCCGCTCAGTATGAGGTATTGCGTGAGAACGGACATACTCCATCAGAGGCTTTCAACGAGACAGTTGAGGAGCTTTCACAGAGCCTTATGCCTCTAATTGCAGAGAACGGTATGGATTGGATGTATGCAAACTGCTCTACTACTGCACAGAGAGGTGCTTTGGATTGGTGGAAGAGATTCAGGGATGCCTCTATGCCTGTATTCAAAGAGCTATATGAGGAGGTAAAGACAGGTAGAGAGGCTCAGATTTCTATCGATTCAAACAGCAAACCTGACTATAGAGTAAAACTTGAGGCTGAGCTTAAAGAGATGAGAGAGAGTGAGATGTGGAGAACTGGTGAGGTTGTCCGTTCACTCCGTCCTGAAAGAAACAAATAATCAGAAGAGATAGAGATGACACCAGAAAAATATTTTCCAAGACTACAGGATATTTCCAATGCAAAGATAACATTGTCGGAGGTAGCATCGGTTACTCCGCTGATGGAGAATATGCATCTGTCGGGATTATATGGTGCCAATGTCTTTCTGAAAAGGGAAGATTTACAGATTGTACGCTCCTACAAGATAAGGGGAGCGTACAATAAAATCAAGAGCCTCTCTGAAGAGGATCTCAAGAATGGTATTGTCTGTGCAAGTGCCGGCAACCACGCCCAAGGGGTGGCTCTTTCCTGTAAACTTCTTAATATCAAGGGCGAGATCTTTATGCCCACAACCACTCCAAAACAGAAGATCGAGCAGGTAAGGATGTTCGGAAACGGCTGCATTGAAATTATCCTCAAGGGAGATACTTTTGATGAGTCAAACAGAGAGGCAATTGCACACTCCATAAATGAGGGAAAAACTTTCATTCCACCCTTCGATGATCCAAAAATCATTGAGGGTCAAGGAACTATCGGAATGGAGATAGTTGAACAGAGCAAAAAGAAGATAGACTATATCTTTATACCCATTGGAGGAGGAGGATTGGCCTCAGGAATAGGCTCTTACCTCAAACAGATAAGTCCTGAGACAAAGATTATCGGTGTGGAACCCGCAGGTGCTGCCGGAATGAAGGCATCTATTGAGGCCGGTAGTGTTGTAGAATTGGAAAAAATTGATAAATTTGTAGACGGAGCAGCTGTCAAGAAGGTAGGCAAATATACCTATGACATATGCAAGGAGATTTTGGATGATATTGTTGTTGTTCCTGAAGGTGCAGTCTGTACAACGATCCTGGATCTCTACAATAAAAGTGCAATTGTTGTAGAGCCTGCAGGAGCCATAGCTGCAACAGCATTAAGGTTCTATTCGGAGCAGATAAAGGGGAAGAATGTTGTCTGTATAGTAAGCGGAAGCAACAACGACATTACCAGAATGGAGGAGATACGGGAAAGGTCGTTGCTCTATGAGAGGTTGAAACATTACTTTATCATCAGGTTCCCACAAAGGGCGGGAGCATTGCTGGATTTCATCCGTGATGTACTTGGTCCGAATGATGATATCAGCCACTTCTCATATCTGAAGAAATTCAATAAGGAGAAGGGACCTGCAATCATCGGAATTGAGGTTACTTGTCCGGAGGATTTCAACAACCTTATAGAGAGAATGGACAGCAACGGCATTGTCTATGAGTATCTCAACGGCAAAAAGGATTTATTTGAATTTTTAATATAAACGGTCATATTATGATAGAGTGGAATAATCTAGGTTTCAACTATTTGAAAACCAATACAATGGTTTGCTCACACTACAAGGATGGCAAATGGGGTCCTGTAGAGAGCAGAACTGACGACAACATTACAATAAGTGCACTTTCAGCCTCACTCCACTACGGAGTAGAGTGTTTTGAAGGTTTGAAGGCATTCAATTGCAAAGATGGAAAGATCAGAATTTTCAGACCTGATGAGAATGCAAAACGCCTTATCCGTTCGGCTACATATTTGGGTATAGCTGCTCCAAGTGAGGAGATGTTCATTGAGATGGTAAAACAGGTTGTACTTGAGAACAGGGATTTCATACCGCCTCACGATACAGGAGCATCACTTTACCTCCGCCCTACCCTTATTGGTGTTGGTCCGCAACTTGGTGTGAAACCTTCAGTTGAAGCCCTCTTTATGATTATGGTTGCTCCTGTGGGTGCATACGCCGGCGGTATCAACAGTCCAGTAAAGGCTGTAATTGCACGTGAGTATGACCGTGCAGCCCACAAAGGCAGCGGTTCATACAAGGTTGGCGGAAACTATGCGGCATCTCTTTTTGCAGGTCTTGAGGCTAAAAGGGCTGGATATCCTGGAGTACTCTATCTCGACCCTAAAGAGCATAAATACATTGATGAGTTCTCTTCATCCAACTTCTTTGGAATTAAGGATAACACCTATGTAACTCCTGATTCACACACCGTTCTTCCTTCAATTACCAACAAATCTCTTGAGCAGGTTGCCAAAGATTTGGGTTACAAGACTGAAAGAAGAGCTATTCCTGTTGAGGAACTTGCTACATTCGAGGAGGTTGGCGAGTGCGGCACTGCAGTTGTAATTACACCTGTCAACCAGATTGACGACAAACCATCCATTGAGGGTGAGGAGTACAATGCTATCTACAAATACAATAAGGAGTGCGGTCCTGTAAGCAGAAGATTGTACGATACACTTGTAGGCATTCAGAAAGGAGAGGTTGAGGATACACACAACTGGTGCGTAATACTTGACTGAGAATAAAAGGTCAGAGACCTTTCAAAACATAACAGTTTCCAAAATCTTTTCCCTGCAGTGGGGAGGATTTTGGAGATTGTTTTTAAAGCCGGTCCGTCAGGAAGGGAGCAGATAAACTCTACTGAAGAATTTGCGGATAAACCACAAAGAGGGAGTTCAAGAATAATATACTGGTAATTGATCAAATAACAAGAAACTTACAATGATGATAAAGGGAAAGAGGCTGCTGACAACTGCATTTATTGCAATTTTAGCACTGGTATCTACCGTTCTACAGGCTCAGGAGTGCGACAGGAGATATAGCGAACTGATGGGCGAAATCTACAAATACAGGGAGCTCCCCACCAATGAGCTCATCCTTAAGATTGCTCTATTGAGAGAGGGAACCCCATATGTTGCCGGTACACTTGAGGGGGAGAAGGAGGAACTGATCATCAAATTGGACGAAACCGACTGCATCCTCTTCGTGGAATCCTGCTTTGCACTTGCCCAGACAGCAAAGAGCACTGATACCAGCTATACAAATTTCTGCAAAAATATCCGTGAATTGAGATACCGTAACGGAGTAGTTGACGGCTATCCAAGCCGTATCCACTATACAAGTGAGTGGATTCAGCAGGCGGAGAAGAGGGGGCTGGTAAAAGAGGTGAGCAAGGAGATTGCAGGTACTCCGCTCAACCAGAAGTTTTCATTTATGACAGAGAAGGCCGAAAGATATAGCCAACTTGCCGGAAATCCTGCAAATATTGAAAAGATAGCGGCTGTCGAGAATCAACTCAACAGCCACCAATACCACTACATTCCTAAGAGTGAAGTTCCGCAATTCCTTGAAAAGCTGCAACCTGGCGATATGATCGGATTCTGCACCTCCATAAAGGGCCTTGATCTCACCCACGTAGGCATTGTAATTGAACACAACGGCAAGATGACCTTCATCCACGCCTCAATGGGAGCAATGAAGGTGGTAATCGACCACAAGAGCATCGTTGAATATATCAACGGAATAAAGAACAATATCGGCATACGTATCATAAGACCGGTATTCTAAAACCTGCACTCTGCAGCAAAGGCTTGTGAAGAAGCTGTGAAGAGCTTGTGTTATTCACTCCACACAGCAAACTGCTGTTAGAGGTGCTTACTGCAAAGATACCATTCAGTACAGGTTATTCCCTCCTCTTCTATCCTGTCCTGAGCCTCATCTGTCGTAATTGGAGAGTGAAGAATTACCTCTTTGCCGGGAACCCAGTTGGCCGGCATTGCCACATTATTTGCATCTGCTGTCTGCAAACCTATGATAACCCTTTTTATCTCATCAAAATTACGGCCAAGCACGAGCGGATAGTAGATTATTGCTCTAACAATATCATCCGGATCAATAAAAAATACTGCTCTCACACAAGAGTTGTTGCTCTCTCCCGGCATTATCATACCATATAGGGTTGAGACCTTTTTGCTCAAATCAACAATAATTGGGAATTGGATATCAATATTTTTATTGCCGTCCCACTCAATCTTCTCCTTGATATTCCTAACCCAGGCAATATGGCTGCTCAAACTGTCGACAGACAAACCTACAATTTTAGTATTGAGCTCCTCAAACTCCTGGTGCAGTTTGGCAAAAGCTATAAATTCTGTTGTACACACAGGCGTAAAGTCTGCAGGATGGCTGAAAAGAATTTTCCAGTGCCCTTTATAATCTTCAGGAAAATTCAATTTTCCTTTTGTTGTCATTGCCCTGAAACTTGGGGCCTTCTCCCCTATTCTTGGCATAGAATATCCAGTTCCTTGATTCTCGCAATTTGTATTACAGCTATTCATAATTTTTCTGATAAATATATTCTCTGATGAAATGACTGATTGATAAAGCATTTCAAAATTTAAGCCAAATATCACAACCAGATCAGATACAAATTTAAAAAATTTAATCAATTTTTCTCACATTTATTTTGCCATTTCAAAAATAAGTCCTACATTTGTAATCCGAAACCAGATGACTCGCTAGCTCAGCTGGTAGAGCACGACACTCTTAATGTTGGGGTCCAGGGTTCGATCCCCTGGCGGGTCACTTGAAAGGCTTCAGAACTTGTTCTGGAGCCTTTTTTTGTTTGCAATAATGCGACTAATCCGGGACGGGAGCTTCTGAATAGACCTTACCCCAGATTTGTACAGAATTTATAATAATTCTATATTTTTGTAGGGACTATTAACCTTCAATTGGATTATTTAAAAACTTGCGTAAATATTATGAGGTATCTTTATTTTGTGGCTGTGGCGTTGATATTGGCAGCGTGTGGAAACAGCAAAAACAACGGAGAAAATTATGGAGTGATTTTACCTGAAGGAGAATTTACTTATAATCTACCTTGCAAAGTAGTGTATGTAAATGCCGACAAGCCGGGTAAAGCTATTTTATGGCTTTGGCTTCATGGCGGGGTGCATGATCGTCCAAAACACGATATATTCTATCATCCCAACCATTTTGATTGTTGTGATGCCGACGAATATATTCTGCAATACTTGAAAGAGAGCGGTACTAAAGCCATTGCTCTGTTCCCTGTGTGCTATAAAGCAAACCTGCCCAATACCATTAAGTGGATCGATTGCTATGATGATGTGAAGCATATCATCGATGATTATGCCGATAAGGGACTTATAGACACCAACAGAGTATATGTAACAGGATCATCAGACGGTGGTAATGGAGCTTGGGATTATGCAGAAATGCACCCCGATGTATTTGCCGCAGCAATATCAATGTCGTGTTCCACTCCTCGACCTGTGACCATTCCAGTCTATTTTTTCAGTACGGCAAGCGAGGGCGACTGCACCACACAAGTGGACGAACTTCTCAAACAAGGTGTGAACATCAAGTATAAATACTGTCCCGACCAGAAACACGGTGGTGACGCTATAGAATGTAAGCCGGAACTCTTAAAAGAATTCTTTTCCCACACAAAATAATAACAATCGAATTCAAAAAACTATAAGCAGAAGAGAGCAAAAACAGATTAAAACAAACCATTCCATTATGAAGACATTTCTTATGTTGTGGAATCCGGCGATTTCGAGTTATACAATTGAAGGGTGCGAGGAGGATTTTGAATACAAGTATCAGGAGACCGACTTTTGGGATAATCCCTCCTATTTTCCATATGACTTCAATTGGAGCATCTGTGATTGGAAAGAGGCCAGGATAGGCGACAGATTTTATATGGTAAGAGTTGGCAAAGAGGGGCCAAATGGAATAGTAATGGCCGGAACCATCGCATCCGAACCGTATTTAGGTGAAGACTGGAGCGGTAAAGGACGTGAAGTTCACTATGTTGATATGGATATTGAGGTAGCTGTCCATCCCGACTCCGATAAGATTCTCTCTTCCGACATTTTAGAGAAGCTGCTTCCAGAGATTGGATGGAGAGGGGGACAATCCGGTCAACTGATTGATAAAGAGAGTGTAAATCTGCTCGACAAAATATGGAGAGAACATATTTTCAAATATCTATCAATGGAGAATAAGGCATTGGAGATAGCCAGAAAGGCCCATAAAGGACAACTGGACAAAGCGGGCAAAGATTATATCAACCACCCTATAAAAGTAGCCTCCGCCCTTGAGGGCGAAGCAAAGATTGTGGCCTTGCTGCACGATGTAGTTGAGGATACGGATATAACTTTGGAGCAGATCAGAAACTACGGGTTTAATGAGATTGTTATTGATGCCCTTGATGCTGTAACGAAGCGGGAGGGAGAGAACTACGATGAGTTTATCAGCCGCATCAAGGATAATCCCGTAGCCGTTAAAGTAAAACTTGCTGACCTGAAGGACAATATGGATCTGCTCAGATTGCCAGAACTGTCGGAAAGGGATCTGCAAAGGATTGCAAAGTACCATAAAGCCTACCGTTTTCTCGAAAAATATGATACCCCATCAGAAGATAATGCCGTTCTATATTGATTAAACTGAATATTGACAAATTTTAGCCATATCTTTGCGCCAAATATTTGCACAGGAGTATGAAAAAAATTCTGATTCTTTCAATTCTTGCCTTGGCGGCACTCTTTACCGCATCTGCGCAACCAAGAGCAAAACAGATAGAGATAATAATGGTACCTGACCATCAGGATGCCATATACAAAACAGGAGAAGAGGCAAAAATCAAGGTTACAACTCTCAAGAATGGCATCCAGCTGAACGGAGCCACCATCAGTTACGAAGTGAGCCGGGATCTGCTTCCTGCCCACGACAAGGGTACGCTTGAACTGAAGGGATATGAGGGGACCATTGAGGCCGGAACCCTGAAAAAGCCCGGTTATCTCAGGGTCAAGGCTACAATAGAGGAGAACGGAACAAAATATACCTATTACTCGACAGTCGGTTTTGACCACGAGAAGCTGATGCCCACAGTATCGGAGCCAAAAGATTTTGACACTTTTTGGGAGAATAATCTCAAAAGGCTGCAGAAGGTCTCACTCGATCCGGAGATGGAACTTTTGCCGGAGCGTTGTACACCAGAGGTGAATGTTTACCATATCTCATACGGAAATATAGGAAATTCCAGAATGTACGGTATTCTTACAATGCCTGTCAAAGAGGGTAAATATCCCGCCATTCTCCGACTTCCCGGAGCTGGTGTACACGCCAAGGGGGGCAATGTGAAGGATGCAGCAAAGGGGGCCATTATACTTGAAATTGGAATCCACGGCATAGATGTGACTCTGGATGATAAAGTATATGACAATCTCACCTATGGTGCCCTCTCAAACTACTACATTACAAATATAAACGACAGGGAGAGCTACTACTTCAAGAGAGTATACCTCGGCTGCGTGAAGGGGGTTGATTTTCTTCTCTCATTGCCACAATGCAACGGCAATGTAGGCACATTGGGTGGCAGCCAGGGCGGACTTCTCTCCATTGTAACCTCTGCCCTTGACAAGAGGGTAAAAGCATCTGCAATCTATTTTCCTGCCTTCAGCGATTGGGAGGGATATCTTCACGGAACTGTTGGCGGATTCCCCCACTTCTTCAAAAATGAGAAGAACAGGACAAAGGAGAATCTTGAGACAATCCGATATTATGATGCAGCAAACTTTGCCCGCAAACTTACAGCACCGGTCTGCTATGCCTACGGATATAATGACCTTACCTGCGGACCTACAACTTCAAGAGCCACATACAATGCAATTACTGCAAAAAAGTGGCTCATAATTGGCGAAAATTGCGGCCATTGGCTCTATCCTGAAGATAGCGAGGCTATGTGGAACTGGATTATAGATATACTAAAATAGCTGATTATGTGGGTAGCTGCGGCCCTTATATCTGCCTTTTTCCTCGGTTTTTACGATGTTGCAAAGAAGAAATCTCTTACCAACAACTCCGTCCCGACGGTACTGTTTCTCAATACGCTCTTCTGTGCTCTCATCTTTCTGCCATATATTTTAACTCCTGCCCCATCCCCTTATCTTGAGGATCCGACAGGAGAATCAGCAGGTAATTTGACTGCCCATCTGCTGGTTATGGCCAAATCTGCAATAGTACTGAGTTCCTGGATAATGGGATATTATGCCCTCAAGAACCTTCCAATTACAATTACCGGTCCGATAAATGCCTTCCGCCCGGTACTTGTGCTACTTGGCGCTCTTATAATATTTGGAGAAAAACTCAATCTCCTGCAATGGACAGGAGTAATCATCTCAATAATTTCGCTGCTGCTCCTGAGCATTTCAGGTAAGAAGGAGGGAATTGACTTCAAAAACGACAGATGGATACTGCTCCTCTTTGGTGCAGTAATAATGGGAGCCATTAGCGGTCTCTACGACAAATATATAATTAAACAGCTGCCACCACTCTTTGTCCAGAGCTGGTTCAACATCTACCAATGTATCATTATGGGAACAGTATTGGCCATAATCGCCTCAACAGAGAGGAAGAAGGCAAGCTTCAGATGGAGCTGGTGGATACCGCTAATCTCGATATTCATCTCTATTGCCGATTTTGCCTATTTCTATGCACTTACATACGATGATGCACTTATAGCTGTAATATCAATGATACGGAGAGGGAGCGTGATAGTCTCGTTTACGGCAGGTGCCCTGATCTTCAAAGAGAAAAACCTGAAAAGCAAAGCCATTGATCTGGCACTTATACTTTTGGGACTGATATTGCTCTGTCTGGGAAGCCTGATATACGCTTAATAATCCGGGCAAACAAAACAAAACAAAACAAAATAAAAGCACACTCAATCAGTTGACGATGAGTGTGCCCAGGAGATAAATCTGCTGTTGCTCCTTAAAGTAGTATAAGCTCTTTTAGCTTCTACTCTATTTATTCTCTTTCTTGGCAGAGGCCCACTCCATTGCCACCACTACAATAATACCCACCACCGCAAATAGAAGTGCGAGGCCCAATTGGGATGAGTTGCCGGTAATCTGCTCAAAATAGCCCGGCAAAACAGGATGGTCTACAAGAGGAGCACCCTCACCACCTGCCACAAGATTTGCTGAAGCTGATACAATCTGCTCTTTCCACGGCCACACCTTTATGAGTGATCCTATCATAAATCCCGACAAAAGCGCAATGGTTGCCATATAGAATTTTTTGAGCAGCCAGCTCAGAAGATGCGAGAAACTCAATATACCCAAAACAGCTCCTGCGCCAAAGATACATAAGACAGGAATATTCAACTCACTGACGGCCGACATTATAAAGTGATATTTACCCATCAGCAGAAGGATAAAACTGCCTGAGACACCGGGCAATATCATTGCACAAATCGCAATGGCACCTGAAATGAAGATGAACCAATACTCATCGGGAGTACTGCTCGGAGAGATCAGACAGATATATGCCGCTATCGCAATACCTGCGACCAATGCAATTATATTCTGGATATTCCATTTGTCAATCTGCCTCAATATTACAACAGCCGACGCAAGTATCAGTCCAAAGAAGAAACTCCATAAAGGAACAGGATGAAACTCAAGGAGATATTTCATAGCTCTTGCAAGGGAGAAGATACTGATAAGTATTCCCAGAACAAGTGAAACAAGGAAGTTACCGTTAATTACCTTCCAGAATTCAAAAATTCTCCCTTTCAACAGGAGTTTGATATTTGATAAACTGATGGACTTTATGGAATCCACCAACTCCTGATAGATGCCCATCAAAAAGGCAATTGTTCCACCGCTTACTCCCGGTATTACATCTGCAGCACCCATACATATTCCTTTGAATGCCACAACAAGATATCTCGCAATATTTCCCATTTTACAATATTTATCTATTAGTATCTATTAAATTAGCTTAATTTGGTTTCGTTTGGTTTGGCCCGCTCTTTTAAATTTTGTCTCTCTTTTCAGATCTCATTTTTCCCGGCTATAGAGAGCAGAAATCTCTTGAAATTCTCATCACTCTCCAGCTGCGGCAGCATCTTCCTGATAGATTCAACCCACGTTATGTCACCATTGACAACGCTCCTTATATGTGTGAAGAACTCCTCATAATCACCCTTTATATATGCCTCTACAGCATCTATCACAATTATTCCCATCGAAGCCTCCGCAACACCTGCCTCAAACTGCATTGCACCTCTGAAGGCCTCCCGTGCCCCCTCATAATCGGCCTCTCCCATCAGGGCATTGGCCTTTCCTATATATCCTGCAACACCATCAGGCTCACACTCCAAAAAGAGGTCAAATTTCTCCACAGCTGATCTGTAATCACCATTGGTGAGATAGACTACGGCAAGATTGTAGAGGGATGAAGAGTGGCTCGGATCCAATGCCAGCGAATAGCCAAAAGCCTCCATTGCCTCATCAAACCTGGTCATCTTTGCATAGATAGTGCCTATATTGAACCATACATTCTCATTAAAGGGGTTGTAATCAAGATATTTGTTATAATTATCAACCGACAGCGACAGGTCATTGAGCTTCTCATAACAATATGCAAGGTCATTATAGCAGTCATAACTGTCGGGCCACTCCCTAACAACATCATTAAGATACTCGACAGCCTCGCCAAAATTGTTGAGTTCGATACACTCTTCGGCAAGTGCAAGCGGGGTCTCAGCCACATTGAGTTCCGATCCGCAATTCTCCCTTATACCATTGTAGAACTTTCTGGCAATTTCAAAATCGCCAAGATTGATATATGCCCGTGCATAGAGGAGTTTCATCTCCTCATTATTTCCATACGACTCCTCATAACTGCCCAGAAGGGTTATCGCCTCATTGGCCTTGTCGGTAACAATCAATATATCGGCAAGCCTTATTAGGATATCGAATGAGAAGGGGTAACTTCTGAAAGCTATAGTCGCAGCAACCGAGGCCTTTATCTCATCATTATTAATGTAGTGGTCGATGAGATGGATAAATGCATCTTCCGACAGGTGCAGCGAATCAGTCACGCCTTCAGCAAGAGCCTCTTCAAATGAACTTATGGCATAAAAGTAATCTTCGCCGGATCCCTCTCCCTCCAAAGAGTCGTTGTATAGATTGTCTGCACTCATTCGCCAATAGTTTTTAAATAATGGAGGGTCTGGTCAAGAAATTCAATATATCCTGGAGCAGTGCCATCCTGAGCCGCAACGGTGAGAGTATAGGGAAACTCTTTATCCTCCATCATACCTACCCTCATCTTCGAATTTACATAGAGCATAATGAGATTGAGTGTAAAGTCTCCCTTTCTGTTGAAATTGATCAGAAGATCAAAATCTTCTCTTGCAACCGGCTCAACAACAACTCTATCGAGCCCGCCTGTCCAATCTACTGAAGTCCGCTCAACATAGATTATCCCCTGATTCCGCAATTCTTGCGGCAAATTGGCAAAGAGTCCCTTTTTACCCTCAACAACAATTCCCGAAACCTCCTTGCCCGTACTACCCAAAGTTTTCATAATCATTCCCAAATCCTCTTCCGACGACTCACCTTCATAACAGAAGATAAAACAGATACGCTTCACACTCCTTAAATTGAGGAAGCGGTTCTCCATCTTCTTACAGACATTTGACAGAAATCTTTTTCTTAAATATTTTCTAACCAGTCTCAACATAAAAGTGAACAGTGAGAATTTCTGAATAAAATAAACTCTTTCTTCCACAAAAATAACAAAAATCCGGCCAATACTATTGTCAATTTAGCTATATTTGTATTTTGTGCCTGATTCGGCAGATAAACCTGAATTTATTGAAATGAAGAACGGAATAAAGAGTATCACATTGGCGGACTACCTTAAGGAGTCTCTTATCAAATACAGCAACAACAGGGCCTACTCCATCATTAATGGTGAAAGTTTGACCTTCAAGGAGTTTGGAGAGAGAGTAGAATATGTGCAGGATATTCTCAACAGCTCTGGTGTGGAGATGGGCGAAAAGGTTGCGCTTTTGGGAGGAAGTATGCCCAATTGGCCTGTTGCCTATATGGCGGTGACTACCTCGTCCAGAATTATTGTACCGCTTTTGCCAGATTTTACCGCTTTTGAGATTGCAAACATAATCGAACACTCAGAGGCAAAGGTGATGATTATTTCAAAGAAACTTATCTACAAGCTCTCCGACTCAATGAGGGAGAAGCTTGAACTGATCATCTGTCTTGATACCCTTGAAATATTGAAGGTTCCTTCCGACAATAATCTCGACAATACAGAGGAGATTGTCACTTCCGGGGAGAAGATAACCCCTCTACCGCCAAAACCTGAGGATATAGCCTCCATCATCTATACATCCGGCACATCCGGCAACTCAAAGGGAGTAATGTTGAGCCACCTCAACATCACATCCAATCTTCAGATGATTTATGACCTCTATCCAGTAGATGAGAATGATGTATTTCTCTCATTTCTGCCATTGTCCCACGCATACGAGTGCACAATAGGAATGCTCTATCCGCTGACACAGGGCTCATCTGTCTACTACCTGAATGGCGCCCCTACCCCGTCAATTCTGATGCCTGCCCTCAAGAAGGTTAGACCATCAATTATTCTAAGCGTTCCGCTCATTGTTGAGAAAATTTACAAGAACAAGGTGCGCCCGCTCTTTACCAAGAATTGGGCAATGCAGTTCATCTACTCCATTGGACCTGTCAGAAGATTGCTCCATAAGATTGCCGGTAAGAAACTTACCGAACTTTTTGGAGGTAGAGTGAGATTCTTTGGAGTTGGAGGGGCAAAAATCGACTTCATAGTGGAGCAATTCCTCAAGGATGCCGGCTTTCCATACGCTATTGGCTATGGCCTGACAGAGTGCGCCCCTCTTATTGCAGGAGCTGTCGGCAAATTCAATCTTCAATCTACAGGTCCCGTACTTAAAGGAATGGAGTTGAGGATTGCCAACGCAAGCAAAGATGGTATAGGCGAGATTCAGGTCAAAGGCCCCAATATTATGATAGGTTACTTCAAGGATGAACAACGTACCAAAGATGCCTTTACACCTGACGGGTGGTTCAGGACAAAGGATCTCGGCAAACTTGACCGCAAAGGCTATCTTTATATCAAAGGAAGAGTGGACAATATGCTCATTGGAGCAAATGGGGAGAATATCTATCCTGAGGAGATTGAATCAATCATAAGGGAGAATGACTTTGTCCTTGAATGCATTGTAGTTAAACAGAATGATTCACTTGTTGCAAAAGTCCACTTCAATTATGAGCAGATTGAATCGATTCACGAACTTATCGATTCCGAAGAGGATGAGAAGGAGAAAGTATTCCAGCAGAATGTGGAGAACATAAAGAAGGAGCTGCTTGAGTATGTGAACGACAGAGTAAACCGCAGTTCCAAGATAAGCCAGATTGTTGAGCAGCCTGTACCGTTTGAGAAGACAGCAACCCAAAAGATCAAACGTTATCTTTACAGTTAATGACTGATAACAGAAAAGGGCGGCCGCAATGGTCGCCCTCTCTTTCTATGGCAAAGCATCCACCCTATTTGATGGCTGACTCTACCTTCTCTATAAATTTATCCAGTTCTGCTGCACCTGCTACCCTTCCCAACAATTTGCCGTCACCGTCAAAAATAAGAAAAGTGGGGACAGCCTGTACCCTATATTTCCTGGCAATAGCAGCACCTGTTTCTGTATCAATATCATACTTGATACAGATAAATCTTTTGTTGAAATAGTAGCCGGCCTCCTCGGTTGGAAAAACAACATTCGACATATATTTGCAGGGTCCGCACCAGGTGGCATAGCAATCCACAAAGACCATCTTTCTTGTCTCATCTGAAGATTTGACCTTATCAATAGCCTGCTCTAAGGAGAGCTGCTCCCATTTGACACCCTCCTGGGCATACATTACAAGAGCAAATAATGAAAATAAGAGAACTGAAAATAACCGTTTCATAACTTAATTTGTTAAACCATATGACAGAGAGTCTTTATTGCAGACGAATCCTTGGCAACAACATCGCCCAAATCTATATGATAACAAGCCTCATCCTTCAAAAGTTTGGCAGTTGATGTAGTATTGTCGGTAGAGACATTCCAGGTAAGAAGGATAACATCGATTTTCAGCGCCTTTAACTTTCTCACCAACATTTCGTGGTCGGCATCACCTGTAATCAGCACAATATAGTCGAACTCCCTCATAATGGCAAGTTCATAGGCCTCAAGTGCAAACCATACATCCACACCCTTCTCCACAACTGTCATAGAGCCGTTCTTATCAACCTCCCTGAGATGCTTATAGTGAAGGATAATGTCATTCTCTATGAGAGAATCCTCAAACTTGCGCTCAGAAAAGAGGAGTTTTTTGGTATTGGCCTCTTTTACTCTGTAACGGCCTCTGAAGAAGTGTCCCTCTGTGATATGGCAATCCCTGAACTCTGAACCGCTGATCTCACTCACCTTGCCTCTGATAAACTTCATCAGAGAGGAAACATTGAGATTCATTGAACAACCCTTCTCCAGTGCAATGTTTATCTTGGCATAATAACCGCCATCTATAAAGAGACCGATAGACTGGTAACCCTTATTTTCCATTGTAAATACTATTTAATTTTAAGTTTGGCTCTGATCTCTTTAGGAATAGAATTCTTGTGAACCATAATTCCAATAGTCTTTGCCTTTACATAATTTTCAGACATATTGTGATAACCTGTACCATTTCTCTCATAACCCCAAGAGTTTTTGGTAATGTAATATTTTACACCCTCCTGATCTTTGGCTATTCCTATAATGTGCTCCAAGTGGTCGTCAACAGTTGTAAAATTCTCAAATCCTGCCTGACGGCTCTCCTGAGTTACAGGATCCTCAACAATACGCTCCATAATTACCCTGTTCTTGATGGTATCCTTGCAGTTCAATGCAATGCTGTTCTTGTTGAAATCGTATGACTGCTCACTGATATCACCATCCCAAGCTACTGTGTAACCCTTCTCAATTGCATAATCCATAATCTGGATCAACTCATCAAGAGGCACATTGTAATGTCTCTGGTAATCCCAGTTATCTGGAACCTCAACAAGGATCTGCTCATAGAAAGGATGGTGAGAGAAACTTGTAATCTCAACATAATCATCCATATTCAAGCCAAGGCTCTGGGCAAAGCTCTGTGGAGTATGCTCTTTTCCCCTATAGGTAAATTTCTCGGGAACCTTGCCAAGGAATGCATCATAAAGGCCCTCTTCCAACTCTGCAGGAATCCTCTTCTTGTTCTTTACAGCCTGCTCAGAAAGCACCTTCACATAATTCGAAAGTTCTGTGTGGTTATGAGTCTCTGAATCATAGTTGATTCCACTATAGAACTCCTCAGGAATAAGGCCAAAATGTTTTACAGCATAAGTACACATATGGGAAAGACTGCCTGGATTAATATTTCCTCTACCTGCACGCAAATAGTTGTCGGCAACTCTCCTGTTGTAATTTTTTCTTACAATATACATCTCGGAAAGGTCGTGCTCCCCTTTTCCCATCCTTATAAGCTCCGACTCAAGGAAAGAGATGGTGGCAAAGCACCAACAGGTACCTGTTCTTGCCTGGTTCTTAACAGAAGTTGCAGGGTTCTCCTTTACAACTGTAAATTTATATTCATACTGGGCGAATAGTGCAGAAGCCGAAATTAGGAATGCAACTGCTAAAAATAATGTTCTTTTCATAGGTATAAAATTTATTGTGCCTTATATTCAGGATGAGGTTGCACGGAGTCCTCAATCAAGAGTTCCAAACAACCTCACCATAATTCATTCATAGGACCTACAGACCCAATTTAGCCTTGATATGGGCAGGGATGGCATTTTTGTTGACTACAATGTTCATAGTCTTGTATTTTGCGAAAGCCTCTGAAACATACCAGAAACCTTTATATTTGCCGGCCTCACCCCAAGAGTTCTTCACCATATAATATTTGGTACCGTTCTGATCTTTTGCAATACCGAAAATCTGCATTCCGTGGTCATCGGTAGTGGTCTTCTCATCATAACCTTTCTGCCTCATCTCCTGGGTAATCTCCAACTCTTTGCCAGGTGCATTCAAGTTATATAGGATAGCATTTTTCTCCTCTTTGGATTTTCCAATCCATCTCTCCTCATCAGAGCCGGCCTTCTCTGTAGCCTCAACATCAGGAACAATTCCAAGGCCGTTGCGGGTAAATCCCTTCTCACTTACATCAGAACCCCATGCAATAGTGTAACCGTTCTCTATTGCATAGTCAAAAACCTCCATCATCTCCTCAAGAGGAAGGTTGTATGATTTGTCCCAACGCCAGTTGTCAGGAACCTCAATTGCAAATTGCGAATAGAATGGATGGTGAGTAAATGAAGTGATTGATACATAATCATCACCGTTCAATTTCAAATACTCTTTTGCATAAGTTTGAGGAGTATACTCTTTTCCCTCTACAACAAATTTCTCCGGAACCTCTCCCAAATATGCATCAAGGATACCTGTAAGGCCTTTATGCCAAGCAGTTGTCAAAACTCTGTTAGGTTTCTTGTTGACAGCATTTACATAAGCTTTGAGTACAGCACACAACTCATTGTGGGCATTAAGCTGGGTACCGTAGTTCAAACCCTCCATCTCACTCTGAGGAACCATACCATAATGTTTTAGGGTGTAGATTACATCACCGAATGAGCTGCCCTGCTCATAATTCAAGAAGCCGTCCAACCTTACAAATTTCTCAGCTTTATCTGAATATCCCATATATACAGGGAACATCTCAGCCAAATCGATACCTTGTGGAGCACCATTCTTTACAGCCTCACTCTCAAGAAATGAGATGGTTGAATATGACCAGCAGGTACCTGAATTTGCCTGATTCTTGATAGGGGTCACATAATTCTCCTTAACAACAGTGAACTCATAACCTTTTGGCTCTTCAGCCGCTTTCTTTCCTTTTTTCTGGGCAAAACCCGGAGCTGCAACTGCAGCCGCCAACAAAATTGTCGCTAAACTCTTTACAAAATTCATGATTCTATTATTTTATATTGTTAATATTCAACTATGGCCGCAAATTACGCAAGCCAGATACAAATATAACCATTTATTTGAATTATTCTTCCACCTCTTCATTTTTATTCATTTTATAATTATTTTTATACAGACAGAGATCAAATAGCAATTTATCACCTGTAGATTAAGATGAAACATATTATTCTGATAATCGCATCTACAGGCTTTCCAACATTCACAGCTTCCGAAACTTCAACCATTATAGCTGCCGCCATACCGATGGTTCAGGTTCCACACTGGATGAGATATCCGAAAGCCAGATACCGGTGTGGGATATCTCAGAACACTAACAACTGTTCCGAACGCCCTATCCACTCTGCCATTTTGTCAGTTTTATTAAATGGCAACTCTTTTGAACCATTGGAAAACAATGGTGTTAAGTTTATAAATACCTGTCTGAATTTATAGACTACTCATAAGTAAACTTTTAAAAGAGGAGGAAAAGGATATGAGCAATAATCAGAACGGATCAAGTGCATTGAAGAATTTTGCCATCAATTTAAATGAGAGGGCCAAGAGCGGTAAGCTCGATCCAGTTATCGGCCGGGATGAGGAGATAAGGAGAGTTTTACAGATATTGAGCAGAAGAACCAAGAACAACCCAATCCTTGTGGGTGAACCCGGCGTGGGAAAGACAGCCATTGCTGAGGGACTCGCACAGCGGATCATACACGGAGATGTAGCCGAGAACTTGAAGAACAAACAGATCTATTCACTTGATATGGGAGCACTGATAGCAGGTGCAAAATATCAGGGAGAGTTTGAAGAGAGGCTCAAAGGGGTTGTAAAGGAGGTCATTGAGAGCAATGGTGAGATAATACTCTACATTGACGAAATCCATACTCTTGTTGGAGCCGGAAAGAGCAGTGGTGCTATGGATGCAGCCAATATATTAAAGCCGGCATTGGCAAGGGGCGAGTTGAGAACGGTTGGTGCCACTACACTCGACGAATACCAGAAATATTTCGAGCAGGACAAAGCCCTTGAACGCCGCTTCCAGATGGTGATGGTTGACGAGCCGTCTCCGGCAGAGAGCATATCCATACTCCGGGGGCTTAAAGAGCGTTATGAAAACCACCACAAGGTTAAGATAGAAGATGATGCAATAATTGCCGCAGTTGACCTCTCCAACAGATATATTACAAACAGATTCCTGCCCGACAAGGCCATAGACCTCATAGATGAGGCCGCCTCCAAGCTAAGGCTGGAGATGAACTCCGTTCCTGAGAAGATTGATGAACTCAACCGCAAGATAAAGCAGCTTGAGATTGAGAGGGAGGCAATTCGCAGGGAGGGAAAATCTCCAAAGCTGAACGACATTATGGCACAGCTTGAAATTCTGCATAAGGAGAAGGAGGTTTACGACAAACAGTGGAAGGAGGAGAAACAGCTGCTTGATTCAATCCAACAGAAGAGATTGAAGGTGGAACAGTTGAAAAATGAGGCAGATATTGCGGAGAGAGGGGGAGACTACGGAAAGGTGGCGGAGATCAGATATGGAAAAATCGCCACTTTGCAGAGCGAGATAGAGACACTGACTGTCAAGAAGAATACAAACCCAAATCCACTTATAAATGAAGAGGTTAATCCTGAAGATATTGCGGAGGTTGTCTCAAAATGGACAGGCATTCCTGTCAAAAGGATGCTCCAGAGCGAAAAGGAGAAGCTGCTCAATCTTGAACAGGAGCTGCATAAAAGGGTTATTGGCCAGGATGAGGCAATCAGGGCAGTATCTGATGCTGTCAGACGCTCCCGCGCCGGATTGCAGAACGAAAAACGTCCATTGGGTTCATTCCTCTTCCTCGGTACCACCGGAGTGGGCAAAACTGAGCTTGCAAAGGCTCTGGCTGAGTTCCTCTTCAATGATGAGAATCTGATGACCCGTATAGATATGAGCGAATATCAGGAGAGTTTTGCCGCTACCAGGCTGATTGGCGCGCCTCCGGGATATGTGGGCTACGATGAAGGCGGACAACTGACTGAAGCTGTAAGGCGCAAACCATACTCTGTTGTACTCTTTGATGAGATAGAGAAGGCCCATCCCGATGTATTCAATCTCCTTCTGCAGGTATTGGATGATGGAAGGCTCACAGACGGTAAGGGCCGTACAGTAAATTTCAAGAATACCATCCTCATTATGACAAGTAATGTAGGCAGCGACATTATTCAGGAGTATATGGACAAATTGGCCAGAGAGAACTCCGGATCAGGAGAGAACGACGAAAAATTCAGGACGGAACGGGAAGAGCTGCTGTCGGAGTGCAAAGAGGCTGTTATCGAAAGGCTCAAACGGAGCGTAAGGCCTGAATTCCTCAATAGGATAGATGAGACGATTATGTTTGAACCACTTACCCGGAGGGATATTATGGGAATTCTTCAGCTTCAGATTGAACAGATTGCATCAATTCTCAAGGAGAAGGGTATCGAACTCAAATTCTCGAGTGCTGCCCTCGATTATCTCGGGTCCAAAGGTTACGATATCTCATATGGCGCCCGTCCAATAAAGAGATTGCTCCAGAAAGAGCTGATAAATGAACTGGCAACAAAGATTATAAGTGGAGAGATAGCCCGTGAGGGACATATAGAGATAGATTGCAGGGATAACAAACTTATCTTCAAAAATCTGTAATTTATATGAACTTCTGCCTCCAATCTCTGTTATATAGATGAAATAGTTTTTTAAGTTAGGTTTAGTCGGGAAGAGCCGGCAACTCCCAAAGCGGGGTGCCGGCTCTTTTACTATTAGAAGGAGGCATAACGGCTTTTGATTGACTCAAATATTCCATCATAAAACTCTGCATAACTCTCCTTGTCATACTCCGAATCCCTGCACTTATCAATAAAATCAAGAGATTTGGAGAAAATTTCATTCTCCAAAGGGCGGAGTTGCTGCATATAGCCTGTCCCCTTTGAGTTATAGATTTTTGAGAAATTCATATAGTGCTCGCCATTTCCCCTCTTGATGGAGAAAATTTCATCCTTGAGTTTCAATGCCATATTGCACATCTGGGCATTAGGAGAAGCATCTGTTGGAGTCATCCAGGCAGGTTGGTCAGCACCGGCCTTCATAAGAAGAGGAACAGCAACAGAAACTGGCGGATAGCCCAATATTGTCCACATTACGGAATTGGATGGATTTTCACCCTCCTTGACACCCTGTATTACAATTGACGAAGTGGAGCTTTTGCGCGGAATAAAGTCCTGTGCAATAAACCAGCCGCTTCCTCTCTCCACGATATCTGTATCCTTTACAAGATCAATATCAAGCAGAGAGTGGTGAAAAGATCTTGAAAGGTTCTGGAATATCCATTTTGGAGTAATCTCACCAGCCCTTCCTATATGATTCTTGATCAGATAATCTGCTGTAGTATATCTGATATATCCGTGTCCGTCGTCCAATTTGCCTGTATATGAATGGTTGGCATAGGCAAGATAACCTTGAGGGGCAATCCTGGGATCATTTACATCAATTTTTGTCCAGCCGGTCTCACTTACCTCATAATAGGCTGCTCCGCCACAGGCATCAATCACGCCATAATTTGATTCGTTTCTGGTATTCTTGTACTCATTGAGAAGTTTTTCAAAATCGGCAAGAGTGCGGCATCTTGAAAGAGCCCTGTACATCACATTCTCGCCGTCAGGGAAAGGTTTGTGCTTCATCTCACTATAGTTCAAGTTGTAGGAAGCTGTGTTCATAATTGAGAATCCAACTTCATTTGTACCTCCCCAGGCATTTTTATTGGGTCTCGAAGCATTCATCAATGCTATGAAATTATACTTGGCCCCCTTGATATACTCAACACATACACTGTCAATATCATTATCACGGTGCTTCCACATCAAAGGACGTCCGTCTGGTGTTACCTTTCCGGTAAATATTGCTGCCGTACAGGCAAACAACTCTCCTGATGGCAAAATAAGCAAAAGGAGAAATGCAAATAATAATCTCTTCATAAACATCATTTTTATAATTAATACAGCTGTCCGAAATAGATGGCATTCATAAATATTTTTGTTGCGCCAAACCAATATGAGCGGAAATTGAGATTGTCTGCAAAACAGATGGTACGGCCCTTCCCTGATTTGGCCACCATAGCTGCAGGTGTTGAGACAAATCTCTCTACGCCCCTTTCTGATATACATCCCGACAGATATGGCTCCTCAGAATAATATAATGGAACAGATACTTCATTCTGAACAGGATCAAAAGCAACATTACCCTTTTTGAAGATTGGTACTCCAGCTTTGGTGCACCCATATCCTAAAGGCGATGTCAAATCAAGATTTGCCATCATAATTACACCAGGAACCGAGTTGGTGAATGTGTCCTGCTTATCATATACTCCATATCTTCCGACAGCACATTCCTCATCAATCAGAGGTCTGGTCTTGAAAGAGGCAACTCCAATCTTCTCGGGAAGGAGATAAGATTTGCCGGTAACTATCAAAGTACCACCATTATCTACCCACTCTTTCAATTTCAGATAGGATTTCTCAGAGACAGGCAGATCCGGCAGACCATTCGCCGCCACAATTACACTATATCTGCTCAAATCGGCCTTATGGAGGGTATTGAAGTCAATAATTGATGGAGCCATTCCAAATCTCCTGTCAAGCATAAACCATATCTCACCACTCTCCGTAACTCCCATACCGCTTCCCGACAACATTGCCACACGAGGTTTATCTATCACTCTGTTATTGAGAGTACCAAGGTCCAAATCGGCCATCATACCCCCATCTGAAGAGTAGACCTCCACTCCATTGCGCTCTGCCGACTCCTTGACAAGTGAATAAAGTCCGTCACTTCCAAGAGGCTGGTTCTGAACCTGAACAATTGCAGTACCATAACCGAAAGAGCGCTCAGTACCCTTTATTGTTCCCCTGAAAGGCCTCTTTGAGATTCTCACAAAAACACCCTTCTCAAGCAGGTCATTCATAAGATTATATGAATAGAGCTCCTTATTCTCAAATATATAGGCATAATCAGACTTTCCTCCTACAACAGTTCCTGCTGAGAATGTGCAATCTGCAACTTTTGCATCTGAGAGAGCCGGAAGCTCCTTAAGTTTGGCATAATTGAGGTTGAATGCATAAGGGATTGTCCAGGTGGAGATATCATAAAAGATGGAATCTTTAAATTGGGTCATCTCCTCCCACATAGCCTTAATTTTCCAATAATGTTTCTGCTGCAACGGCACCACATATGAGCTCTCACTGTTGAATTTGCCTCCATCCACTGTAACATCACCCTCTATCCTATAAAGATCAATCTTATGGTGGCGCATATTTTCAAGAAAATGGTATTCAACCGACTTTACTCCGCCTGTATTGAAGATATATCCCTTTACAGGATCACTCTTGGCAGCTTTTCCGCTCTTGATATAGAAATCTCTCTGATACGACAACAATCTCTCCTTCATATTGAAGGTACCATAGATGGTCATAAGGGCAGCGTGCACCTGGTTGCGTACAGTAAAAGGGAAATCGAGCGGAGGCATTCCACCCGGAAGAGGACGGCTGTATCCTCTTGAAGCAACCTGCTCATACAATATTCCAACCGACCCCTGAAAATCAACATAAGCAGCACCCTTTCCAAAATAGAAGTCGTCGTATGCCTCCTTGGAGTAATATAAAGAGCCTATTGTCTCCAAAGATTTTGCAACATGGTGAGTTATTGCAGATGCAAGATTCTGGTTCTCCTGAGGTATATATTGATGCGTTCTGTCGGGATGGCCCGGACTGAAATAGAAGCCCTTCACATCACCTGTCATCTCGTGATGGTCACTCAACACATTTGGCATCCACTTGAGATAGAGTTCCACAGCATTTATACCCTCAGGATGCTGGCACATCAGCCAATCCCTGTTACAATCTATCCAATAGTGGTTGGTTCTGCTGTTTGGCCAGCACTCATTAAACTCCCGTGCACTCAAATCCGAAACACTATTATGGCTGGAATTTGTATTTACCCAATTGGCAAATCTGTTTATACCATCAGGATTGAGCCCTGGAGCTATAATAATTATTGTATTTTCGAGAAGGTCCCTGATCTTTTCATCTTCCGATGCCGCAAGAAGATAGGATGTTACAAGTGTAGAATTGACAGCAGAGGCCTCATTGCCGTGGATAGAGTTTGTCAACATTACAACGACAGGCAGATTGTCACAATCAAGCTCAGCAGAGCGGGCAGGATCTGTCAATGCAAGATGCTGCTCCCTAATCTTTCCAATCTGCGAGTGGTTCTTCTCAGATGTAATGACAACCTCAAGGAATGGACGCTTTTCATAACTGAAACCCAAACGGCTGACAGTAATTCTGGGAGAAGCCTGGTCGAGTGCCGACATATAGTTTACAATATCACCCCAATCTGCATACCTCTCCCCCACTTCATATCCGAGAATCTCTTTTGGTTGGGGTATATCGGGATTATATTTTTGTTGGATCAGGTATTTTTCTCCGGCCGGTTCTGTCAGATATTGGGGAATAAAATAGCTGATATCCTTATCGTAACTTATGATTGCCCCCTGACCGTATATCTCTGCAACAGCCAGGAACATAAGCATAATGAAGAGTAATCTTTTAATCATATTTTCTCCTTTATTTATCGTCTGCATATACAATAATTACACTTTTGAATGGTTCAACCCTAACATCAGTTGGCTGTTTTTGTCAAATAAGTTGGCACTCAACAGCCCTAATTTGGTTTCTTTTTATAACTTTGCTGAAAAGATATCCAGATATGAAGATAATCAGACACATTCCCAATACAATCACATTATTGAATCTGTTGAGCGGCTCTTTTGCAGTGGTCCTCTCCTTTTATGGAAATTTCAAAGGAGCTTTGCTCTGTATCATTATTGCAGCCCTGTTTGATTTTTGCGACGGATTTGCCGCACGTCTTCTCAAAGCCTATTCACCTTTGGGAAAGGAGCTTGATTCACTTGCAGATATGGTAAGTTTCGGACTTGCCCCCGCAATGATTCTCTTCAACAAGATTCTCCAGCTTGAGCAGATGGATTTCGCAGATCTCACAAATATGGATGGCTGTGAAATGGCTTTGGCGCTTATTCCTCTTTTGTGCGCTCTCTCAATAGCCCTCTTCTCGGCTCTGCGTCTGGCAAAATTCAATATAGACACCCGGCAGAGCGAAAACTTCATAGGTCTTGCAACTCCATCCTGTGCGCTGATCGTAGGTTCACTCATATATGCATCTGAAAGCTATCCGCAGATTAATCAGATTCTGATGGAGCAGAGTTTCATTCTCCCCGTCATTGCAGTTGCGCTCTCACTGCTACTTGTATGTGAAATACCTATGTTCTCATTCAAATTCAAATCTCTTGGATGGAACGACAACAAGATAAAATTCATCTTTCTCATCTGCGCTGCCGTAATAGCTGCAGTAGAGTGCATTATAATGAGAGAACTGGCTTTCTCCGTAATAATCTTCTCAATCTTCACCTTCTACATTGTTATGAATGTGGCTATTTGGATCTGCAACAGGAGCAATAGAGAAAATTAGCATATTACAAAAGCCGTTTCTCAAGACAGAAAACAGTTATTAATCTCATTTGAGATCAATAACTGTATTTTATTGACCTTGTATCTGCATCAACGGCTATCCTGAGGCCATCCTTTCCTATCTTTATGGTACCATCCTGCAGCATAAGCGAGTATATCACAAGGATATATCTGTCCCTTACATTCTCCTGCACAACCTGCTCCTTTCCATATACTCCGCTTCTTATAATCATATAGAAGAACTTGCTCATATCATCAAGAGTGGTGACAACTTCCAACAATCCGTCATCGCCGCCTTTTCCCTTTATGAGTCTGGTACTGTACATACCCATCTTGGAGAGGAACCCCTCCAGATACTCTTTATTGGCTCCTACCATTATGTCATCACCAAAAATATCTGCAACTGCCTGCGGATCGAGCTCAAAAGGTCTATTGTAACGGATAGTATCACCATCCGGCGCCACAAGATGGTTTCCAATGACTCTTCCCCGCTCCATCCGGTAGGTTGAGTCATTGCTGTGATAGAGATACTCCATTCTGCAGTTTCTAGGCAAGATAAGAGATTCTCCACACTCCAATCCTGCAGCAGGAACCGGCAAAACACCTATAGCAGGTATTCCTCCAAAAATCAATTGTGCCGCAGCCCTGTTATTTGACTGAGTATTTGCATAACCTGTTACAACAGCTTTAAAGTTTGCCCGGCCCGGAATTCTGTCGAGTCCATAAGGGGAGCCCATAAAGAGGGCAATCATATCCTGCTCTGCAGCCCATCTGGTAATGAATTTCATCTGCAATGAATCAATACCAAAATTGAACTGCGGACGGGCATCTGTATTATTTATTCCAAGTATGACAAGATCATATCTCTTGAGCTGGCGTTTTGCTTTTCTCAAAGCCCTCATAGAGACCGGTGATTTGAGGAGGTATTTGTCTACCTTTGCAAAACGGCCCAACACCTCGGCACAATCCTCTCCAAACTTCTCCGCATCATATCCCAAATAGGCAATACGTCTCTTGTCAAGTGAAACAACCGGAACTGCAGCTTCTCCATCAATAGTATCATTTGCAACCAGAGTGACAGTATGTTTCGACAATTTGTCGATAAATGCCTTGTTCTCATTTCTGACAATTTCAGACTCAATCCTATCAATATCCACTATTGGATTGTATGATTTGTCAAACAGACCGAGATCAACCTTCATCCTGAGCACCTTCCTTACCCTATCGTTAAGCGACTCTACAGTGATTTCCCCACTATATATTGCCTGTTCTATTACAGATATCGACTCCACAACATCCTCGGGCATCAGCAATATATCAACACCGGCCTTATATGCAGCCAACGGAATAAGCTTTTTATCCATAAAATTACAGATTCCCTTCATATTGAGGGCATCTGTAATGACTATTCCCTCATAACCGAGCTTCTCCCTCAACAATCCTGTAATGATAGGATGGGAAATGGATGATGGAGTTCCGGTCGAGTCAAGTGAAGGGATATCAAGATGTCCCACCATTATCATCTCAACATTCTCCTCAATCATCTTTTTGAACGGATATAGCTCAAGGGAGTCAAGCCTCTCCCTGTCAAACGGCAATACAGGCAGAGCCTTATGTGAATCTACATCTGTATCTCCATGGCCAGGAAAATGTTTTACACAACCATACTCTCCGCCATCATTCATTCCACGCAAGAATGCAGATGCATATTTCACAACCTTCTCCTTATCTTCTCCAAATGACCTCGTATTGATTACGGGATTTTCCGGATTGTTATTTACATCAATATCCGGGGCAAAGTTGAGATGGAAATTGAGTTGGCGGCACTCCTTTCCTATCAGATATCCGGCCTGATATACCAGAGAATCATTTGTCAGGGCACCCATCTGCATCAATCTTTGGAAGGCTGGAATCTCCTTGTACCTCATTGAGGCCCCCCACTCCGCATCGATAGTTGCCAAAAGTGGTATAGCTGCCAGTTTATGGAGTTCATTGGTCCTCTTTATGGCCGGCAACATAATATCGTTCATTATGATAATGCCACCAACCTTCTCCTTGGAGACAAGATAGTTCTGAAGTTCAACCTCCTCCGGCTTATCCTTGGAGGAGTACTCAATAATGACAAGCTGGGCAACCTTCTCCCTCACCGATAGGGTTGAGAGGATTGAATCTACCCTCATATCAATTGTCTCCTTTGGCGCGGAGCCCAATTTTTTCTCTTCACGGGTGCTGCTGTTCCCATATAGAGAGGCTAACCTGCCCCCCAATAACAATAGAGATGACAATACTATTGCCATCCCTATATATTTTACAAATGCTCTTCCTTTTTTCATTAAGAATATCGGAATTAGAAGAAATCTGCTTTAGTTGTTGAACTCTCTCTTCAAAGCCTCAACCTTCTCATTGGCATCAGCACCCTTCACTCCAAAGTAGAATTTGATCTTAGGCTCGGTACCTGAAGGTCTTACAGAGACAACTGAACCATCCTCAGTATAGAACTGCAAAACATTTGATTTTGGCAATCCTGTCTCCTCAGGTTTGTTGTAGTCGATAACCTTCACTACTGGAGAGCCTGCTATTGAAGCTGGCGGATTCTCCCTGTAGCCCTTCATCATTGCCTGAATCTCCTCAAGGCCGGCTTTACCCTTTTTGGTCAAGGAGATAAGTGACTCTTTATAGAAACCGAACTCAGCATATATATCCTGCAACAACTGATACAATGTCTTGCCCTGATCTGCACACCAGGCAGCGCACTCTGCAATAAGAGCACAAGTGATAACCGCATCCTTATCCCTTACAAACTCTCCTGCATTGTAACCGTAGCTCTCCTCACCGCCACCGATGAATGTAGCCTTGCCCTCATTCTCTCTGATGATTGAAGCGATATATTTGAATCCTGTCAACACATTGTAACATTTTACACCAAATGCTTTAGCCATAGCAGCCATAAGCTCTGTTGTAACAATAGTCTTTACTATATATGTGTTCTCGTTAAGTTTGCCAAGTTCTTTCCAGCGTCTCAACAGGTAATATGTAAGGATAGATGCTGTCTGGTTACCATTCAGTAGGGTTATCTTGCCCTCATTGTCACGGATTGCGATACCAACACGGTCTGCATCAGGGTCGGTAGCCATAACGATATCAGCACCCTTCTCCTCAGCCAACGCCACAGCCATCTCCAAAGCAGATGTCTCCTCTGGGTTAGGTGATTTTACTGTAGGGAAGTTACCATTGCTCTCCACCTGAGCCTCAACCAAAGATAGGTTGGTAAAGCCCATTCTTGAGAGGATTTTAGGTACAAGGGTAATTCCTGTACCATGAAGCGGAGTGTAGACCATCTTCATATCTGCGTGGTTCTTCACAGAGTCAGGAGAGACAAGCAGAGTCGATACATCATTCAAGTATGCCTCATCAACATCTGCTCCAACCATCTGGATATTCTCCTCACCGCCTGTAAATTTCACCATTGCTGGAGAGGTAATCTTGAGAACCTCGTTTATGATGTTTGTGTCGTGAGGAGCTGTCACCTGTGCGCCATCCTCCCAATAGGCTTTGTAGCCGTTGTACTCTTTAGGGTTGTGTGATGCTGTTACCATAACACCGCTCTGACATTTCAAATGGCGGATAGAGTAGCTCAACTCAGGAACAGGACGCAAAGAGTCAAACAAATATACCTTAATGCCGTTTGCAGCAAATACATTGGCTGTAATTTTAGCAAACTCCGCACTGTTGTTTCTGCTGTCAAATGAAACTGCAACTGAAATCTGTGGAAGATCCTTGAAGTTCTGTTTCAAATAGTTTGCAACACCCTGGGTTGCCATACCTACTGTATATTTGTTCATACGGTTTGTACCTACACCCATAATTCCCCTCAAACCACCTGTACCGAACTCAAGATTTCTGTAGAAACTCTCCTCAAGCTCTTTCGGATCATTCTCCATAAGGCGTTTTACCTCTGCACGTGTAGCCTCATCATAATCTTCACTCAACCATTGTTTTGCAACTTCAATATAATTTGTCTCCATAGTATAATTTATAGTTTGTTATTATTAATCAATATAATACCGGCCCCATCCATCAATATTCAAGGCCGTTGCAAAGTTAATAAAATCCTTACAATAAAACCATATTTTCACTTAAGTTTGGCAACAACCATCACAGGATTTGAATCAGGTTTCAGTTTTGATGCAACCTCCTTCATTTTTGCAGAACGGCATTTGGCGGCAAGATCTATAAATTTTTGAGCATCTATAAATTGATACATTTTGTCTCCTATCAGATGTGACGGAAGGAAAGGGGCTCCACCGTCGAGATTGTTGTTAAACCCCTCCACTCTAAGCTCAAGGGCATCATAATATCTCAACAACGAACATTTGCCCGATATCTTATCATAGATTATCTTATCAATTATGCGGTGATCCTTGATTCCTCTGTTTGAATTGAATGGGAAAATTATTTCAAAAATAATGAAACTCCTGCTCTCCATAATATCTCTATGGAGCAAGAGACGCAAATCCCGATACTTGTATCCGGCAGCACTTTTTCCCTCCCTGAACTCCCCAAAATTGAGATAATATACGGCTCCGGCAGGTTCAAACTTGTCATTAAGAAGATAAACAGTATCGCGGAGCGTAGAGAATAATTTCAACTCACCATTAAAACCATATATCTGTGATTTTACAAATGTACCCACATCACCCTTGGGATCTGCAACAGTTCTCCTGCACAGCAGATTACCCTTCAAATCCATCACAATTTCAGACTCTTTACCCGAATTATGCTGCTGCCATATAAATCGTATTCTCTCCTTACCGGCAAAATGGAGATCAATCACACAGCCGGCCTCTTTAAGGAGGTACCCGGCAAAAATTGTTGTAATATACCCACCTTCTGTAGTATAAAAAAGTATCTTATCATCATCACTGAAGGCAAGGATCTCCCCGTCCCCATCAACAGCTGTATCATCAATAGAGATAAATTTATGCGTCCACGTACCCTTCTCAATAAAGGATGTTACATACTTTCCATCATTCGAAAATTTAAAGCAACCTCTATTCTTCCGTTCACCGAATGTCATATAATAGTACTCCTGATCAGCGTAAATCAAATTGAAGTTTACAGCCGACGGCAACCATACCTCACCTTCACCAAGAGCAACATACTCTATAGAGGTAAAATAGTCTGTCATATCCACAACATCAGTACTCTCAAGTGCTTTTGCAATATCTATTATGCGGATATCAGAAAACTTTCCATTGGGATAACCAGATTCACTCTGCGCCGACAGATAGAGAGGTATGAAGTGGAAAAGGAGAAAAAAAGCTAAGATTGGATATATAAAAGTCATTGTAATTTACTCATATTTAACCTTGACAATGATCGGATTACCCTCCATCACAGAATCATTCCCGACAATCCTGCCCAGATCCTCTGCCAATTTTCTGCAGGCATCCGTTTTGAACTCTCTCTCTTTCATCCTCTCTACAGCAACAGGCGAAATTGTATAGTAGAGCCACTCACTGTCATTGCCGATAAATCTAACTGGCGGGAAATCTTCAAACAGTGAATAATATGTGAGGCCATTTGTCAAATTATAAATGAAATGTGGGCCTCTATCACCATATATTGCCTGTATTGAGATATATTTTTGTGATACTAATCTGCAATAAAGAAAATGTTGATAACAATTATTGCTTATCTTCTCAATCTCATCATAATCAACAATAGGATCCATTAATTTATCCTCAGCTATCGTTGGCTCAAATTTGAATACTTTTTCAATATTAAGTTTGTTATCGACTCCATAAAACAAACCACTATAAAGGGTCGTGAAATTAACTTTCCCTTTATCATCTGCAAACAGATTGAATTGAAAATCAAAGAGCGGCCTCTCAACCCCTTGCATCAGAGGAATTTCCTCTTTAGTCATAGGATCATATAGGTAAAAGAAATTGGTAGTTTTTGGGGTAATCCTGGGTGTTGACAAAAGATATCTGTCATCTATCTTCGCAAACTCCATAATGAGCCTTTTCGGCAATTCTATATTATCCATAAATTCTCCATCAGAATTGAATCTATAGATAAATTGCCTTGACAACACCTCCAATCCATCATCTTCATTTATCAGAATATCCCTTGCACCTATAAATTCTCCGGGGCCCCTGCCCTGCGCCAGGCTTTTGACAAATTTACCATTATCATCAAAAATATAGACTCCGCCACCTGCTCTCAAATAGAGGCGGTTGTTGTGGATATGTAACTCTGAGATATCAGGCAACAATGATTCCTCTCCAGAATTTTCCAGTGTGATTATTTCGTATGAAACTTTTATATTATCATCAGGATACCGGTAATTTTCCGGGGTTGCAAGAGTGTAGACAATCACACTATCATCAGAAGCCCTGTTGCACGATAGAAGCATCAGCAACAATGGCAAGAGCATATAACTTTTATTCATAATGGCTATTGGGTACAGGTCTCTTCTTACCCACTCCAAATTTATAAAATTATAATGATTGATGCAAAAGAAAAGAGTATCTTTGCCGCCATGTTCAAGATTAGAGAATACATCCCATTTTATAAACGGAATATCAATCTGGCCATTCCGGTAATGATTACACAGGCCGGACAGATGGTTGTGCAGATGGCAGACAACATTATGGTGGGCCATCTCGGCACAACACAGTTTGCAGGAGTCTCATTTGCCAATACCATTTTTGTGATTGGAATGGCATTCTGTATCTGTTTTACACAGGGGCTTACCCCTCACGCAGGACAGAACTACGGCAAAGGCGATTACAAAGGGGTAACAAGCTATTTCCAGAATGCACTGGTGCTCAATCTTCTTTTAAGTATCAGTGTAATGGCAATTATGTACCTTATAATGCCTTTTATGCAATTTATGGGGCAGGATCCTGATATCCTTGTCTATGCAAAATCATACTACAGTATAATGGTACTCTCCATTCTGCCATTCATCATCTTCTTTACCATAAGAAATTTCTCTGAGGGAATCGGCATTACCAAATATGCAATGTACATTACTGTCTTTGCCAATATGCTCAACATACTCCTCAACTGGTTGCTGATCTTCGGCAAATGTGGAATGCCCCAAATGGGAGTTGCCGGAGCCGCATTGGCAACGCTGCTCTCAAGAATTCTGATGCTCATAAGTTTTGCGATACTCATATTTACAGTTAGGGATTACAGAGATTTTACAAATCTTCTTGAGAAGAGATTCTATGACAAAAAGAAGATAAAGGAGCTTTTGGGCACTTCGTTTCCCATTGCTGTCCAGGGGTTGATAGAGGTTACCGCATTCAGTTTGAGCGGTATTATGGTGGGCTGGTTCGGAAAGATTCCACTTGCTGCCCATCAGGTGGCAATGACTATGAGCACATTCTCATTTATGATAGCACAAGGAATAGGCGCTGCTGCAACCATAAGGGTATCACACCAGCTTGGAGAGAAGGATTATCCGGCAACAAGAAAGGCGGGGTTCGCAGCTATGCATATGGCAACGGCATTTATGGGTATGGCAGGAGTTCTCTATGTGATATTCCGGAACCAGATTCCCCTTCTCTTTACATCAGACCAGCAAGTTATCCCTATAGCCTCCACTCTGCTTGTAATGTGCGCCATATATCAAATCTTTGATGCAATGCAGCTCTCCGGACTCGCTTCACTCAGAGCTTTGATGGATGTCAGAATACCATTGCTCTACTCAACTTTGTCATACTATCTTCTCTGTCTGCCCTGCGGATATCTCTTAGGCCATATATTTGGAATCGGGCCTGCAGGTGTATGGATTGGACTGATGATAGGATTGTTTGTTGCAAGCATACTCTTCCTGATGAGGTTCAACAGGATAACCAACAGACTGATTGCACAAAACTCCTGACGGTACCCTATTGCAAAGATTACAATTGACGGATATGCTTACAGAAAAAGAGATAGAGTTCATAGTCAAAAATGAGGGAACCGATCCGACCAGATTACTCCTTGGGGCCTCCAAGTATCCCGATATAGATGTAGGGTTATGTGTAAGCTGTATTGAATCCCGACGGAAACTGAAGACAAAGCTTCCGTTGTGGTACTCCAATCCATCTCTTCTCTATCCATTTCCCCTCTCTGCCGAACAGTGCAGTTCACAGGCTACCGGAGAGTTCAAAAGGGAGATAATATCAGGAATATTATCAGGCAGTATTGGAGTTACAGGAGCTGACCTCACCGGAGGAATGGGGGTTGACTCATTCTTCCTCTCACAGTTATGCCAAAATGGGGGATGCTTCCACTATTTTGAACGAAACAGCACTCTTTGCAAGGCTACAGAGTATAACTTCTCCAAATTGGGAAAGAGAGGTGTTGAATTCCACAATCTTGAAATCGGAAGCGGAATAATCTCAGAACTGCCGGGAGCTCCATTTGACTTCATCTTTATCGACCCTGCCCGAAGGAGCCGGAGCGACAAGTCAACCAAGGTGATCTCGCTTGATGATTATGAACCCGACATTACCGGGCTTAAAGGGGAACTTTTCAAGATATCTCCCATTATAATGGCCAAGGTCTCCCCTATGGCAGATATCAGATTGAACCTCAAGCTGCTTCCTGAGACCCGACAGATATATGTAGTCTCTGTCGACAATGAGTGCAAGGAGCTGCTATTTCTGCTTGAATCTCCAAAAGCAGAAATACTCCCCGATGTTGCCATAACAGCTGTAAACATAAAAACAAAGGGTGGCTCAAGGGAGAGTTTCAGCTTTACTCTACAGGAAGAGGAGAACGCAGAGGTCAAATATGCTTCAGAGGTAGGACAATATCTTTATGAACCCAACAGGTCCATACTCAAAAGCGGAGCCTTCAGGCTCATTTCCAGTAGATTCAACCTTCTCAAATTGGCATCCAGCACCCATCTCTACACATCCGGTTCTCTTAGGGAGGATTTTCCGGGCAAATGTTACCGTATCTGTGACTGTATTGATTTCAACAAAAAGAGCATAAAAAAACTGGCTGCAGAGTATCCAAATGCAGATATCACAGCCAGAAATTTTCCTATCGACACCAATGCGCTCAAAAAGATGAGCGGCATAAAGGATGGTGGAAACAAACACCTCTTTGCCACCACATTGGAGAGTGGCAAAAAGGTTATTATTATCGCTGACAATTAGCGGTGGTTTATATCGCCCTCAAGCAATATCTCCGGAGCATCCTTTTCAAGAAGATGACGGTACCAGAAGATATAGTCACCTCTGTTTGAATGTATTGCCTGTTTTCCCCTGTAACCGTGGAAACCGCCAGGATACAACATCAGTTCAAACTGTTTGTCTGCACTCTGAAGTGCATCTATGAGCTGCATTGTATTCTGCATATGGACATTATCATCGCTGGTTCCGTGGGTAATCTTTACAAAATTTGTCTTGTCGCCCTTATATCTGTTAACCTTGCTCATTATGCGTGTATTGGCATAACCGTCAGGATTATCCTGAGGACGGTCCATATATCTCTCGGTATAGTGTGTATCATAGAGAGTGTAATCATATACTCCACCTCCTGCAATTCCATATTTGAACCAATCATTTCCTGCTGTACAGGCAAGCATTGTCATCGAACCGCCATAAGAGAAACCTGTTATGCCAACCTTTTCCCTGTTTACGAAAGGCAATTTGTGAAGCTCCTTAATCCACTCGATATAATCCGACAGCTCAATGGTAAGGAGATTTCTGTGGAGATAGTTCAATCCCTCTTTTCCGCAGTGGCCCGATGCCCTGTGGTCAATTGCTATCTGAATCACACCTTCATTTGCCCACCATTGGGTATCCTCGCCAAGTCCTCTCCATCTGTCCATTACAGTTCCTGAATTAGGTCCGCCGTACATCGATACAAGTACCGGATAACTCTTTGTTGAGTCAAGATCTACAGGCCATACAACCTGAGCCGGAAGTCTGTAGCCATCTACTGTTATATAGAGCATCTGAGGCAAAGCAAGTTTGTACTGGTCAAATTTCTCTCCCTTCAGGTCATATATAACCTTCATATTTCTCTTCTTGCCGGTTGAAGCCACAACCAGCTGTGTTGGTGTTGTACTATTTGATCTTGTGGCTGTAAAATAGCTGTTATCTTCCGACAATCTCACTGCAGCATAGTTATATTCACCCTCTGTCAACCTTGTTATCTTACCGTTTTTAAGGCTCACTTTGTAGAAGTCGTATCTCGTACTTGCCTCTTTGCGGGCCATATAGTAGATATATCCGCCCTTTTCGTCAACCTTGATAAACCTGATTCCCCAGTTGTTTCCGTCTGTTATCCTCTTCAAGACCTTTCCGTCAAAAGACTGGAAATAGATCTGCTCCCACATTTCAAAATCCCTAACCATATAGAAACCGTTTGAAGTGAACTGCATATCCTCCATCCAGTCAATCCAGGTCTGCTGTTTCTCCTCATAAATATGCTGTTTTCCACCTGTTTGAGGATCAATTGTGTAGAGAATCAGATGGTTCTGCTCTCTTGGCATCCACGGAATAATGAAGCGGCTGCCATCGGCATTCCAGAAAGGAATTCCAAAATATTGGTCCTCCTCCCTGTTGAAATCGGCCTTTATATGGTTCTCCTGCGCAAGTTTTGAGAGGTCACATATATCTGCAATGAAGATATCAACCTTAGGATTCTCATCTCCGGCTTTCGGGTATCTTGTCTCTGTAATGAAACCGTGTTTTCCCTTTGAATTATAGATCGGGAACATCGGAATATTACTGTCATCAAATTTATAGTATGCAATCTTCTTGCTGTCGGGACTCCACCAGAATGCCTTGTATTCAGATGAACGGCCAAGTATCTCCTCATAGTAGACCCAAGAGGCATATCCGTTCATTATTACATTTGTACCATCTGTAGTCAAGGCATACTCCTTACCCTCATCCAAAGAGAAGAGATAGAGATTGTTGTCTCTAAGATAGGCAACTTTGAGGCTGTCTGGCGAGATATCATAAAGAATCGATTTTCTAAATGCCTCCTCTCCTATGGCAGCTATAATCTTCTCCTCTGTTGGCGTATAGATGGGACCATCCAATGTCACATATCCGGTATCTTCGTCGGTATAAGCCTTGAACTCTCCGCTTTTTACATTATAAAGCACTTCATTGGGATATTTGTCCAATTGTCTTAAAAGAAGATTTTCATTATCATACCATTTAAGGACTCTACATCCTTTTTTAAGAATTCCCTCGGGCAGACCGTTGATTATCTGCTCTTTTGTAAGTTCTTTCTTACCCTCATCCTCCCCAGTAGGGGCAGCCATTGCCAAACCGGAAGATTGGAGAGCAAGAGTTGTTACCAAAAATAGTTTGAATAGTTTTTTATACATATTATCAGTTTTTAAATAATTCATCTTTAAAATTGACAAGCCATACCTGTTCTACACCCCTTGTGATAGCTGTATAGAGCCATTTTTTCTCATCAAGTGTAATTTCATCTTTCCAGAAAGGATTATCTATAAATACGCACCTCCACTGGCCTCCTTGCGATTTGTGTCCTGTTATTGCCATTGCATATTTTATCTGAAGGGCATTGAAATAGATATCCTCCTTGACAGCTGCCATCCTCTTTTTCTTGACGGAGATATGTTCATAGTCTGCAAAAACACCCTCAAAGAGTGCCTTCTGCTGCTCCTGACTGAGAGATGCCGTAGTGGAGACAAGTGTATCCAGTATAACCTTGGCATCAATCTCCACGCCGTTATAATCTCCAAAAGAGAGGGTGGCTGAGGCAAATTTAAGGCCATACCGCTCTTCATATTTTCCTATCTTCTCAAGTTTGGCCACATCACCGTTTGCTATGAAATCCAGTTCGGGAATATTTTCCAAGAACTGATAGCAGTTCTTCACAATCATCAGTTTGTCTCCTCTTGTGAGTTGCTCCTCCCGGAAAAGTACGCTTCCCCTTATTCCCAGATTGTATCTGTTTGCCCTGTTGTTTGAACGGCAGAGCACCACCACCTCATCTTCTCCATACCGGTCTATCGCCTCAGATAGCTTCTCAATCAGCTCTCCCCCGCCAATTCTTGCAAAATCATTGAACCCTTCGCTCTTCAGCTGGGGAACACAGCCATTTTCACTCTCAATATCACCCCTCAGAAGTGTTGCATTGTAGAGTATACCGCTCTCCTGCTCCTGACGTACTACACTCCTCAGCCAGCACTCAGTTACAGAGCCATACATCCTGAGATAATCAATATCAAGAGCCGGACTCCTGTCCATACCTATTGGAGGAAGCTGGGCAGGATCTCCCATAAGGATAAGCCTGTTACCCTCATTTGACCGCACATAGGTCACAAGATCTTCGAGAAGATCGCCCGAACCGAACTGCGCCCGATTGGACTCTGTTGCACCTATGGTTATCAATGAGGCCTCATCAACAATAAAAATAGTATTGCGTGATTTGTTTATATCAAGTGAAAACTGTCCAAATCCATCCTTCAACGACTTCTGCCTGTATATCTGTTTGTGGATGGTACGTGCTGCAGCTCCCGCATAGTTTGCCAGCACCTTTGCCGACCGGCCGGTAGGGGCAAGCAGCACATATCCCTGTTTGAACTCTTTAAGTGTCTTGATAAGGGCGGCAATGGCCGTTGTCTTTCCTGTACCTGCATAACCGTTTATCAGCATAAGCCACTGCTCACCTGCATCTCCGGTTATAAAACGGGTAAGGTTGTCGAAGAGGTTATTCTGACAACTTGTCGGCGAAAATTTGAAATTCTCCACCAGCCGCTCTTTAATATACCCCTCTACCGCCATTTATATATTACAAAGATTACCAGAAGTGGATAAATCTCAAGTCGGCCAAAAAACATCTGGATTGTGGAGATGAATTTTGCCATCACTGAGAAGTGCGAATAGTTGGCAAGTGAGCCTACAGAACCAAATCCAGGACCAACATTTCCCATATGGGCGACAGATGATGAGAATGAATCTATAAAACTTAGCCCCAACATCGAGAGGATTATTGCACCGGCAAATGTAATGAAGAGATAAAGTACTATATACATCGTCACAGAGGTAACAAATTCTGGCTCAATTATATGACTTCCTACCTTTACAGGAACAACTGCATTTGGATGGACCTGCTTCTTGAGGTGGGCCTTGAGTGACTTGAAAAATATCAGCAACCTGTCGCTCTTCAAGCCTCCTGTAGTTGAACCTGAACAGGCACACTGGATTGAAAGGTAGATCAGAACCAATATTGAGACATAAGGCCAGACAGCTGTATCCGTTGTGGCAAATCCGGTTGTGGATGCAAGTGAAACGGATTGGAAAACACTGTATCTAAATGCTGTAAGCCAACTCTCAACCTCGCCCGACAACTTTATATCAAATGCTACTATCACACTGGCAACCAATAGTGTAGCCACATAAAATCTTGTTACAGGAGATTTGAAAATCTTGGCAGAACGGTCTATTACCGATGAGTAGAGCAATCCAAAGTGGACACTGGCAAGGAACATAAATATAGTAATCACTATTTCTATGGTTACAGAGTCGTAAGCCATAATGGAGGCATTTCTGGTACTGAATCCTCCTGTTGCCGCCATACTGAAGGCGTGGTTTACTGCATCGAACCAATCCATTCCGGCCAGTTTGAGGGCAATTGTTCCAAGAATTGTCAAACCTATATAGACAGATGTGATGACATTGATAGTCTGCTTGGTCCTGAACTTATAATTCTCCTGGGAGAGAGCGGAGATCTCCATCTTGCTCAGCCTCATACGGAATGTACTCACCGAAGGAAGAATCAGAAGCATAAAGATGACAACTCCTATTCCGCCGATAAAATGGGTGGATGAACGCCAGAAGAGGAGTCCCTTGGGCAGATTCTCTATATCCGTAAGGATTGTGGAACCTGTGGTAGTATACCCCGAAACACTCTCATACCAGGCATTGATGATTGTAAATTCACCACCCCAGAGAATGTAGGGCAGCATACCGAAGAGACAGGAGAGCAACCACGAAAAGATGATGATTGTGAACCCCTCCTTGATATTGATATCTTGCGCCTTTCTCACAAAAATAAGTGGAAAGGAACCTGCTGTCATTGTAATTACGGCACTAAGGAAGAGCGGAGAGAATGAGGAGTCCAATCCATATATTATGGATACCACCACACCCAAAAACATAAAGAAGGCATTGAATAGCAGCGCTACACCTATATTCCTTGTAACTACACTGATACTCATATGCGGCCGCTCCTTTTTTCGAGTTTCTTATTTATGTCCACAAGTTCTGCCACATTCTGGTTCAGATCCTGCAGTTCATCTGTATTGTCAAGCACCACATTGTAGGTCTTGCGATGGAGTACATAAGCCGATATAGCTTTGGTTATGAGAAGAATCGGCCTGACAAGATAAAAATTGATGAAATAGTTGAAGAGCAGGACAAGTACTATACCCACTCCTACCGCCACTACGCAAGGCATAAGGCTGCGGTAAAAACTCTGGTTGAGGTTGGCTGTATTCTCTGCCAGAGCCTCTTGTGAATATCTGGCCAGACTCTCTATATACCCCCTCAATTTCATATATACAGGGTACATTCTGTCGAAATACCACGATCTGCGGTCCTGATAATTTCCTTGCCATACATATGGAGCCTCCTTCATAATATGGATATATGCCGTATAGGCCAGAATTACAGAATCTGCCATATTGCGCTCCCTTATATCGGTATATTTGTCAGCAATGCTTGAGAGATTATCTGTAAATCTGGTATCCTGATGTATATCAGGAATCTTGGCAGATGAAGCATTTCCCATACTCCTCAAAAGGGTAAAATTATACTCATCCGTCAATACCTGGAGGCTGTTTGCCGTATTGATGGCAGAGATGTTGTCGGAGACAAGTATCGAGACAGTTTTTCTCATACTTACAAACTCATATACCGCTATCACTCCGGAGAGGAGCAGTACGGTTCCTATAACCACAAATCCAAGTAATAATTTTGTACGTATTCCCATTATGATTCAGATGAAAATAATTTGTAAATTTAGAAAATCTTTTTGAGAAAAAAAAGGGACAGCTTTTGGCCGTCCCTCTCAATCTTAACTCCGCAGGAGATTATTTCACGGTGCTCATATGTTTGATCAAATCAAGAACTTTGTTTGAGTAACCGATCTCATTGTCATACCAAGATACAACTTTAACGAAAGTATCAGTTAGAGCGATACCTGCAGTTGCATCAAAGATTGAAGTACGTTTGTCACCCAAGAAGTCTGAAGATACAACAGCATCCTCAGTGTAACCAAGAATACCTTTCAAATATGTCTCAGAAGCCTCTTTCATTGCTGCGCAGATCTCTGAATATTTTGCAGGTTTCTCCAAGTTAACTGTCAAGTCAACAACTGAAACGTCAAGGGTAGGTACACGCATTGACATACCGGTAAGTTTGCCGTTCAACTCAGGAATAACTTTACCTACTGCTTTTGCAGCACCAGTTGATGAAGGGATGATGTTGCCTGTAGCAGCACGACCACCTCTCCAATCTTTTGCAGAAGGACCGTCAACAGTCTTCTGAGTTGCAGTTGCAGAGTGAACAGTGGTCATCAAACCATCTTTCAAACCAAAATTATCGTGAAGAACCTTTGCAATTGGAGCCAAACAGTTTGTTGTACAAGAAGCGTTTGAAACGATATCCTGACCAACATATTTGTCTAGGTTTACACCGCAAACGAACATAGGAGTATCATCTTTTGAAGGAGCTGACATAACAACTCTTTTAGCACCAGCCTGAATGTGAGCCTGTGCTTTCTCTTTAGTAAGGAAAAGACCAGTAGACTCAACTACATACTCAGCCTCTACCTCATTCCATTTAAGATCAGCCGGATTTTTCTCTGCTGTTACACGAATTTCGTTACCGTTAACAACCAATTTGCCATCCTTAACCTCTACAGTACCGTTGAATTTACCATGCATAGTGTCATATTTCAACATATATGCCATGTACTCAACATCGATAAGGTCGTTAATACCTACAATTTGAATGTCATCTCTCTCTTGAGCCGCTCTAAACACCAAGCGGCCGATACGGCCGAATCCGTTAATACCAACTTTAATTTTGCTCATAATATTTTATCATTAAAAAACTTCCTTAAAACTTCTTTTATCTCACAAAAATCGTGCAAATATAAGTGTTTTTGGGCAAATTTTACTACCTTTACAAAGTTTTTTCCATAAATTTTGAGCAATGCAACAAAAGCCTCTTGAAATATTAATTACCAACGACGACGGATACACCTCAAAGGGTATTGAGTTTCTGGCAGAAGTGCTGTCGGAATATGGAAATGTTACGGTCGTTGCGCCAAATGAGGTGCAATCCGGAATGTCTGCGGCCCTCTCCCTGGGGAAGGTTCTCCGAATGGAGAAGAGATCCTGCAAACTTCTTGAGAATGGAAATAGAGTTGATGTATACTCCCTGACAGGCTCTCCTGCCGACTGTGTAAAATTTGCAATGAACAAGATGTACAGGGCAGGCGGAAGTGAGATAATGGAGAGGGATCCTCTGGATCGCGGTTACAAACCTGATATAATCTTCTCCGGTATAAATCACGGTTCCAACGCCTCTGTTGCATCGGTCTATTCAGGCACATTAGGTGCTGCCGCCGAGGGAACCCTGTATGGTGTAAAATCTGTGGGGCTCTCTATCAATACGCATAATCCTCAACCTGATTTCACCCAAATAGATCCTTTTTTGAGAACCATCATCGAAAAGAGTATCGAAAAGGATTTCCCTGAAGGGATATATCTGAATGTAAATTTTCCGGCAATTGAATCAGGCAGGATCAAGGGCTTCAAATTTGCGAGCCAGGGCAAGGGTGTATGGCTAAAAGAGTTTGAGCAGCGCAAGGACCCTCACGGCCGCGACTACTACTGGATGACTGGTGAGTTCACCAATAGGGAGGAGGGTTGTACAGGTGACCACAATCTGCTTGAAGAGGGTTACATAACCATTGTTCCACACAGAGTGGATTCTACAGATTACCAAGCTCTCTCGATGATGGAAAATGAGTGGGGACTATAGTGGTCTCCTAATGGAAACAAATTGCAAAATCATTAAATATGAGATACTATCTTGTAGCAGGCGAAGCATCAGGAGACCTGCACGGTTCCAATCTGATAAAAGGATTGAAAGCCAAGGATCCCCAGGCCCAATTCAGATGTTGGGGTGGAGACCTTATGGAGGCTGAAGGTGCCAATCTTGTAAAGCACTATAAAGAGTGCGCCATCATCGGTTTCGTGGAGGTACTTTTCAGCCTCAGGAAACTGCTCAGAAATCTTGACCACTGCAAAAGGGACATTATGGAGTACAAACCCGATGTGCTGATTCTCATCGATTACCCGGGATTCAACTTCAGAATAGCCGAGTTTGCCAAGAAAAACGGTATCAGGGTCTACTATTATATAGCGCCGAAGGTGTGGGCCTGGAAGGAGAAGAGGGTGCACAAACTGCAAAAATTTGTTGACAAACTCTTCATCATCTTCCCATTTGAGATTGACTATTTCAAGAAGTGGAATATCAATGCCATATATCGTGGCAACCCGCTGCTCGACAGTGTTGACAATTTCAAATATGCAAATGAATCTCCAGAGGAGTTTGCGCTGCGCTGTAAAACAGTTCCTGACAAACCAATCATAGCACTTCTTGCCGGCAGCAGAAGAGGCGAAATCGGTTACCTCCTGCCACGTATGGCATCACTCTACGACAATTTCCCGGGGTACCAGTTCATCCTTGCAGGAGCCCCATCTACAGATCCATTGCTCTACAAGGAGATTCTCGACAAATATGGTATCAGGACAATAATGCCAGACGAAGCCCCAACCGGAAAGGGAAAGGAGATAAAACTGCTCAAGGGCGAGACCTACTCTATACTAAAGGAGGCTAAAGCCGCCATAATCAGTTCAGGCACAGCAAGTCTTGAGGCTGCCCTTATAGGAACACCCCAAGTTGTCTGCTACGGAGGCAATGAGATCAGCTACCAGATAGCCAAAAGATTTGTAAAGCTGAAATATATAAGTCTCGCTAACCTCATTATGAATAAAGGTCTCTTCAAGGAGCTTATCCAGCACGACTGCACACCGCAAAAGATAACTGACGAGCTCAACAGATTGCTTACAGACACCCGATATAGGGATACAATGATGGCGGAATATGAACAGGTACGCTCTATCCTTGGAGGAAAAGGTGCCTCAGAAAAGGTTGCCCAGGCAATGATTGAGGAGCTTGAGAGTGATATGAATCTCTAATGGGGACAGTAATTTTTGGAACAGATGACAAACAGAATAACAATCAAATAAAACAAAAAAGAAGAATATGGTAATAGAAGCATACAAATATCAGGGTGCAGGAAACGATTTCGTTATCCTCGACAATAGAGAATTGCAATATAACCACCTGACAGATAAAGAGATCCGACTCTTATGCGACAGAAGGTTCGGCGTTGGCGGTGACGGCCTTATGCTATTGGGGCCAAGTGACAAGTACGATTTCTCAATGCGCTATTTCAATGCCGATGGCTTTGAAGGTTCGATGTGTGGCAACGGAGGAAGATGTCTTGTGGCATTTGCAGCACACAGAGGCATCAAGAAGTTTGAATTTGAGGCTATTGACGGATATCACCGTGCTGAGGTGCTTGAATATACACCGCATCGCTGCATCGTAAAGCTCAAGATGATTGATTTGGGCGAATGCCAAAAATATTCTGATAATGCCTATTTCCTCAATACCGGTTCGCCTCACTATGTGGAGTTTGTGGAGAATGTAAAGGAGTATCCTGTAGATGAGCGTGGAAAATTCTGGCGTTGGCACAAGGATTTTGAGGGCGGTACAAATGTAAACTTCGTGGAGATAGAGGATAACCACATAAATGTAAGGACATACGAACGTGGTGTTGAGGCTGAGACCTTTGCTTGTGGAACCGGTGTTACAGCGTCATCAATAGCCACATATCTGCACTCAGATAAAGGCTTTGCCAAAAAGGAGATGATAATGGTTTCTGCCCAGGGAGAGGAGGCACAATCAGTTGAACAGGTAAAATATGATATCCACGCACTTGGCGACAACCTCTCTGTCACTTTCAATTACGACAAGAGCAAAAAACTCTTCTCCGAAATCTATTTGACAGGACCTGCAACATTTGTCTTCAAGACAGATATCGAGATTAACGGATAAAGTATGATACTTATACAAAAGACCCCAAAAGTTTTATATCTGACTTTTGGGGTTCATTTCATTTCAGGGTTCCTGTTTTAAAAGTTTCCTGAACTATCTTATATGATAATCTGATCAGTACCTGCTGCCGAAAATTCTTGTTCCAATTCTTACAAGAGTACTCCCACACTCAATAGCCAGATTATAATCATTGCTCATACCCATAGAGAGCTCATTGAAGTTTGGAAAGGAATCTCCATAATTCGCCTTTACCCTGTTGAAGATCTGTTGCAGACGTGAAAATTCACCCTTTATCTGATTAAAATCTTCAACAAAAGAGGCCATACCCATCAATCCGCATATCTCCACTCCTTCCAGAGGTTGCGCAACAATCTCATCCAACAATCCAAACAACTCCTCTTCAGAGAATCCCTGCTTGCTCTCCTCCTTAGCAATGAAGAGTTCGAGCAGACATCTTGTCTTGAGCCCTTTAGAGAGCGAAAACTTATTTATCTCATATAGCAGTTTCCTGCTGTCTACTGAGTGTATCAACGATACTACAGGAAGTACCATTTTAAGTTTGTTTGTCTGCAGGTGACCGATAAAGTGCCACTCAATATCCATCGGAAGTTCAGCCGCTTTTGCAGCAAGTTCCTGGGGACGGCTCTCACCAAAAACCCTCTGTCCGGCATTATAAGCCTCCATTATGGCACTTGACGGATGAAATTTTGAAACTGCCACCAACCTCACAGTTGACGGCAGTTCACTATTTATGCTCTTAATCTCTTTCTCTATAGACATAGCTGACAACTATTTTCTTCTCTGCTGTTGCTGTCTCTGCATTTCAGCCTGCTGTTTCTGCAACTGCTCCAATCTCTCCTGCCATTTTGACTTTTTAGTCTTGGTGTTGGCAGCTTTGGCCTTCAATTGCTCATAGATCTTCTTCTCATCAACAAAATATTTGCGGATTACCCAAGTCTGTACAATTGTTATCAAGTTCGACAACATATAGTAGTAACTCAAACCACTTGAGAAGTTGTTACACAATACCAAAAGGAATATTGGCATAAAGTAGAGCTGCATACCTCTCATACCCGCCATATTCGGATCAGAAGGCATCTGGTCCATATTGAGTTTTGAGTAGAAATACATTGAAACTGCCATAAGAATTGCAAAAAGGCTCACGTGGTCGCCATATAGCGGAATATTGAACGGCAAATCAATGATTGAATCATAGGCACTCAAATCCTTTGCCCACAAGAAACCCTGCTGACGCAACTCAAATGAGACAGGGAAGAAGCGGAACATTGCAAAGAGGATAGGGAACTGAAGCAACATTGGCAAACATCCACCAAACATACTTACACCGGTTTTGCTGTAAAGCGCCATTGTCTCCTGCTGCTTCTTCATTGCATCCTCCTTCCTTGGATACTTCTGGTTGATCTTCTCAATCTCAGGACGCAAAACTCTCATCTTTGCAGATGAAACATACGATTTGAATGTAAGAGGAGAGATGATCAATTTGATGAAGATTGTCATCAAAAGGATGATGATTCCATAATTTGAAATAAATCCGTTAAGGAAATCAAAACAATTAATGATCACAACTCTGTTGATCCACCCTATCAACCAGCCGCCAAGCGGTACAATCTGCTCAAATCCGTAACCAGACTCCTTGAGCTCCTTATAGAGATTTGGACCGTAGTAGAATTTGAAAGGAATATTGACCTCTTCACCACCCTTGTAATCAACTTGCATTCTGGCATCACAATCCATAAGTCTGTTCTCTACAAGATACTCGGGCTCAGATGCAAACTCATACGACAATCTGCCTCCGGTAAAGTCATCTTCAGCCATAAGTATAGCTGAGAAGAACTGTTGCTGGAATGCAACCCACTCCACCTTGGTATTCAACTCCTCTGATGAGTGCTCCTTTCTCAGACCCAAATCCTCGGCACCCTTCTCATTAGGATATTTGTATGCAATTGTCGAGTAGTTCTTCTCATTGTCATATCCACGCTCAAGTCTCGGAATATCAAGGCTCCAGTCCACATCAAGTGAAGAGACATTCCTCGAGATGTATCTGTTCATCCCAACCATCTTCACATTAAAGTCAACGATGTAGCTCTCTGCCGGAAGAGTGTATTGATAATCAATATATGAGTTCTCACCAAAATTCAATCTCAAAACAAGAGTAGAATCTGTCGATGCCACCTTTGTAAAGACAAAGTCAGATGTGCTTATCTGCTGGTCGGTATAGAAACTCAATGCAAATTCACTTGCATTCTTGTTTACAAAATAGAGGTCAAGGCTGTCGTGAGTATAGTAATCCTTGACAAGTACCTGTGACGCCTGTGCTCCTTTTGTTGTGAATGTAACTTTAAGTTTGTCATTCTCCAGAGTGTAGAACTCTTCTGCCGCCTTGCTTGCCGCCTCCAGCAATGAATCTTTGTAGGTTACCATCTGCTGCTGGATATTTTCAGCTGCTGCACTATCTGCCACAGCTCCGGCAACTTGCTCCAACGAAGACTCCTCCATCTTTGGTGCATTCTTCAATGCCTCGGCACGGGCAATTGAATCTGCAACGAAATTAGCCCTCTCCTGTTCTTTAAAAACCTTGGTGTTATACCAGCTGAAACCAATCAATATGATTCCTATGCATATAAAACCAAGAACCGTATTCTTATTCATTATCTCTTTATATTATTTTAAAAATTAACTCTATTCTCTTATTTCTTTTCACCTATTTCTCTCTTCTTTTGGGACCTGTGCTCCTCTGCACCAGAATCCCTCTATCAGTCCGATAGGATTGAAACAAACCTATAGCTGGCTCTCAACAACCCTTATCTTCTCCTCTATCTGCGAGAGTTCCTCCCTTGCAATTTCAATCTTCTTTCTGATATCAGCAACCATTGCATCCGCATTCTTGGATTTTGCAAAGAATCCCATATTGTTCTCAAGGGTTGCAATATCCTGCTCCATCTTCCTGAACTTTTGGATAAGTTTCTCGCGCTCCATTCTCAAGCCTCTGTCGCCTTTTCCTGAATTCTTCATATCGGCAACCATCTTCTTGAACTTATTGAGCTTCTTCTCACTTGCCAATGAGCGGATGTCGGCAAAATGGATATCCATAGCCTTGTTCCATTCATTCTGGATATTTTCCTTCTCTTTGAAAGGAACAAAACCTATCGCATTCCATCTCGACTGGAATTCTCTCATTGCCTGTATATTATCCTCTTTGGAATCGCTGATCTTAAATGCCTTTACCTCCTCAATGAGAGCAAGTTTTGCTACAAGATTCTCATCATACTTCTCATCAACCTCACCAAAATGTTTTGCCTTGTTGTCAAAGAAGGTATCGCAGGCTGCCCTGAAACGTTTCCAGACAATATCTGACTGCTTCCTTGCAACCGGACCAACCTCCTTCCACTGTTTCTGAAGGTTGATGAGTGTATCAGTAGTCTTCTTCCAGTCATCATTGTTCATCAGCGCCTCAGCCTGCTCACAAAGGGCAATCTTCTTTTGGAGATTCTCCGACATCACATTCTTGAAGTTTGAGTAGTACTCCCTCTTTGCATTATAGAATTTATCACAGGCATCTTTGAAGCGGTCATATATCTTCTGGTTCTCCTTTCTAGATGCAAATCCGATGGTCTTCCATTTAGCCTGAAGCTGCTCCATCTGTTTTGACATCTCATTCCACTCACTTGAATTGTCAATAACTCTATTTGCTATCTCCTCGGCCTTCTCGCACAAAGCAACCTTCTCAATAAGATTATTCTTCTGCTCCTCCTTCAAATTCTCAAAATAGCTCTGATGTCTCTTGTTTATGGTCGATGTTATATTCTTGAATCTCTCCCAAATCGACTCCCTGTACTCTTTTGCAACAGGTCCCAACTCTTTCCACTGGTCGTGGAGTTTCTGCAACTCCTTGAAGGCTGTCACAACATTAGGCTCATTCTCAAGAGCCTCAGCCTCTTCACACAACCTGGTCTTCAACTCAAGATTTTTCTTGAAGTCCAAATCCCTGAACTCGTTATTAATTTTAATATAGTCGTAAAACTTCTCGACATAGAGCTGGTATGACTCCCATAGATCCTTTGCTTTTGCCTGAGGAACCAATGTTATCGACTTCCACTCGTTCTGAAGCTCCCTGAAAGCCGGGAATGTTGAGTTCACATCCTCTGTACTCTCCAAAAGTTCCTTAATCTTCTCGATAATGGCCACTTTCCTGGTATAATTCTCCTCCTTAATTCTCTCCTGCTCCTGAAGATAATTCTGTCGTGACAGTTTGTATTGCGAATAGAGTTCCTTGAAGCCTCTCACTATCTCTTTGAACGGATTTTCAGATGCGATGTCTGTATCTGATTCTGTCTCCTCACTATCTGCTCTGTCATTTGAATCATCTGCCATAGCCGATTCACCCTCCAATAAAGCCTCACTCTCAACAGCGGCAGCGGCAACTGGCATCTCTCCAGACGACTGCACATCCTGCTGATCGAAGAGTCCGTTTGCAATCTTCTCCCTCTTCAATACCATAAAGAAGGCTGTCTTGATGGCATCTGCATTTTTATAGAGTTCCTGTTGATCTCCCCTCTCAACCATCTCTTGAAAAATTTGGGTTATCTCTTTCAAACTCAAGTTTGAATAATCAGGAAATTCAACTGATTTTATACTCTCATTGGTCTCTAGCATTTCCTGTGTAGAATCTTGTATCCCAGTACTCTGATTCTGTTCACTTAAAGCGGTAGTAATATCTTCCATATAGTTAGTTTTAAAACTATTATAAATTAATAACTTGCAAATATAACTAAAAAAAATCTCTTAACGGCAATCATCCCCCTTTTTAATTATATCAAAAGGGATATTTTTTTAGTGCAAAAGGAGGATTCCTCCCCTTAATTAATTAACTTTGCACTATTATGAGAATAGATATTTTGACAGTTGTTCCGGAACTTCTTGAGAGTCCGCTCAACCATTCGATAGTACAGAGGGCCAAAAACAAAAATTTGGTAGAGATTCATATACACGATATCCGAGAGTATGGCAAAGGGAATTATCATCAGGTAGATGATTACAGTTACGGCGGTGATGCAGGTATGATATTGATGATAGAGCCCATAGACAAACTCATAACCAAACTTAAATCAGAGAGGGAATATGATCAGATTATCTATATGTCACCAGATGGGGAGCTCCTTAACCAGCCAATTGCAAACCGGCTCTCCTGTATGAATAACATAATGATTCTCTGCGGGCACTACAAAGGAATCGACCATAGAATCAGGGAACATCTCATAACAATGGAGATATCAATAGGAGATTATGTCCTTAGCGGAGGAGAACTTGCCGCCTCAGTCCTCTGTGACTCCATTATCCGTCTCATTCCAGGAGCAATAAGCGACGAAACTTCTGCACTCAGCGACTGCTTCCAGGATAATCTTCTCTCTGCACCTGTCTACACCAGGCCTGCTAATTACAACGGATGGAAAGTACCTGATGTACTCCTGAGCGGAAATCCTAAACTGATTGCACAATGGCAAGAGGAACAGGCACTGGAGAGGACCAGACAACTTCGTCCTCATCTCCTTGATGAATAGATTGCCCGTCACCTAAAACTGATGCAGAAATACACAACGAAAGAGAGATAAACAATCCCTCATGTGGAATAGCTATATATACATATCAAATAAGACCAATATGATACTATAACAAGAAAAGCAGTAAGTAGTAAGTAGTAAAAAGTAAACAGTAAATAAAATAGTAAACAGTAAGCAGTAAGCAATAAGCAATAAGCATTAAGAAGTAAGTAGTAGCAATAAGAAGTAAATGACGAAAGGAAAAGGAAGCATAAAATATTACTGAACAACATCCACCCAAATGTGTTATTAATAGGGAGAGAGGAAGAAAAATCCGAACCCTTGACAAAATTTAAAATTTGGTACGATATTTGAAAGAGTTATTTTATAATAAAATTTAGATAATAATTAATATAAACAATAAATAAACTGACATAATTATGGCAACAAGATTTTTTAAATGCCGCCATTGCGGAAATGTAATTACCAAATTTGTAGATTCTAAAGTGCCCGTTGTATGTTGTGGAGAGAAAATGGAAGAGCTTATTCCAAATACTGTAGATGCAAGTGGAGAGAAACACGTACCAGTTGTTACCAAAATTGACGATTGCAAAATCAAAGTAGAGGTTGGTAGTGTAGCACATCCAATGGTACCTGAACACTTTATAGCATTCATATATGTTGAGACAGAGGATGGTGGAATCCTTGTAAATCTAAAAGACAAACCAGAGGCAGAAATATGTGTATGCAACAAGAAAGTAGTTGCTGTCTATGAGTATTGCAATCTGCACGGTCTGTGGAAAACAGAACTCTAGGATGGACATAAAATTTTAGTAGTAGGTTAAATTGGGCAGCAGCCGGCAGATCAAGCAGAGATCGTCGGCTGCTGTTTTTATAGGTTGGGAATTCAAATCGTCCCTACAGAACGTTGCAGGGCACATTGGCGGTCCCAACCCTCTTGCAAATGAGCCAATTTTAGCGCCCACCTAAATTTCAAATTACTACCACAAATGACCCATATACAAAAAAAGACCTTCAAGATTGCTCCTGAAGGTCTCACAAAGTTGGCGGCTACCTACTTTCCCACTTGGTATAGCAGTATCATCGGCACTAATGGGCTTAACTTCTCTGTTCGGTATGGGAAGAGGTGGATCCCCATCGTTATAACCACCATTATTCTTCTCTGTAATCTGATACAGCATATCAGACCAGTATACTATAATAATGAGAGAGAAACACTTCGGTGACTCTTTCGAGTGTGCAGTTTATCCGTTCGCAATTAAGCTTTCGGGCTATTAGTACTGCTCGGCTTTGACATTACTGCCTTTACACCTGCAGCCTATCAACGTGGTAGTCTCCCACGACCCTATATAGAAATCTCATCTCGGGGCTGGCTTCGCACTTAGATGCTTTCAGTGCTTATCCATTCCGTACTTAGATACCCGGCGGTGCAGCTGGCGCCACAACCGGTAAACTAGCGGTACGTCCATCCCGGTCCTCTCGTACTAAGGACAGACCCCCTCAAATTTCTTACGCCCACAACAGATAGGGACCGAACTGTCTCACGACGTTCTGAACCCAGCTCGCGTGCCACTTTAATCGGCGAACAGCCGAACCCTTGGGACCTGCTCCAGCCCCAGGATGTGACGAGCCGACATCGAGGTGCCAAACC
>JAZNXX010000052.1:0-13073 GCA_045594125.1 Candidatus Egerieisoma sp.
GTCATCTCGTGCTGAATGGATGCGATACGCTCCTGAGTAGGAGTAGCAAGGTAAAGTCCGAGGCAAAGAAGACCGGGCAGGAGATGCAGCAGATGAATAGGTTTGAGGCGGAAGTTCAGGTCAAAATTCTGCTTGGCAAAGAGCCATAGCAATGGCATCAGCAGCGTATTGACCGAGTAACTGATGGGAAACATAAAAAGAGTCAAGTTGTGCCATTCCAACATTCGGCTCATATTGTATATATAGACGGGGACATTGGGTAGCACAATAATGGCAGCCGCATATCCGCTCTCTCCACGAAAACGGGTAGCAGCAAGCAGTACAGCGGCCATCCCTAATAATATGATGATGCTGGACGAATTGCCGGTCAATATAAAATCATCGTATCCCATCTGAATATTACCATTACACTTCGGCGCAAAATTATGTAAAAATCTGCAAACAGAACTAAATAGCAGCCTGAAAAATCATAAATATAACTATCTGAATGTGCTATTTTGTTTAGCAAAAGGGTGGAAAATTATATTGATTATCAGTCATAAGGGTTAAATAGTTTTTCTTACAAGGAGAAACTGAATTTTGCTAAACATCCCTTATCCTACAATTCCTTTAATATCTGTGCATTTGCTCTATCGACTACGGCATTATCCAACGATGCCATATAGATTTGTGTAGTAATCTCTGAATCGTGTCCCATACCTTCGCTAATGACAGATATTGGAATTTTTTTGCTCTTGGCAATGCTTGCACAAGAATGACGGGCAACATATAGGGTTAGAGGAATGGATAACCCAACCATCTTTGCAACATCCTTCAGAGACTTGTTAGTACGATAAAGCATATTCTTATATTGACTCCTATCGTATGGATATTTGAGAATCGGAAGTAGATACGGGCTATAAAAATCAGTATCGTATTTATCTACAATCTCCTGCATACATTTCTCCCAACGGATAAAGAGTTGCTGCCCAGTCTTGCGTCTGCGATACGATAGTATGCCATATCTATAAATGACATTCCACGAGTGTAGAAAGAGAAGAGAAACATAATCGCAATATTTCTCTTTTTTCTTTGGTGTTTATTTTAATTTTGCCCTTAAAATTAGTGAAAATAGATGAAGATGAATAGATATTAAGAGGGGGAAATAGCCGTAACTGCCTCAAAAGGTTACTGCTCTTCCCCTTTCTCTTTCTCTTTCTCTAGCTGAGCATTACCATCTGTAATCCAACTCCGGATTTGCATATTTTAGAGGAGGTTTCACATCAAGATTGTCAATTATATCAAGATAATTGTTTATAAGCTCTTTTCTGTAGGAAGAGAAATTGTACTCAGCTTTAGATACAGCACCAAAGATACCATATCCTCCCGTTATATTGGTAAAGTTCGAACTCACATCTTCCAATTTGTCAAAACTGTAATCCCTGCAATTTATCAGATAGAGATCCGCTTCATTTGATGCAGAGAGAATAACCTGGCGGCAATCCTTTTGGGCCACATCCTTGATGCCATTGGCATAATATGGGAGTACAAGGAAATTTTGCCCCCAAAATTCACATTTATCTTCATAACATCCATATTGGGGATTATTCTTGATTAGATCCAATACGTAATCAATCTCCATCTCGTGCAACACAGGCGATGAATCAAGGACTCCGACGTATGAGGCCAGATGGTATGGATTTGAGTTTTTACCCAAAGGGATTCTCAATAACTTGTTGCAGTAGCTGTACTCTATATCCCTCCAGACAAATTCGTCTGCAATCAGCCTTTCCGACCTGCCTGAGTACTTTTCAGGCGGAGTCAGTATAAGATATCCCATAGTCAGGGCCATCTCGGTTTTATTGAAAAGATCGCTTTCTGAATGTGTTGAGACCACCATATCCACCATCCCATTATTATCTGTGAAGTATGAATAGGTTACTCCATTTCCCTCGCTTTTGTATGTATATGAAGGATATTTCTCAAAAAGAGAGTATAATCTCTCTCTGTCAATTTCATCTTTTGAATCTATAAATGGTGACTCTCTATAAACCTGGGGAACAAGAAGCGGATTGCATATAAAACTGCGCTCTACGGCAATTGGCATTGAGGTTGAAGCTTCAACAACAGTTCCATTATATGAGATTTTGATCGAATACTCCTTTCCCTCCTCGGGCAGATAATTAAGGGTATAGAGCTGTTGCGCCTCATCATAAAGAAATTTTCCAATAAGATTTCCTGACGAATAGAGTTCAGCCAAACCGCTTTTGACAACTCCTCCGGCGTCACGCATAATAAGTTGCTGAACATTACTGTTTGTCAGCAGACAATAGACCCCCAATCCCTGCCAATTAGGAATATTCTTCTCTGTAACCTCGTACCCCGAACCGTTTACGACAATTCCATATATATCATCAGAATTCCCTTCCGGACTGCTTTTGTCACATCCAAATAAAAGCAGCGCAACTAAAACATATAGATACTTTTTCATAGTGATGAATATTTAATTTTCTACTAAAACCTCAATCATATCATTATGTACGATATCTCCTTCACTGTTAGAAATATAGCAATAAATATCATAAATTCCACGAACTTTAAATCGAATTTGCAAAACATTTCCGCTAGCACTAACAATTTCATAATGGCTTTCTCTCTGATCTGGTAACTCCCATGAATATGACGCATAACTCATATAAGGATACATTACATACGTATACAGATTTTCGTTTGATTCTGCCATGTCATCACCTTGAATATATGGTAAACTATAGTAAACCCTATCATTTGGTCTATATCCTGCTGGAACATTAGTAGGAGAGTGACGAACCAATGGACCTTTACCCCATTTGGACACATAATAATCTGTTACCACATCATCGTAAACAACAGCAGAATGATTTCCTAAATAATAAACTCTTGCAACGTTATCACTTGACTGAAAATACAAATCGTTAACCGTATACTTTGATACTGCTTCATTAATCCAGACATTCTTACTCGATGCCCAAGCATAAGCGTGACAATTATATTTATGGGTTGCTGAATCTAGTAGTGCAACATTATAAAGGCTCACATATCTGTTAGTATAATAATCTATACTATCTTGAGGCATTTCAGGAAAAATATAGTAACTCACTAATTTGCCAAATGGAGTCTTTATGGCTCCTATCAATTCGCCAGAAGTTTCATTATTTGACTGTAAATTATAACTATATAATTTAGAATGCAATCTATTAATTCTATCCTGTGGTATCAGCTTATTAACTTTACTTGACCTTTTGTAAAGTTTATTTTCAACGACTTCTCTTAATACTAAAAACGTATCGTCTGATAAATTTTCAAAAAAATCATCGCTTGATAACAAATTTTCAACATAGGCTTCGATTAATTGATTCCGTATATCAGATTTATCCATTTGGGAATATAACTTTACTAACTCCATTGGACCATCAACTCTACTTGACAATTCTGATAAACCATTAAAGTTTTTAATCATATAATCTATTGCTTCAGATTCATTATTAAACAATAGAAAGTCAAAACTTAATGGATATGTTATACATATTTTGGCTAATTCTGCAGATGATAAATTTTTTAGTATTTTCTCTGGAATTTGACATTCTGCCATTTTTGCCTCACCACCACTAATTGTTTTCAAGTAATCTGGTGTTAGCCCCCTATCTGCCCAGTAATCTCTATCGACCTCAGATATAGTAGACGATTCGCTAACAGTGTCTTGTCCTTGAAGACTTTTTGTCGTAAAAATAGCCTGTTCTTCTAACCACACATCAGCTTTTGAACATGATAGAAGTGATAATGCTACGAAGAAATAAAATAAAATATTCCTAATCATATTCATATATTTAAGTTCTATTGCAAATGTATACTTTTTTTTACAAAACTCCAATTAACCCAATAAAAATCAGCTATTTCTATCTAAAAAGATATTGCTATGCCTTTGTCGTTTTTGAAATGGCAGAATCTTTCTGCTGCAGATTAGATGACTTCCGGTAATTGCAGGAGGTTAGTTCATTGCCAGCTTGTCGAGCGCCAACTTGACAAGCCTTTCAACATATGGCTTGTAATCGGGTGATGCCCCTTTGTGGTATCGGTTTGCTATTACACAGCATACTGTTCCGGCACGGTGTCCCAATTGTTTTGCCAAGCCGGCGAGTGCAGAACCCTCCATCTCAAAGTTGGTTATCTTGAACTCTCCAAAACGGAATGTCTCAAACTTTTCGACCATATCAGGCATTGCCAACGGAAGTCTCAGTACCCTGCCTTGCGGACCATAAAATCCTGGTGCAGCAATTGTCAGTCCCTTTACTGTGACATCTGAGAAGAGGTCAATAAGTTCCCTGTCTGCCTCAATAAAATAGGGTACAGGCAGGTTGGCAGGCCAGTTGGTGTGTTTAAGAAAAGCGGCCTCCATATCCGGCAGTGTTACATTTTCCCTGTTGGCATACCAGTTCAACAGACCGTCGCATCCTACAGAAATATGGGAGAAGATATATGAAGCAATTGGAATGTCTGGCTGGATTGCACCTGTCGTACCTATCCTCAATAGTGTGAGCGACCTTTTCTGCTCCTTTACCGTTCTGGTGTCAAAATCAATGTTTACCAGGGCATCCAGCTCATTAACAACTACATCAAGGTTATCTGTGCCAATTCCGGTTGATATTACACTCATCCGTTTGCCGTTATAACATCCAGTAACAGTGACGAACTCCCTCGACTGGCGGCGGAACTCCACACTCTCAAAATACGAAGCTACCATATCCACTCTGCCCGGGTCTCCCACAAGTATAACAGTATCAGCCAATTCCTCAGGTCTGATATGTAGATGAAAAACTGAGCCGTCACCATTAATAATAAGCTCTGATTCTCCTATTCTGTTCATAATCAATAATTTTAAGATTATCCGACATATATATCATCAAAGATACAAATTAATTTTGTAGTTTTGCAATCCTATTTGCGGTATATGCGTCAAAGTTATCAATTGCCAAAGCAATGATTTGAACGACGAATTAACGCACGCAATAAAGTGATGCAAGCAATAGAGAACGTAAGCGGAAGAGTCGCTCAAGCAATAAACTACGCGAGCAAAAGAGTAAAGCGAGCAATAATAGGATAAAGATAAAAAAGCAAGTAATAGACGAAGAAAGTAAACGTAAATAAAAGAGTATAATAACGCAAATAATAAACAACGTAAACATATAGAGAGAATTATGATACAACGAGTACAGACACTTTATCTGCTTTTAACATTTGGTCTTCTGATCTCCCTGTTCTTCAATAAACTATGTTATACACCAGGGGCAGATCCCATATATTACACCGATTTCGTACCATTTCTTATCCTTACAATAGCTTCGGCTGTTATTGCATTCTTTACAATATTTCTCTATCGTCACCGTATGATACAGATTAGAATGTCGCTGTTCAATGCCATTCTTCTCTTGTGCTTTCAGGGATGGATCGGATATGCATTCTTTACCAGAGAGGAGGGCGTTGCCTTCTCAGTCTCAGCTCTTTTCCCGGTAATCTGCGCAATCCTCACCCTCGTGGCCCTCAAAAAGATTGCTCAAGACGAGGCTATGGTGCGCTCTGCAAATTCAATCAGAAGAGCCAAGAAAAATCGCAAATAGAAACCCTGCACAGATCTGTATCTGTGTTGCTGCAAAGTGGTTGGGAACTCAAATCGGCCCTACAGTGCATCTGTGGTATTCCTGCAAACTCTACCCCTGAGCACGCCGATAGGCTTTGTGTTTCTTCCGGGGACATTTGCTTCTATTTGACTGCAAGAGTCTTTGATGGAGATATTTTGCCGATTATGTGGCACGGGATGGTGAGGATTAGCATTACTGTTATAAAGGCGGCGATATCTATGGCAATTATGGTTGAAGGGGTTATCTCTATCGGGACAAATGATACAAAGTAGTTTGTCGGGTTGAGTTTTATGAAGCGGTATTGGGATTCAAGCAGGCAGAAGAGTATTGCTGCCAGATTTCCGGCTGCCATTCCTTTTAATACGATAAAGGAGGCGCGGTATAGGAAGATGGAGGCGATGTCTTTGTTGCGCATACCGAGTGATTTGAGCAAACCAATATGTGATATGCGTTCAAAGAGGATTATGAGCAGTCCGGATACCATATTGAAGCCGGCTACGGCTATCATAAGCGCGAGTATTATGTATACATTGGTGTCGAGCAGGTGGAGCCAGTCAAAGAGGATGTAATATCTCTCTTGGAGTGTGGTTGGAACAAGGGAGGGATCGTTGTCGGCTGTATTGTTGTAGAGAAACTCTTCAAGCTTTGCAGCCACTTTGGCGGTATTGTCTCTGTAGCTCTTTTTGAGGAGCACTTCGTAGCCGGAGACCTCTCCATCTTTCCACCCGTTGAGCTTGGATATGTGGCCGGCATCGGCAATTATAAGCGACTTGTCAATCTCCTCCAGTCTGGCATCAAAGATGCCGGCAATGGTGAAGAGCCTGATCCGCACATCATCTCCTATGAAATAGGCTTGAGCCTTGTCGCCAACCTTGTAGTTGAGCATATTGGCGAGCCTTTTGGAGATAATTATTTCATTTGATGGTGCAGCTGAATTTGCTGAACCTGTCTCTTCTGATGGGATGTGCAATGTAAATTGAGGAATCTCTCCTTCAATTAGGTGGTTGCGGAAGAACTCCATATCATATCGGCCATCAATGCCCTTAACGACTATACCCTGAATCTCATTGCCATTCTTCAGCAGCCCACTCCGGTATGATACGGCATTTACACTCTTGATGAATTCGAGTGAATCAAGTTTTCCTATGTAACTTGGCCTTGTGGTAGGGTAGAGGTGGTTCTCAATGGATACACCGGGTGCTGTAAGGGTGATGTCACCGCTAAAGCCGGAGGCCTTTCCCCTGATCTCTTCACGAAAACCGTTGGCAATAGCAATAGCCACAATCATCACCATAAAGCTGATGGCAACGGAGACTGTTGCAATAGTATTGCTGATTCTGCTCAATCTGCCGTTGGACGCACTCTTCTTTCCTATCCGTCCGGCTATAAAAAGGTTAAAGTTCATATTTGCTGAAATCAGAAATAGATTTTAACATATTTGTAACAAATTCTTAAAAATATTTGCAGCGCACGCAAATTTGTTTAAATTTGTATTGCTTTTGCTATTGCGGAAATAGCTCAGCTGGTAGAGCATCAGCTTCCCAAGCTGAGGGCCGCGGGTTCGAATCCCGTTTTCCGCTCGCTCTTAACCACACAAACAAAAACTAAACTTCCGGAAAGGGACCTGCTTAGGTCCCTTTTTCCGTATGGGCCTTTTTATATTTGTCATATCTGTCAAGTATGTTTACAACATATTTAAGGGTCTCTTTACCTTTAAACTTGCCATACTTTACAGCGTCACTCATATAATATTTCTCCTCTTTCATCAGAGGAATGATCTCTTTGATATCATCCCAGACAAGCGGATTCTTGCCCTCGCTCTCTGCCAGCCGCATGCAATCCGACATCCTTCCCTCTCCGCAGTTGTAGGCTGCGATGGTAATAAGTATTGAGTTGAGCGAATCTGCCCCCATCTTTTTATACATATTCTGAAGTCTCTTTAAATGGAGCGTACCAGCCTTGATATTCTCCGACGGGTTGTATATATCCGTTACTCCATATTTCCGCGCTACTGACTCCTTTATCTGCATAAGTCCGATAGCTCCCCGGCTGGAGCTTACTCCCGCCTTGAATTTTGACTCCTGATATATCAACGATGCAAGCAGACGCCAGTCCCATCCGATGGTGCCTGCATTCTGCCTGATATATTCGTCGTAAGGTGAGAGTGTGTGACGGTTTATCAGCTCACCGGAGCGTGTGGTTATATGGTAGCTTTTGAAATATTTGTTCTCAATACTTTTGTACTGGGAAGTCTGTTTGAACCAGGTGAACCAGTGGTTGAAGATTTGTACAAGCTGGAACTGATCCTTCTCAATAACACAAATCTCACCTGTCGGGGAGACAGGGATGGATGAGACAACCTCCTCCTGAAATATTCCCGGAACGGTATCTCGCAGTGAATTTATTATGAGCATATCGGAGCCGGCAGTGGTGAGTTTTACCCAAGGACTGAGACTTCTCTTTTGTGGCTCAATTATAGTCCGGCACATCTGGTCGTTGTCGAAATGGCGAAAGAGCTCGTAGATGTATCCCATAGTAAACCCCTTCTCAGAGAGTGAGTTGTTGATGAATATTGCACACTTGAGAGTATCTCCCGCCAGGAATCTTGGGGTAGGGGAGTCAATCTTTTCATCCTCCCATTTTGGCAGCAGAAATATGAAAAAGGCAGCCAGAAAAGCTGTGGTATACTGGAAGTATATGTTTCTCCAGAATCTGATCATATATTATCTCCTTTGGAGCTGTTATTTGACATAGAAAGGCCAGTGAACTCCAAATTTCAAGGCTTTTTGAGGTTTCAAATATCTGTTGGCAGAGAAATAGTTGCTCTTTGGCCAGTCCTGTGCCGCATTTACATATTTTACAAAGATGCTCGCTCTCTTCCATTGCAGGTTGACAAATACATCAAGATAAGGATTCTCTCCAATCTTCTCTGCCCGCTGGTTGTAGAAGAGCCCGAGTGCCGGTGAGTAGGCCGGCGCATAATAGTTGGTGTTGAATGTGGCATCTACACCAACCTGAGCCTTGAGCACGTTCTTTACAAGAGATGCCTCAAGGTAGTATCTGAAGTTAAGCGACAATTCCGGCAACGGAACAACTGCATCATCGGATGAGAGCTGGAAGAGAACCTTATGGTCGAAGTGGAGCAGCCATAATTTGAAATCCTTCTTCAGGTAGGCACTCAATACACTCATCGCCTCCCCATTCTGACAAGCATTTCCGAGCGAGTCGAGATATATATTGTTCTTAAGAAGTGAATATCCGAAGAAAGCCTCCAATTTGTAATCAGGTATCTCCAGTTTGGCCTCTATCCGGGTCTCTGTAGTCTTGTCAAAATCATTCTGCCATATATAGTGGTTGGAGAAGTAGTCGTTATAGAAGAAATTTGGCCTCTTTTGCGAAACATCCAGACGACCTGTCAGATGAATTCCCCTTTGAAGAGGGTAGGCCGAGAACTTTACCTGTCCGCCAATCCTGAAGTCATTCTGGTTATATCCGGCAAGATGATAGCTTCCGAATCCCTCCCAGGCAAAATATTTTTTCAGATTTCCTGATGCTCCGAAGTAGAGGTACAGGTTCTGTTCAGATCTGTTTTTGTTTCCCGACAGGAAGAACTCGGGCTTGAAATTGTAGATTGAGAGGTACTGGTATCCCACCCCTGCATCAATCTTTGAGACAATGGCCTCCTTTGCCCAAGGCTGCAGTCTGAGGAAGAATCTGTTCTCTAGATTCATTACCCTCGACGAATCGGCAGAAGTTGTAGGGTTTATATAGAATGCATTGTTATAGAGTGCCCTGCCAACAGAGTCAGTGAGTCCGATATTATCTTTATATGACTTTGAATAGGTTGAGAACTCACCTGTGTGACCTATATATGCCATTGTTCCCTCTCCATATCCCAATGAATCCTGCTTTTTGACATTGAAAGGAATTCCGTATGAGTGGGTTATGAAGATGGTATTTCTCTTGAGTTTGGTTGAAGCCTCGTCGAGTGCCACCGGTATGGTGCGGGCATCGATAATCGTATCGAGAACCATACTCAAATCGCTGACGCCGCCATTTTCATCTCTCTTTACCCTGCTGAATATATATCCGCCCTGAGCAACATAGCGTTTGCCTATATAGTTTCCAGTGATGGCAAATGTCCTGTTGTCGGTCTTCTCATTCTCCAGAATACCGCTGGCTCCATTCCTTTTATAGAGAATGCTGAAGTTGAAGTTTGGCGTAAAGTTTTGAGTGTGAAGAAATTTGAGGTTGGTCTCCTCCTTCTGTTTGTTTGCAAAGAGTGTCCCCCAATAGGCAAGTTCTGTATATGGACTCTTCACATTATAGAATGGCATACTCTCCTTTGTATAGGTGTATGGCATATATGGCGTAAAGAACGGGTATATTTCAGACTCTTCTCTCTTGAAGTAATTGAAAAATTGCATTGCCGAACCCGATACACCCAGATAAGTTGCCCCAACATCCTCCTTTTTATATGGCAGTTCATTGAAATTGTCATTATAGGTGGTGTCGGGATTGAGCAGTTGCGGCTTGTTGAAGTAGCAATCTGTCTTCCATAGGAACATCCTCTGGTTTATGACTGAGTCGGGGAACAGATATGTCGACAGCAATCTTGGCGTAGCCCTTATCACACTGTCTTTGTAGGCCCATATACTGTCGCGGACAAGTCTCTTCATCTCCCTCTTCGAGAGTACTGTCTTGGCTGTCGTATCATCTTTGAAATAGAGAGAATCCCTCAGCATATTTGCCGTCTCGCTATCCCCGGCTGCAAGAAGAGAGTCAATTCTCAACCTCATAAGTGAATCCTGACGGCGCATAAAGAGCGAGTCCTGCCCACCTGCAATTGAGGTTCCAATGGAATCTGAAAGGTTTGCAGGAGTGCTGTCCTGAATATTTTCTGCAGATGTATCATCTGCCACTATTCCCTGATTCTCACCCCCGTTTCTCAAGAGTGTATCACCTCTCTGCAGCATTATGGCGTAGGACCTCATCGCCGCCCTATACTCTCGTCGTCCTGTGGCAAAAAGTTGAGCTGCTGAAATATATATAAGAAACAGCAACAGGATAAATCTTAATCTGACAGCTGATTCTATTAATCTCTTTATATCTTTTCCGAATTGATTCATAACAACCTACAAAGGTACAAAAATCGTACTAAAGAGCAATAGTGCCATATTATTTTTGAAATTGAACAGATATATTACTAAATTCGCTAATTAAATTATCAGCGTAGATTTACTTAAATTTTTAAGGTTGGATATGAAACAGATAGAGGAACTTTTTGAAAAATATACCCATTCAAAACCATCTGAAATAGTTGAGTTGCCTTCAAGTGGAAGCAACAGACGATATTTCAGGGTCATAGGGAATGGAATCTCTCTAATTGGCGCAGCCGGTACTTCGGTTGATGAGAACAAGGCTTTTGTGGAGATAGGCCGCCATTTTATGCTTAAAGGACTTCCTGTCCCCAAGGTTTTGTGTGTTAGTGAAGACAATAAATTCTACCTTCAGGAAGACCTCGGTGATCTTACCCTCTTCAATTCTGTTGCATCAGGAAGGGAGTCCGGCCACTACTCTGAAGATGAGATTGAGCTTCTGAAAAAGACCATCGCCTCATTGCCAAGGATACAGTTTGAGGGTGGGTGCGGTCTTGACTACTCTGTATGTTTTCCCCAGCCCGAGTTTGACAAAAGGATGATCTTTTTTGATCTGAACTATTTCAAATATTGTTTCCTCAAGGCTACAGGTTTGGAATTCAATGAGATAAAACTTCAGGAAGATTTTGTCAAGCTTTCACAGGATCTGCTCAAGACTGCTACCGGCAATACATTCCTCTACAGGGATTTTCAGGCAAGAAATGTAATGCTCGTTGATGGTAATCCTTACTTTATCGATTTTCAGGGTGGAAGAAAAGGTCCGATCTACTACGATCTCGCCTCTTTTGTATGGCAGGCAAAGGCCAACTATTCACAAGAGATAAAGGAGATACTTATCAATACATATCGTGAGGCTTTGAAGAAATATATTGATGTTCCGGATGACATCTTCTATAGTACACTGAGAATATTTGTCCTCTTCAGAACCATGCAGGTTCTTGGTGCATACGGTTTCAGAGGATATTTTGAGAAAAAACCGCACTTCTTGCAAAGTGTGCCTTTTGCTATCGACAATTTGAGACGATTGATAAAAGATGCTCCATTTGACGAATATCCATATATCCAGGAGATTCTGGAGCAGCTTACAACTATGAGGCAGTTTGCCGATTTGAGAAGTGAGGCTACACTCGAGGTGAGAATCTTCTCATTTGCCTACAAAAAAGGAATCCCTCAGGATGAGAGCGGAAATGGCGGCGGATATGTTTTTGACTGCCGTGCCCTTGAAAATCCTGGAAAATATGACCACTACAAACACTTCACCGGTCTTGACAAAGAGGTAATTGAATTTCTTGAGAATGAGGGTGGGGTAAACCAATTTCTCAAAGATGTGTATGACCTGACAGATGCTCACGTAAAACGCTACATTGAGCGTAAATTTACAAGCCTGATGATCTGTTTTGGTTGCACAGGCGGACAGCACCGCTCTGTCTACTGTGCACAACACCTCGCAGAGCACGTAGCCAAAAAATTCAATGTAAAGGTAAAGCTCGTCCACAGAGAGCAGCGCATAGAACAGGAACTGTAAACGGAACCTGGGAGCAATTCGGAAAAGTAGGTGAGAAGAGTAAAAGCAGATGTGCACTTTAAGTAACGCAATGCTACTTTCTCACCCTACTCCTTCCTCTTCCTCTTCACTCCCCCCCCTTCCCTCGCACATCTGCCAACATAAGGTTCGTCGATTGAGCTGGTATCTGGAGAAAATATAACCTATCATAGTAGGCACTGTAGAGCACGTGGAGTTCGTGTTGCACACGGGGCATACAGAGTATGTGGAACACACGGACTATGCAGAGTATACTGACCACGCGGCGCACACGACGGTCACGGGGCACACATAGCGCGCAGAGCATACGGAGCATATAGCGCTCACAGAGTATGCAAGGCGCACTGTCCTCACTGATAGGCCTTGTAGCGAGTCTGAATGGGGTGCAAGAGTGAACTGCGCTAGAGCGAGATGCTGCGAAGAGCTGCAAGTGTAAGTCGCGCGAGAGGGTATGTGAGGTAGATACACAAGGATGCGATAGAAGGGGTGCGAGCAGGTGGTGAGCGCTGGCAGGAGCAAGGGGGTTGGGCACCGAAATCGCGGCTGTAGCGCGTCTGGGGTTCCCAACCCGGTAAAATTGATGTGCCCCCCAAAAGTTGGACATAAATAAACATTTATGGATCAACATAGAAAGTATTCATTTGATGACAAACTTACAGCAATGAAGTTGTATGTAAGAATCAACAATGCAGCAGAAGTTGCAAGGATATTGGGCTT
>JAZNXX010000053.1:0-13166 GCA_045594125.1 Candidatus Egerieisoma sp.
GATGCCGGAATCACCGATTGTCGACCTTACATATATGAATTCCGAGTCAATTCCCATCTCCAAGGAGGAGAAGAGCTGTCTGTTCGATATTCTGTGCAAGGATGAGGCGGGTGACCAATATCTGATTGAGATGCAGAACGGAAAGGTGGGCAATATAAAGGAGAGAATTATCTACTACAGCTGCCGGTTGATTGACAGAATGGGAAAACGGGGTTCTGAGTGGGACTACAAACAGATCAAGAAGGCCTACTCAATCTGCCTGATGAATTTCACATTTGAAAGCAATCCAAAACTGAGAAGAAACATCCAGCTCTACGACATTGATGATAGGGAGATCTTCTCCGACAAGCTGAATATCATAATTCTGCAACTCCCTTGTCTTAAGGCAGAAACGATTGGCCAGTGCAACAAATATTATGAATATTTACTATATTTGTTGAACCAAATGCAGAGAAGTATGAAGACAATAGCCCAACTGAAGGATGAAGTTACCAGAACCACATTACCTCAAAGGACAAAGGAGATTTTTTACAAGGTACTTGATATGGCCGATGTTGCCACACTCTCCGAAGAGGAGCAGTTGAGCTATGAATCTGCCTTGAAAGGCTATATGGACACAATGAGCTGCATTGACAATGCCAAAGAGGAAGGCCTTGCAGAAGGACTTGAACGAGGGCTTGAACGAGGCCGCGCAGAAGGTGAAGCAAAAGGAAGAGAACAAGGACGTACTGAAGGCAAGATAGAAATTGCAAGGTCGATGAAGAGCCTCGGGTTGGATATTGCTACAATTGAAAAGTGTACTGGATTGTCTTTAAATGATATAGAATCCTTGTAATTGTTGATACTTACAGGTCTTTATACAATAAAAACTGCGAGGCGATCTATGTCTCTTATGACAGATGAGCTTCGCAGTTTACCTTTTTTAGTCAATGTACTACGCTACTTTTAAATGATATTTTTTGCCACACCTGGTATTTGTCCAAATGATATTTAGTAGTGTAAATTGTTTTGAGTGTGGCTGTAGGGTAGAATTTTATATCAGGCTTTGCATTATCTGACTGACTGTCTCTATGGATTTTATTAGAGAGCAGTTTTGTCCAATTTCAATTTCTCCTTCCTGGATATTACCCTCAAAGATTCCTTTTTTTGCACGGCCCTTGCCTAAATAGGCTGCAAGTTCTTCTTTTGATGCTCCGCTCTCCTCCATTTCAGCTATTGTTGCTGTGAATTCACTTCCTTGTGCCAGTCTGGTAGGTGAAAGTTTTTTCAACAGGAGTTTGGTAGCACCTTCGGGAAGCCCCAAGCAGTGTTTTTTGAATTGTTCGTGAGCTGAACTCTCCGCACTGAGGGCAAATCGGGTCCCTATCTGCACACCTTCAGCTCCCAATGCCCTGGCTGCCTCAACCTGGCACTTTAAGGCTACGCCTCCGGCTGCGATGACCGGTAGCGATGTCGCCTGACAAACAGCTGGAATAAGGCAGAATGTGGTGGTCTCCTCGCGTCCATTATGGCCACCGGCCTCGAAGCCCTCAGCCACAATGGCATCAACACCAGCCTCTTCGCACTTGCGTGCAAAAACACTGCTTGAAACAACATGCACCACAATGATGCCATGTTGTTTCAAAAATGGAGTCCATTTTTTGGGGCTTCCCGCAGAGGTAAAGACTATCTTAACCCCCTCTTCTACAAGGATACCCATAAGCTCATCTATCTGCGGATAAAGCAACGGCACATTTACGCCAAACGGTAGTTCTCTTCCGCTATTATTTCCGGGAGCCTCCGCCCGAAGAGCCTCCTTGCATTTGCGTATATGTTCCCTCAATGTGTCGGGATGCATACTTCCTGCACCAATAAGACCGAGTCCTCCAGCCAGACTGACGGCGGAAGCCAGCCTCCAGCCACTGCACCATACCATACCGCCAGCAATAATAGGATGTTCAATATTAAAAAGTTTGCAAATTCTATTCTCCATAAGAAATTATATATTCAATGCTCAATGTTCTATGCTCAACATTCAGTGTTTAATAATCAGTGCTCAAGATTAGTACTCGAACTGATTAATATTCGATGTTCAATAACAGGGGATTACTATTCAATGTTAATCCTCAATCGTTAGCTATCTTTCGTTTTCAAAACGGTTGGGACCGCCAATGTGCCCTATACGCTCTGTAGGGCCGATTTGAATTCCCAACCCCTCCGAATTTTACCGGGTTGGGACCGCTAAATGCTCTACAGCCGTGATTTCGGTGCCCAACCCCCTTGCGCCACTTCCTCTGTTGTCCCATTGTTCGCCATTTGTTGTTTTCTGCTGCTCTCCACGTTCTGTTCGGTTGCCTGCCACCTGCCGCTCATCCGCACACACCTATTGTACCCTGCTTCCCCGCATTTCCTTTCTGCTTTCCTCCACTTCCTCATTCCCTTCTGTTTTTCCCCTGCATTCCGCTTTCTTTCCTGCTTCCTCGGTTTCCCGCTACCTATTTTGCCGTTGCTTGTTGCGGTTGCCGAAGATGGTAATACCTATAGCGCCGGCGAGCATACCTATCAGGATAGCAGAGGCATTTCTTGAATAGAGTTCACCCTTGATGAAGCTGTCGGGAGCAAATTCAAAGATAATTTCACCTTTGCCTTGAGGAAGGACTGCTCCTCTTAGGATGTAGTTGCCTCTGAAGATTTTCAACTCCGTCATATTTGTCTGATCTTTCACAGCTGCCACCTCCGACTGCTGACTGCCTGCAGCTGAGCTTGACTGCTGACTGCCTGAAGCTGAGCCTAACTGCTGACTGCCTGAAGCTGAGCTTGGCTGCTGACCACCAGGAACTGAGCCTGGCTGCTGACCGCCCGGAGCGGTGCCTGATGGCTGGTTGCTCTCGACGCTTTGAGGTCTTGAATCGGTTGTTTTGCCATTCACTGCTTCGTCGTCGGCAGAATTTCCGGTCTGGCTACCGGCGGCACTCTCTTTCAGCCAGGCTCTCCAGCCTGGTGCGTAAAAGACCTCACTGAAGAGGGCAACATTTGGAGTATCACTCTCATAATGGTAGACAACCCTGTTAGGAGAATAAGAAACAAGTTCGATTGTAGCGGCAGAATCAGCCTCAAAGAAGAAACTCAAACCACGGCTGTTGGCCACCGGTGCATAAAAATCGCCAAGGTACTCCTCCGAAACAAAATTGTCGGCAATCACCACCTCTTTGGATGGATCAATATGGCCCAATTTCTCAATCTCCTCATTGGCATTCGCAGCCTTGACAATATTTGAGACAAACCAGCAGTTGCCGTAAGGCTCATTGACAAGTGGCGGCATATTGCCGTCGATAACTATATACTTGGTATTGAGCATATTCAAGACCGGATAATCGCCCAAAGCCTCCTGCGCCTCGCCGAGAGTCGCCACACCTGAAAGATCCTCAGCCACAGCACTTATCTCCTTTGAAATATGATGATCAATCAAATCCTGATAACGTTGCAACTTGGCCGGACTATAACCTCCGATAGTCTTGTGATGATAACTCACATAGGCATCATTGAAGGTGTTCACACTCAAATCGAGCACCCTGTAATCCGGATCCTGATCCTCAAGAATAAACTCATCGGCCGTTCTCAAAGTAAAGGCATTATTGAACTCCTTCTGGGTAACAAAGTGAGAATCATTCAAATAGCGTTTTCCAACGCTCCACATATCAACGAGTATAAGCAGAGCAAGCAGCGCAACGGCATAATCAGCCTTGATCTTCTTTGAAATGCCCAACCAGAGTGCAACCGCAGCAAGAAGAATGAAACAGAGGCTACGAAGAGCATCAGACCGGAGCAACGAAGCTCTGTCGGCCCTCAAAGAGTTGAGAAGAAGATCGGGCATCTGGCTGTCGGCACCCGAAATAAAATCTCCAGCAAGAGAAGGGATAAGGGCAAAAATCAGACAGAAAGCGGCTGTAACGCCTAAAGAGAGCAAAAATCCCATCTGAACCCTCTCCTTATATCTTATCTCCATATTCAGGAACTTGATAACTGTATCCCCCTTTGTATCATCCGACGGATAGAGCACACTCTTTATGGCAAGGACAGCCATAACAGGAATGAGAATCTGGAGGATAACAAGAATCATCGATACTGTCCTGAACTTATTGTAGAGCGGAGCATAATTGAAGAAGAGCTCCGACATCGGCATAAAGTGGTAACCCCACGAGAGAAGCAGGGCAACAAGGGAGACTCCGCATACCCACCATTTCAACCCTCCGCGTATTACAAAGAGGCCAAAAAGGGCAAGGAAGAGCGAGACAGCTCCCATATACATAGGTCCCGCCGTGAATGGTTGCGGACCCCAATAGAGAGGCAAAGCCTTTACAATCTGCTCAGCGGCATATCCATTCTGGCGCAAAACCTTGTAGGTCTCTGAATTTCTGCCGAGTTCTCCGGAAGAAGAGCCTCCATTAAAGTTGGGAATCAGAAGATTGGGGGTCTCATCAATACCATACGACCAGGCAGTTGCATACTCGAGGTCGAGTCCGCTGCGGCTCTTCTCTCCGCTCTCGAGCGACCCGTCACCGCCGGTAAGCTCCGAACCGCCCCTCATTGTATGTTGGGCATACTCGTAGGTTGGCCAAAGGTGGTTTATATTGGTGGCAATTCCCACAAGTCCGCTAAAGAGCAGCATAAACGACACCTTAAAGAATTTTGGCAAAGCCCTCTCCTTGATGGCTGCGCAAAATTGCCAGATTGCATATCCAAAGATAATCATTGCAAGATAGTAGGTTATCTGCGGATGGTTTGCCTTGATCTGGAAACTCAAGACAAAGGCAAAGAGCACTCCACCCCACAAGGCACTCTTCCTGTAGGCATATACCACAGCCGCCAGAACCCAAGGCATAAATGCGATGGCAACCATCTTGGAATTATGTCCAACCTGGATAATCTGTATATTATAAGAGCAGAAGGTTATGGCTATGGCTCCCAGAAACGACAGCCAGACATTGGCTCCGAAAGAGAGCATAAGGAGAAAGCCTCCAATCATACTCAACAGATAATAGCTCGCCGGTCTCTCACCCAAAAAGAGCAGGTCATAGAGCGGCTTAGTAATATCGCCCTCATAAATTACCGAAATCGAAGTGGCAGGCATACCGCCGAACATTGAGTTGGTCCATAAGGCCTTATCGTCCGGATTTGCCTCATTATGTGTCAAAATCTCATTGGCCATTCCTCTCCAGCTCGAGATATCTGACTGGTTTACAACCTTTCCCGACAATACGGCCGGTGTGTAGCTGTAGGCTATAACCACAAATGCCAATAGGGCAACTAAATAGGGCAACGCCCTCTTGAAATCAAAACCCTTCATAATATGCAACTTAATAATTTATCTATCTCTTTCCCCGACAGAATCACTTTTCTGCGGTAATCTCCTCCAATATTGCGGCCAGCTGGGATGTCAGCTCCTTTCGTGAATACTTCAAAGCTCCCTCGGAGACTTTGTTCTCCAGCTTGCCCTCCCGATAGAGCCTGTAGCAGGAGAGTATCTCACCCTTTATCTTATTACGGTCGTCCCATTCACAAATTGTACCGCCACCACACTCCCTGAGTGCCTTGCCCAAATCACCCTCCTCAGGTCCGAATGCCAAAATCCTCGCTCCCGAAGCGAGATATTCAAAAAATTTGCCAGTAAGGATAGCCGCCGCTTCAGGCTCCTTTCTGAGAGGCAACAGCAATAGCGAAGCCCTCTTTTGCCACTCCACAGCAACATTATGGGCTACATAACCCAAATTCCTGAAGTTATCCGACAGTCCTGCCCTGTTTATATCATCCACAACAGGCTGGTCGGTCTGACCCATTACAACAATCTCAAGCTCTCTTTTGAACTCCGGATTTTCTGTGGCAATCTCTGCCAGAACCTGCCACAAAAGATCTGGATTGCCATTCTCAACCAGCAATCCTGTATGCACAAGAGAAAATTTTCCTCTCTCCCGACAAAAATTCTCCTGGCAAACATCATCCGAACGGGAATCATCCCGACAAACATCATCCGAACGGAAATCATCAGGATCAAAGCCGTTGGTTATCACATCTATACCATTTTTTCGCAACTGCCCCGCCATCTGCTCAAAATCCTGTTGCATCTTGCGCGACACCACAATAACCCTGTCGGCCTCCCCAACTACACCGGCCTCCAGCCTCTTGTGCCTCTTCAAGGCATATTTGCTGAGATTGAGATGTTTGAAATAGAAAATCTCTGTCCAGGGGTCCCTGAAATCTGCAATCCAAGGAATGGATGTAGCCCGGCTCACCTTTTGGGCAATCAGATGCATTGAGTGGGGCGGACCTGTACTCACAATGGCATCTGCGGGGTGCTCTTTAAGATAGCTCTTAAGAAATCTTACCGAAGGGCCAATCCAGAGGCAGCGTGGATCGGGGATAAATATATTTCCCCTTATAAACATCGATATGCGCTGCATAAGAGAGCTCTTGTGCCCCTCGGATGAAGCAATGATGTTTGCCTTTATCTTCTCGTTGCGCCCCTTTCCGGAGAGCATCTTGTAGATTGAATATGGCTCAATTATCTTGCGCTTGATAACCTCTGTCCGGGGCGAAACATCCCTGAGAAGATTATCATCTGTACTGTTTACCTCAGGATTCAGAGGGGTATATATCACCGGCTCCCACCCGAATTGCGGCAGATACTTGGCAAATTTGAGCCAACGCTGCACCCCCGACCCTCCGGATGGCGGCCAATAATATGTTATGATTAGGACCCTCTTCAAATCAGTATATTCTAACTAAATTCTGTTGGTAAAGCAGTTGTCATACAGCAGACTCTCTCCAACTCTACTTTTCACTCTCCTGGATGAAGTTTCTGTATAGGCAGGCATCAACCTCTCTGTGGATCGACATAAAATTATGGTCTCTTCTGCCATTACATCCGTTTGTCATCACAACAAAACCGAATTTATGATCCTTATCCCAGAACATTGAGGTGTATACTCCGTACGCACTTCCTGTATGGCCAATCATTGTAAAGCCGTCGAGAAGCTGGTCGCTTGTCCTGATGGCAAATCCGTATGCATCACCCTCATCGGTCTTCTCGGCAACACGGCTCTGCATCATAGCAGAACTCTCTGGAGAGATAATTTTAACACTGTCCAAAGAGCCATTGTTCATATGCATCATCATCACCTTTGCCAAATCCTGAGCGGAGATCTTGAGTCCGCCTGTAGGTGAGAAGATTGGAGTAGAGTGGCCAAAGAGATAGTTCTCAATCTCAGCTTTTCGTGTAGCGTATGCTCCAGGTGAGTGGGTGAAACTGCTGTCGGCACTGTTATATGAGTAGATCTTTACAAATTTGGTTGAATCAAGGCTCAACACCTCATAACCGCCATAAACACCAAGAGGATCAAGTATGTGGTTGATGATATATTTGTCGAATCTCTCTCCGCTTACCCTCTCCAGAATGGTTCCAAGTGTATTGAATCCCAAGTTGCAATATTCATAAGCTGTTCCCGGCTCATAATCGTTCCAGGCAGTTTGCCAGGTCTTTGAGGAGTCCGGGTTGATGCGGTTGATTGAAAAGTAGCCGTTTGCATCATTCATACTTGATGTGTGTGAGAGCAACATCTTCACTGTAATGGGAACCTTAGGGTATTTTGGATTTCTTACTTTAAATCCCACAAGGTCAGATACATCTGCATCAAGACTCAATTTTCCCTGCTCAACAAGCTGCATAATGGAAGTTGCAGTGAAGGATTTTGAGATGGATGCAATTCTAAAGATATCACCGTTCATAAGCGGAGTTTTGTTCTCAAGATCCTTGTATCCGAATGATTTGTTGTAGACAATCTCACCATCTTTAACGGCAACAACGGCAAGTCCTACAGCGTTGTTCTCTTTGATAATGGCGTTCAACTCCTTCTCTGCCACCTCTTCTCTTGTTGGGGCACTGCAGGAGAATGCAGAAAAAGCAACTGCACAGATGGCTGCTGCCTTAAAAAATGCTCTCAATTTCATAGTTGTATGTATTATATCTTTAATAGTCGGGCCAAAGTACAAAGTTACATCTTTTTAAAGAAAAATTCCTAATTTTGTGGATTATGAAGGAGGATAAGAAGATAGCGGAAACTCCGCTGATGAAGCAATATTTCAGTGTCAAGGCCCAGCATCCCGACGCACTGCTACTCTTCAGAGTGGGAGATTTCTACGAAACATTTGGAGAGGATGCCGTAATTGCAAGCAAGGTACTGGGTATAGTTCTCACAAAGAGAAACAATGGTGGAGGCGGTGCTTCTGTTGATTTGGCCGGTTTTCCGCACCATTCCATCGAGACATACTTGCCAAAACTTGTAAAGAGCGGATATAAGGTTGCAGTGTGCGATCAGCTGGAAGATCCGAAACTTACAAAAAAGATTGTCAAACGCGGTGTAACAGAGCTTGTTACTCCGGGTATTGCATATAGTGAACAGCTCCTTAACCAAAAGGAGAACAACTTTCTTGCTGCACTCTCTTTCTATAAGGACAGGGCAGGAATCGCCTTCCTCGACATCTCTACAGGAACTTTCAAGATTGCAGAGGGTACTCTCGACTATGTGGAGGTGCTGCTTGCCAATTTTGCCCCAAAGGAGATTGTCATTGAGAGGGGCTATATAAATGGTTTCAAGGAGCGCTTCGGAACCCACTACTATATCTCTCCGATGGATGAGTGGGCCTTTGTGGAGGAGGCTTGTGAGGAGAAACTCAAAAGGCAATTGGGGCTGCAGTCGCTAAGGGGATTTGGCATAGAGTCGCTTCCGTTGGGCATCACAGCGGCAGGAACAATCCTCTTTTATCTTGAGCAGAACCACGCTACTGGAGTGGGCCACATCTGCTCAATCTCAAGGATTGAACAGGATAAATTTGTATGGCTCGACAGATTTACATTCCGTAATCTTGAAATATTTTCACCTGCATCCTGTTCCGACGGAACATCGCTTATTGATGTTGTCGACAAGACCTCTTCACCTTTGGGTGCAAGATTGTTGCGGAATTGGCTCTCAATGCCGTCGAAAGAGGTGAATGAGGTAAACAGAAGGCTCAATATTGTCCAATTTTTTGTAGAGAATACAGCGCAGCGTGTCAAGACTGAGGAGCATCTCGGACAGGTGGGTGATCTGGAGCGTATTACTGCAAAGGCTGCCGCCGGAAAGATTATGCCCCGTGAACTTATTCAGTTGAAGAGGGGACTTTCCCAGATGAGTCCGATAAAAGAGGTTTGCTTCTCTTCGCAATCTGCTGAGTTGAGGTCGCTTGGCGAGGAAATCTCCCTCTTCAGGGAGCTTAAGGAGGAGATTGAGAGGACCATTCTTCCTGAGCCCGCTGCCCAGTTTGGCAAGGGTGATATTGTGGCGGATGGAGTTTGTGAGGAGCTCGACCAATTGAGGCAGATTGCCCGTCACGGTAAAGAGTATCTTCTTGATATACAGCAACGGGAGAGCGAAAGGACAGGTATACCGTCTTTAAAGATAAGTTACAATAATGTCTTTGGATATTACCTTGAAGTGAGGAATACCCATAAAGATAAGGTTCCAGCCGAGTGGATCCGTAAACAGACTCTTGTAAGTGCAGAGCGATATATAACACAGGAGCTGAAGGAGTATGAGGAGAAGATTCTTGGGGCGGAGGAGCGGATTTATCTGCTTGAGCAGAGCATCTATGGAAAGCTTGTAGCCTCGGTTCAGAGAGAGATAAGCGAAATTCAGAAGAGTTGTGCCGCCATCGCCCAGGTTGACCTGCTTTGCGGCTTTGCGACATTGGCTGTGAGCAACAACTACTGCAAGCCTGAGGTCTCTGAGAGTTATACATTAAAGATTGAGGAGGGGCGCCATCCGGTTATTGAAACATTGATGGCTCCAGGTGAGGAGTATATCTCAAATGATATTATGCTGGATAATGATTCACAGCAGATTATAATCCTTACAGGTCCTAATATGGCCGGTAAATCTGCTCTGTTGCGCCAGACTGCCCTTATTGTACTTTTGGCTCAGACAGGCTCTTTTGTTCCTGCCAGGAGTGCCAAAATAGGTATTACCGACAAAATTTTTACCCGTGTGGGTGCCTCTGACAATATATCGCGTGGCGAGTCGACCTTTATGGTGGAGATGATAGAGTCTTCTACAATCCTTCACAATCTCTCGGAGCGTTCGCTTGTATTGCTTGATGAGATAGGCCGTGGAACAAGTACATTTGACGGTATGTCAATTGCCTGGGCTATTGTTGAGTATATCCACCAGTCGCCTTGCAGGGCCAAAACTCTCTTTGCTACCCATTATCACGAACTTAATGAACTTGAGGGGATTTATCAGAGGGTAAGGAATTACCACGTATCTGTCAAGGAGGTAGAGAATAGGGTCATCTTCCTCCGCAAACTCTGCCGTGGAGGTGTGGCGCACAGCTTTGGTCTCCACGTGGCCCGTATGGCAGGAATGCCCAAATCGGTAATCGACTCTGCCCAGCGCAAACTTAACAGCCTTGAGAGGGCAAGGGAGGAGGAGCCATTGAGCAGCAGACTGCATTGCAGGGAGGTAGCCGTTGAGCAGAATCCCGGCTCTCAACTCAATGAGGAGTGCAGCCCAGCCAGCCGTCCAAATAACCATTCCGCACACCATCCGGAGAATTACTCAGGAAAATCATCGCAGGATTCTTCTGGAGGCCGCGTTTCAAAAGGAGCAGATAATAATCTGTCTGAAGCAACAGCAGCAAGCGGTAGCGGTGCCCGACCCGATACTTTCCCAGCCGAAGCAGCAAGCAGCAGCGGTGTTTCTCCAGCGGAGACTGCACCGGAGCGGAGCAGACGTAACAGGGGCCATTCATCTGTTGAGAATTTGCAGCTCTCAATCTATCAGCTCGACGACCCGTTGCTATTGGAGATAAAAGAGAAGCTCAAGTCGATGGATCTCAATACTATGTCTCCTTTGGATGCATTCGACGCCCTGCGTGATTTGAGAAGGCAGATTGGATGTAAATCATAAGAGTCTCAATGTAAATAGTAAATCAAAAATTATCAGAATTATGAAAAGTGTAGTGGAAAAGGCAAAAGTGATGGCGGTTGTGTTGTGGGAGAGTGTTGTCTTTCCCTTTACACAGCTGAAGGTAGACAAATTCAGAACATTTCTTAGTTTGTTGGGTGTTACGGTGGGTATCTTCTCCATTGTTGCTGTCTTTACAGCGGTGGATGCACTGAAGGAGAATGTCAAAAGGGGACTCGACTCTTTTGGCAGTGATGTTGTGACCATATCACAATGGCCGATGGGCGGTGAGGATGATGAGGGCAATGTCAATGCTGCGGCTGAGTACAAATGGTGGGAGTATATGAGGCGTCCGGCCCCGTCGTATCAGGATTACAGATATCTGAAGGAGAATTCAACAAAATCTGAGGCGGTGGCGCTCTCCATCCAATATACCAAAACGGTAAAATATGGACGCAACTCCATATCAAACTGCAATATTAATTCAGTTACCTCCGATTGGGACCTTCTCACAAAGGTAGAGCTGTCTCAAGGCCGCTATTTTTCTGAATATGAGATAAACAGCACATCCAATGTGGCCATTGTGGGCTATGAGATATGGGAGGAGCTCTTCGACGGAGCCGATCCTGTCGGGAAAGAGATAAAAGTAGGTAACCGTCTGCTGACAGTTATAGGCCTCTTTGAAAAGGTAGGCGAGAGTATGGTCAGCCTTGGCAACAATACCGACCAGAGCATTATGGTTCCCATCCAGGTAGGCCGACAGATGGTAAATATCCGTAATTCCAATGTCTCCATCTACGCCAAACCTCGGGCAGAGGTCGATTCTCAGGAATTTTGCGACGAGCTGCTCTTGCTTATGCGCTCCCACCGGCGTCTGGCTCCGGGCGAAAAGAACAATTTCTCCATCGGAAAGATGACCTTCATCCTTGAGCTGGTAGGTACCATCTTCAGTTCACTCAACACCGTTGGCTGGATCATTGCCGGCTTCTCGTTGCTGATTGGCGGCTTTGGAATAGCCAACATAATGTTTGTCTCAGTAAAAGAGCGTACCAACATAATAGGCATTCAAAAAGCTCTGGGGGCAAAGCGGTATCTGATAATGATCCAATTCCTGACAGAATCACTAATGCTCTCATTCGCAGGAGGAATAATGGGTATCCTCCTCGTCTGCGCTGCAATCTGGCTCGTCCCGTCAGGCTCCGCCTTCACCCTGAGCATCTCCATCTCAAACATCCTCAGCGGAATGGCAATCTCACTCATAATCGGAATCCTCAGCGGATCCATCCCCGCCTGGCACGCCGCCAACCTCAAACCCGTAGAGGCCATCAATAGCAAATAATCGCTGGGTGGTGAGCAGATGATGTCAATAGCAATAACATTTACTCATTAGGTGTCATCAACGGCAAGATATCACTCGGAGGTAAAAGCAACCTCGGCAGCAAATAGTCACCCGAACTAACAGATTCCATCGGCAGCAAATGGTCACACTAGCTAACAGGTCCCCTTGGTAACAAAAAATCTCTCGGTATGGATAACTCGCAAAGTGGTTGGGCACCGAAATCGCGGCTGTAGCGCGTCTAGGGGTCCCAACCCGGTAAAATTTTTGGGGGTCGGGAATTCAAATCGGCCCTGCAGAGCGTGTGGGGCACATTGGCGTGCCCAACCCTTTTGCAAATGTTATACAGACGCAGGCTCAATGCAGATGAGTAAACCTTTTTGCAAAAGCGTTGATATGATGGGATATCAGCGGTGGCTTCTGCGACGGAAGTAGTGTCTGATAGCATAATATGAATATAATTAGAGTATTGTGAGCGTACGATGATAGTATGACGAGGGTATAGCGGCAGTATAACAATAGCAGATAGCGCATTGAGAAATCATTATGAGTGCATTGTAAGAATATGATGATAGTATAATGGCAGTATTGTGAGAGCATAATAATAGCATTGTGAGAGTATAATTAGAGCATTGCAGGGCGTAGTGTATCTATTGTGAGAGGGTGAGAGTAAGTGTCTGATTTAATGGTGGTTATTTTCGTTGTCGTTTTTAACGAACGATTAAACATCACCTGCAAATTATACATAGATGCGAAGGATACTTACAATAATATTACTGCTCTTCAGCGTGAATCTCTTCGGACAGCAGTTTGCCGACTCCATCCGGGTCTATTTTCCGGTTGGAAAGAGTGCCTGG
>JAZNXX010000054.1:0-47117 GCA_045594125.1 Candidatus Egerieisoma sp.
GAGCTGGTTGGCCTGTTGAAAACAAAAATGACCCAACTGAAAGTTGAGTCATTTTTTGTGCGGGCGAAGGGACTCGAACCCCCACGCCTTCCGGCACTAGATCCTAAGTCTAGCGCGGCTACCAATTACGCCACGCCCGCAAGTCCGCGATTGGGAGTGCAAATGTAGTTATATTTTCTATAAATGCAAAAAAATAATCCATTTATTTTTCTGATTCTGTTCACGGAGTCCTTTGCGTAGAGTTGTCCGGTGTGCTGCTTTATGATTTTTATCAATTGGTACAGAGCTTTTAATCAGGATGTTATTGTTTGTGTAGGAAGCTATGAATGCTTTGTGGTTTGAAATTTTGCTAATCAAATTGATTTTACTAACTTTGCGCACTATTTGAGAGGTGTGGAATTGCGCTCCATTTGCCTCCAGTTGGTTGAACAATATAAAATATAATTGATATAATGAAGATAGAACAAGTAAAAGTTGATGATTTGACATTCCAGTTGAATCTCAGCATTGAGAAGGCTGATTGTGCCGAGAAAGTAAAAAAGGCTTTGAATGATTATCGCCGTAAGGCAGATATCAGAGGTTTCCGTAAAGGTATGGCCCCTATGTCGTTAATTGAGAAGATGCACGGAACTTCAGCTTTGGTTGATAGCGTAAACAATATGATCTCTGAGTCACTTCACGGTTACATTACTGAGAACAAGTTGAATATTTTGGGCGAGCCGCTTCCTAATGAGGAGAAACAGCAGCCTATCAATTGGGAGAGTGATACCACTTTCAACTTTGTATTTGACATCGCTTTGGCACCTGAGGTAAACTTTACTCTATCCTCTGAGGATACCGTAGTTTCTTATGATGTTGAGGTTGCAGCTGATGCAATCAAGACCTACAAGTCAAATATGTTGAAACAGTTCGGCAAATTAGAGAACACAACTGAGGTTCACGATGAGGATTTCATCATTGCAGATTTGGAGCAGGGCGAGACAAAAATCGAGGGTACCTACATCACTTTGAGAACTATCGAGGGTGCTGAGAACAAAGGTCAGTTCTTGGGCAAGAAAGAGGGCGACAGCTTCTCAGTAAATGTCAATGAGACTTTTACTAACGAGACAGATAGAGCAGCACTTTTGAAGGTTAAGAAAGAGGAACTTGCAGAGATGGATCCTAACTGGCAAGTTACAATCAAAGAGATCAAGACATTCGTTGAGGCTGAGCAGAACCAGGATCTTTACGACAGGATGTTCGGTAAGGATGTTGTAACTGATGAGGCTGGCTTTGAGGCAAAGATAGCTGAGCGTATCAAACAGGAGTATGAGCAGGAGAGCGCATACCGTTTCGTTTTGGATACAAGGGAGTATCTTTTGAACAAGACAAACATCCAGCTTCCTGAGGAGTTCTTGAAGAAGTGGTTGTACACCATCAACGAGGGTAAATTTACAATGGAGGAGATTGAAAAGGATTTCCAGTTGTTCCTTAAAGATTTCCGTTGGCAGCTTATCCGTCAATACATTATGAAGGAGCAGAAACTTGAGGTTACCCGTGAGGATCTTATGGCGGCTGCAAAACGCGTTGCAAAATTGCAATTCGCAATGTATGGTTTGAATGATGTTCCTGCGGAGCAGCTTGAGAATTATGCAAACTCTATCCTTTCAAATGAGAAAGAGGGAAGAAGAATCTTTGAGAAGACAGAGGAGGATAAAGTTATTGATTATATCAAGAGTGTAATCACTTTGGAGAAAAAATCAATTGCAATTGACGAACTTCAGAAATTGAACAACTAATCCTTTAATGGAGTTTGAAGATAGAGTGGAGCGCTGTAATGGTGCTCCACTTTTTTTGTATATATAAGTGAGACGGCAGAAATGGCATAATTTTTATTGAAGCTATAACTAAAAATATAGAATATGATGCGTAAAACTCAATTTTATCTCTACCTGACCCTCTTTGCTCTGATGGCAGGGGCTGTTTGTGGACAGCACCCGGAGGAGTCATACCTCTACAAGATGGATCTGGATGCCATTACAGTCTCGGCAAAAAAGGGAAAACGGTACAAGAGGGCAGGCAAACGGGAAAAGGAGGATATTGTGGAGCGGTTCAAGCAGAAGCTTGTAGAGGAGTTCCCTGATGTAGAGACACGCTACGATATAGAATCGGAATATATTCTCTATCAGGATACAATTATAATGGCAAATGGAAAGATGGAGGGACAGCTGAGGGAGATACCGCTTCAATCAAAGCGCAAGCGGGATAGTTTGTCCATTGAAAAGAGAGAGGTGGATGAGTATATAAACAGTGAGATAGAGAGAAATCTGGAGCAACTGGAGGAGGGTCGCAAAATATTGAAGAACAGGGAAGAATTTTCGATGGAGATATTCAAGTTGTTCTGGGGCGTAAAGCCATCACACCTTCTTCAGATGATAGAACCACTTAAGGGCAGATGGGACTATATTCCAAATACAGACCAGTCGGCCTATATAACTTTCAGGGGGAACAAAGGCTTTATGGGAATATTCAAGATAGAGTGGAAGGTAAATTTTCTTGTCAATAAATCCGATCTTTCACTTCTTGAACTGAAAGAGAGTGTTGAGGCAAAAATCTCCATCCCTTTTGGAATAGAGGTAGATAGTGAGACTCTTGAGAATATAAACCAGTTCAATGTTGCCTATGGAAGTTACGACAGATTCAAATTCCGCAGAGGATGGGTCGATTTCAAGAGAAGCGTAAGCTATCGGGATAAAAAAGAGGAGCCGTCGGGAAGAGAGGAAGGAGCGACAGATGATGGTGAGAAGTCTGCCGTACAACCAATAAGAACGCCCTCTCTCAAGAGTACAATGATAAAATTTGATGTTGAGGGAAAAGATGGTAAGGAGAAGGAGAGGATAAGGATGGAGGCGCTTTCGGATATAAGGATAAAGTGACCGCAGGCCAGGGAGGTGAGGGTCTATCCCTTTTTATGTAATAACTCCGGTAATCAGAAGGTTTGTGATGATAAATTTAGTATATTTGTTGATTGATAAAATAACAGAAAGAGTATGGCAAGCGAATTTGAAAAATATGCAATGGGGCATATGGGAATCAGTTCCCTCTCACTACACAGATTTAATTCAATCCATTCGGCATATATAAATCCCTCCATTATAGAGGAGAGACAGATGAATGTGGCAGTTATGGATGTATTCTCCCGTCTGATGATGGACAGGATTATCTTCCTTGGAGTACCGATTACAAATGATGTGGCAAACATCGTGCAGGCGCAGTTGCTCTTCCTTGACTCGATAGATTCAAAATCTGATATTCAGATATATATCAACTCTCCTGGAGGAAGTGTATATGCGGGATTGGGTATCTATGATACAATGCAGATTGTCAATTCAGATGTGGCCACCATCTGTACAGGTCTTGCGGCATCTATGGGTTCTGTTCTCCTTACAGCAGGTGCAAAAGGCAAGAGAAGCGCATTGCCGCACTCGAGAGTAATGATCCACCAGCCGCTTGGAGGTGCAGAGGGTCAGGCTTCAGATATTGAGATTACTGCAAGGGAGATCATCAAACTCAAGAAAGAGCTTTATGATATAATCTCACTTCACTCGGGCAAACCATATGAGCAGATAGAAAAAGATGGCGACAGGGATTACTGGATGACTGCCCAGGAGGCTTTGGAGTATGGTATGATTGATGAGATCCTCGGAAAGGGTGGAAACAAAAAATAGAAGGGACGATAAATAGAGAAAAGAGAATGGCAAAGAAACACGATAACAACCCCTTTTCCTGCTGTACGCTCTGCGGCAGACCGGAGGGTGAAGTGAAACTGCTGATGCAGGGACTCTACGGCTGCATATGCAGTGACTGTGCAGAGCAGGCAAATGAGTATTCAAAAGAGCATTTCAAGGATTTGGTTCAAAGCCAGCTGGAGAAGCAGTCGGCAGGCAAATTGCTTAAACCTAAAGAGATAACAGAGTTCCTTGATAACTATGTTATTGGTCAGGAGGAGGCAAAAAGATATCTTTCAGTAGCTGTTTACAACCACTACAAGAGGCTGAACTATCTCGACAGCCTTAGAAAGAAGGGGGGAAAAGGTGAAGATGAGGCAAAAAAGAGCGAAGCGCTCGAACTTGAGAAGTCAAATATTTTACTTGTGGGACCCACTGGAACAGGAAAAACATTGATTGCCAAATCGATAGCCAGAATGTTGAATGTCCCATTTGCAATAGTGGATGCAACAGTACTTACTGAAGCGGGATATGTTGGAGAGGATGTTGAGACAATCCTTACCCGTCTGCTCCAGGAGGCTGATTATAATGTGGAGCTTGCGCAGAGAGGAATAGTCTTTATAGATGAAATAGACAAAATTGCAAGGAAAAGCGATAATCCGTCAATAACAAGGGATGTCTCCGGAGAGGGTGTGCAACAGGCAATGTTGAAGCTGCTTGAAGGTAATGTTGTAAATGTACCGCCGCAAGGAGGAAGAAAACATCCTGAACAGAAGATGATAGCTGTTGATACAACCAACATCCTCTTTATCTGCGGAGGAGCCTTTGAGGGTATAGAGCGGAAGATAGCACAAAGACTCAATACTCAGGTTGTAGGTTACGGAGCACAGAAAAAGACTGAGCATATAGATAAAAAGGATCTGCTGCAATATGTTGCACCTCAGGATTTGAGATCATACGGACTTATTCCGGAAATCATCGGACGCCTTCCTGTATTGACCTATCTTCATCCGCTGACAAAAGAGGCTTTGCTTGATATTCTGGTAAAACCTAAAAATGCAATTGTAAAACAGTATGTCAAGCTCTTTGAGATGGATGGCGTAAAGCTGACAATCGAGCAGGATGTACTTGAGTTTATAGTAGATACAGCCATTGAGTATAATTTGGGAGCAAGAGGTTTGCGCTCAATCTGTGAGGCCATAATGTTGGATGCAATGTACAATGCCCCATCGGAGAAGAAGAAGAGCCTCAACATAAGACTCGATTATGCGAAGGAGAAGGTGGCAAAATTTACAGGATCACTGCTTCAGTAGAGGAGCTGGACTTTCGTAAAGATATGGATGTATCAGGAGTGATGTCAAAAAATGAAACAATAAAGATTTTACAATATGAAGAATTACATTGAAAAACATAAAGACCGCTTCCTCACTGAATTGTTTGAGATATTGAGAATTCCCTCAATAAGTTCCAGTGAGGAGAACAAGGGTGATATGTATGCCTGTGCCGAAAAACTGTCGCAACTCCTGCTTGAAGCAGGTGCTGATAGTGCGCAGGTCTACACAACTAAGGGACATCCGGTTGTATTCGGAGAGAAGAAGGTTGATGAAAAACTGCCGACAGTCTTGGTATATGGCCACTATGATGTGCAGCCGGTAGATCCTATAAACCTGTGGAAATCACAGCCATTTGAGCCTGAAGTACGTGACGGGGCAATCTATGCGAGAGGTGCGAATGATGATAAGGGACAGCTCTTTATGCACATCAAGGCTTTTGAATATCTTGTGGCAGAGGGAAAATTGCAGCACAATATTAAGTTTATTCTCGAAGGAGAGGAGGAGATAGGTTCTCCAAGCCTTGCAGAATGGGCAGAAGAACATAAAGAGATGCTTGCCTGTGATGTGATTCTGGTCTCGGATACTACAATGATATCAGAGAAGGTTCCCTCAATCAACTGTGGTATGAGGGGACTTGCCTATGTTGAAGTTGAGGTTACCGGTCCTAACAAGGATCTCCATTCAGGACATTATGGAGGCGCCGTATACAACCCTATCAATGCATTGTGCAAGATGATCGATTCACTTATTGATGATAAGGGACACATTACAGTCAAGGGCTTCTATGATAAAGTGGTAGAACTTACAGAGGAGGAGCGTGCAATGTTTGCCCGTGCACCATTTGATATGGAGGAGTACAAAAAGTCACTCGATATAGATGAAGTAAAGGGTGAAGAGGGCTACTCTACACTTGAAAGGACTGGTATCAGACCTTGTCTGGATGTGAATGGAATCTGGGGAGGTTATATTGGTGAGGGTGCCAAAACTGTATTGCCGTCTGTAGCCCATGCAAAAATATCGATGCGTCTTGTCCCCGACCAGGATTGCAATGAGATAGCAAAACTGTTTGAGGAGCATTTTCTCTCAATTGCGCCTACGGGAGTGAAGGTTAAGGTTATACCTCATCACGGAGGAAACGGGTTCCTTATGCCGGTCTCATCAAGCGCATATAAGGCTGCTGCAAGGGCAATAGAGGAGGTTTATGGAATTGAACCTGTTCCGAGCAGAGGTGGTGGAAGTATTCCAATTCTGGCAGACCTGCAGCGTATTCTCAATGTCAATCCTCTTCTTATGGGATTCGGATTGGAGAGGGATACCATACATTCACCAAACGAGAGCTATCTTTTGAGCCAGTTCTACAGAGGAATGGAGTCGATAACGCTATTCTATAAATATTATTCCAAGTAGTAACAACAGCAACAAACAACAGTATGAATTATCAGGAATTATACGAACAGATTAAGGCTAAGAGGAGTTTCTTGTGCGTAGGACTCGATTCTGACCCAAAACTTTTGCCTGAATGTCTGAAAGACGAGAAGTATCCAATCTATCAATTCAACAAGGCAATTATTGAGGCGACAGCCAAATATACAGTTGCCTACAAACCCAACCTTGCATTCTATGAGGCTGAAGGAGTCGACGGATGGATCCAGCTTGAGATGACACTCAAATTTATAAAGGAGAACTATCCCGAGATATTTGTCATAGCAGATGCCAAGAGAGGAGATATCGGCAATACAGCAAGCCGTTATGCCCGTGCATTCTTTGAGAAGATGGAATTCGATGCTGTAACATTGGCTCCATATATGGGCAGTGACTCTGTAAAACCTTTCCTTGAGTATGAGGGCAAGTGGTCAGTAGTCCTCGCCCTTACATCAAACAAGAGCGCAAACGACTTTGAGCAACTTGTGCTGGAGGGTGGTGAGCCTCTCTACAAGAGGGTAATCTGTGAGGCTATGAGCTGGGGCAGCAAGGAGAATACAATGTTTGTATTGGGTGCAACACGACCAGAGAAACTTGCTGAGATAAGGGAGTATTGTCCGGACCACTTCTTCCTTGTTCCAGGTGTGGGTGCACAGGGTGGTACAGTTGAAGAGGTGGCAAAGTATGGCCTCAATTCGCATTGCGGCCTCTTGGTAAACTCTTCAAGAGGAATAATCTTTGCCGACAAGAGTGAGAACTTTGCAAAAGTTGCCGGAGAGAAGGCCAAAGAGTTGGCAGATCAGATGGCTCTTTATGTAAAATAGCTTATATAATAGAGACCCGCTGTGGAACCGGCTCGCTATAATGGAGTATCTGTAATGAGGAGACTGACTCGTGCGGTCCTCCTCTTTTTTGCATTTACCCAAATGCAGGTTATCACCTTTGCAGCCGATTTTACTGTGCTTTTTACCAATGATATGCATTCGGGCGGCGATTATGCCCGTTTGGCTGCACTTATCAGGAGAGAGCAGGAGAGGGCCCGTATTGCTGGCGAAGAGGTTATAGTGCTGGATGCAGGAGACATTGCTATGGGCTCCATAATGCAGACCCTCTATTCAGAATCCGCTTTTGAGTATGGAGCTCTTGCAAAGATGGGTTATACTTGCTTTACTGTCGGTAACCATGATTTTGATTTTGGTGTTGCAGGGTTTTCAAAGATGATAAGAGAGGGTGTAGAGCGATATGGCGGGAGTCCGGGAGTTGTAATCTCCAATCTGGAGTTCCCCAAGAGTCCGGAGCTGGATTCCCTCTATGACAAAAGCAGAATCATTGAACTTAAGTCGGGCTTTAAAATTGGTATTCTCGGTCTCTTGGGAGACCACGCCTGGTCCTGTATCCCGTCAAGGGACAGCCTCATATTTATAGACCCCATAGAGGCGGCAAAAAAGGTTTCTGATGAGCTGCTGTTGCAGGGGGCCGATTATATAATTGCCCTTTCCCACAGCGGAACACTTTGGGTAAGGGGTGAAAAGGTGGAGAGGGCAAATAATAGCTACCCTAAATTGAAATCGGAAACGGAGGATGGAAAACTTGCCCGTAAAGTACAAAATATCGACCTCATAATCAGCGGTCACGACCACGAACTCCTTCCGGAGCCTCTTCTTATCGGCAATACTGTTATAGGATCTGTAGGGTCGGGAAACTGTTGGTTAGGGAAGATAGTAATCAAAAATGGTGAACTTTTCTCATATGAACTTATTCCCGTTACCGAAGAGATTGAGGCTGATGATGAATTTCTTCTCTATCTTGATGAGGCAATTTCGGATGTTGAGAGGTTCTTTATGGAGAAATTCTCAGTAGAGCCATCAGATACAATATCATTTGCTGAGCAGGAGTTCCCTCATATAATAGGAGAGGGGGGAAGGATGGCTCTTGGATCAATTATCGCCGAGAGCTACCGGAGTGCTTCAAGAGATTATATTGGAGAAGAGCCGGTAGCCATTGTCCCATTTGGCGTGATACGAAAGGGAATTGGCGAAGGGGTGATAACCTATAAAGATGCATATGAAACACTCTCATTGGGAGTGTCGGAGGATGGCTCTCCGGGATATCCGCTTGTTGTTGCCTGGGTTACAGGCGAGGAGCTATATGACATTTGTGAACTTAACCCCTCTATAGCACCGGGAATGGAGGATGCCTATCTCTTTTTCAGCGGACTTACCTATAGCTATAACAGATTCAGGCTCCCATTTACAAGGGTAACCGGAATTTGGGTCAATGGCAAAGAGGTAGATGAAAAACAACTCTACCCAATTGTTACCGGGGAGTATACTGCCCGTCTGATAGGTACATTGAAGAACAGCTCCTATGGAGTGCTCTCTGCAATCCCTAAAAATTCTGAAGGAGAGGAAGTTGATGATATAGATGAACTTAAGGTCAATATTGAGGGCAGATATCTGCAGGAGTGGCTTGCTTTTGCCAGCTATATAAAAGAGAATGGAATGAAGAGTCCGGCTCACCATTTTGCCGTTGACAATTCATCCCGTTCAATATATCTGCTCTATCTTTTGGGGATATTGCTCTTTTCTGTTGCAGTTATTTTTTCAATCTCGCTATTACGCTCTGGCAGGCGCGCACATTGTCACCGACCTTGACTTTGATCTCAGAATCGAGAGGAAGGAACAGATCTACCCTTGAACCGAATTTGATGAATCCCACTTGGGTACATTGGTTTACCTCACAATCCTCCTTGGCATAACAGACGATTCTTCTTGCAATATATCCGGCAATCTGACGGAAGAGGATTCTCTTTCCGGAGCTGGTCTCAACAGCAATACTTGTCCTCTCATTCTTCTCAGAAGCCTTTGGATAGTATGCCACAAGATAATCTCCGTGGTGATGTTTCTGATAAATAACCTTGCCTCCAACCGGATAGTAATTGACGTGCACATTGAAAATACTCATAAAGATTGATACCTGAATGCAACGGCATTTGAGAAATTCATTCTCCTCAACCTCATCTATGATGATGACTTTGCCGTCTGCTGCTGCAATTACAAGATCCTCATCAACGATAGAAACCCTTTTTGGGCTCCTGAAGAAACGGATTATAAAGGCAAAGAGAAGCAGAGCCACAACACCTGAAATTTTGGTTGTGACACCCCATCCGAAAAAGTAGAGTGCGGCCAGGAAGAGGAGTGCGATGATCAGGAACGACTTGGCAATGATTCCGTATCCTTCTTTGTGAATTTTCATATTATCAAGTTGTAGGTTTCTTAGTTAAATACAAAAAAGTGCAAATAAATTACAGCTATTGGGAAAGCCAGCAGAGCTCCGTCAAATCTGTCCAACACACCTCCGTGTCCCGGCATAATTGTACCTGAATCCTTTACACCGAAGTTTCTCTTCAACTGTGATTCTGACAAGTCTCCCCAAACGCCAAAGATACAAATAATTATTGCAAGAACAACAGCCGATACCATATTAATCTCCAAAATGTTGAGTTTCTGTAAAATAATGGATGCGGCAACAGCGCAGCCCATTCCACCGAAAAAGCCTACCCAGGATTTTTTTGGAGAGATGGATGGAAACAGTTTTGCTCCGAACCTCTGTCCCAGGGTGGAGCCTATGAGGTATGCACCCACATCTGTAGCCCACAAAAGGATTATCATAGAGAGGAAAAGTGTACCGTTATAGGTGTAGCCGCCGGAAGAAGCTGTGACGACGACGATGTTGCAAAGAGAGAATGGAACTGCTCCATAAATCATTGAGGTAATGGCAAATGGGTATAGCTCATATCCGTTGTTTTTCCTTACAGAGCTGCCCTCTATCTCCTGAAAATTATGGCTATTGAACTTGCTCACATAGAGGTTGAGGATAAAGAGAGCTGCAAATGGAAGAGTGGAGAGAAGAAGAAAACTCTGCTCCAATATACCTGTGCTTACAAGCAATGAGAGTACAAATATTGCCACTCCTCCACCAATGGCAATTGTCTTATGGAGATGGTATCCTTTACCCATACTGATGGTGGTGAATTCGTAGATTATACCTGCAACTGTCAGGCTCATTATTATGCCATAAGGCAGCACTCCCCAGAGAATGCCGCCTATCATTATAAAAGCGAATGTAACACCGCTTATCGTTCTGATGATAAAGTTTTTCATGCCAGTTCATTTGTGTTGTCCTGAAGATCCTCCGTCTTTTCGGAAGTATTACCCTCCTTTGCCTTACGCGGACCGAAGATACGCTCCATATCCTCAGTAAAGATAACCTCTCTTGTAAGGAGCAGTTCCGCAAGTTCTGTGAAGCCATCCATATTTGCCCTAAGAATCTCAAGAGCCTTCTCGTGGGCCTGATTGATAAGCTCTTTTGCTTCACTGTCAATCAATTCAGCTATCTTTTCACTGTATGGCTTTCCAAAGTTGTAGCCTGAATCTTGCGAATCATAGAATGAAAGGTGTCCAACCTTGCTGCTCATTCCATAATATTTGACCATTGCGTATGCCTGCTTGGTAACCTTTTCGAGATCGCTCAATGCTCCGGTTGAGATCCTATTGTTGATAATCTCCTCTGCTGCCCTTCCTCCCATAGTTGAAGCCATCTCATCCATCATCTGCTCGGTAGTGGTAATCTGCCTCTCTTCCGGAAGATACCAGGCAGCTCCAAGAGCCTTGCCTCGAGGGATTATTGTAACCTTCAAAAGCGGATTGGCATCAGGCAACAGCCAACTTACGGTAGCGTGGCCTGCTTCGTGATATGCAATTGTCTTCTTCTCAGCCGGAGAGATGATTTTGCTCTTCTTCTCAAGACCTCCTATAATCCTGTCGACGGCATCAAGGAAATCCTGTTTCTCGATGTAGGGCTTGTTGTTGCGGGCAGCAATGAGGGCTGCCTCATTACATACATTGGCAATATCCGCACCAGAAAAGCCCGGGGTCTGTTTTGAGAGAAATACCTTGTCAAAATCTGGGGCAAGTTTGAGCTTCTTGAGGTGTACCTCAAAAATCTCCTCCCTCTCCTTAAGCTCCGGAAGATCAACATTGATCTGGCGGTCAAACCTGCCGGCTCGCATAAGCGCCTTGTCAAGGATATCTGCCCTGTTTGTTGCTGCAAGGATAATCACACCGGAGTTGGTTCCAAAACCGTCCATCTCGGTAAGGAGCTGGTTAAGTGTATTCTCCCTCTCATCATTTGAAGAGAAACCGCCATTCTTGCTTCTTGCCCTTCCCACAGCATCAATCTCATCAATGAATACGATACAAGGTGACTTCTCTTTAGCCTGCTTGAACAGATCCCTCACCCTTGAGGCACCCACTCCAACAAACATCTCCACAAAATCAGATCCCGAAATTGAGAAGAAAGGAACATTTGCCTCACCGGCTACAGCCTTGGCCAATAAAGTTTTACCGGTTCCGGGAGGGCCTACAAGCAGTGCTCCCTTTGGAATCTTTCCGCCCAATGCAGTATATTTTTTAGGATTTTTGAGGAAATCCACAATCTCCATCACCTCAACCTTGGCCTCTGCAAGACCGGCAACATCCTTGAATGTAACCCTGTTCTTGTTGTCTTTGTCGAAGAGGCGTGCCTGGGATTTGCCCACATTGAAAATTCCTCCACCTCCGGCTCCGCCGCCCATACCCTTGCTCATTCTTCTCATAAAGAAGAACCATAATCCAAGAATCAGCAGAGGAAACAAGAGCCACTCCAGTATCCCAAAGTAGTTTGTCTGTGTCTTTGTTTCAAACTCAAATTTTTTCTCCTCCGGGAGTGCTGCAAGAGCCTCTCCGAACTCCTCTTCCGGGTTGAATCCGTCAGAAACAAGGAGTGTGAAGTGGGGTGTATGTACAGGTTCTTTACCTCCAAACAGGTTTTTGTATTTGGAGAGGCTGTCCTTTTTTATGGTAACTTCAATGCTGTTTTTGTTTGTGGTATAGCTCACCTTCTCCACATCCCCCTGAGGAATCATCTTGCCGGTAACCTCAAAGATATTGGTCTTTACAGGTTCACCTCCATCATAATTCATCCAGAGATATCCAATCATTGCAAGAAGCGGAATATAAATCCACATCACATTGAATCCCGGTTGTCTTTTAGGGGAACCATTCTCTTTATTCTTATTCTGCTCTGTCTCCATAATAAGGTTTAACTGTTATTCCATAGGGAGTATCTGTTACTCTTCGGCGTAGTTTGTTGTCTTGCAATCAGCCCACAGATCCTCCAGCCTGTAGAACTCTCTGTACTCTGTCTGGAAGATGTGGACAACGATGTTGGAGTAGTCGAGGATAATCCAGAAGGCATTCTCCTTACCCTGCAGTCTTGCAACCTTTCTGTCACATTTTACAATCATCTCCTCCTCAATATTGTCGGCGATGGCAAGGACATTTGTAGTAGAGTCTGCATTGCATATCACAAAATAGTCGCATATGCTTGTGCCAAGCTCCCTCAGGTCAAGTGATACCACATTTTTGGCCTTTTTGTCCTGCATGGCCTCCACAATTGTCTGTATCTCAAACTGGTCTGTGTCCAATATCTTTACTTGAGGAGCCTCAGCCACACTCTTTTTGGCTGTAACGCGTCTCTTTAGCGACGGAGCCTTTTTAGCCTTGCTCTTCTCCTCTGAACTCTTGGTTGTCCTTCTCTTTTTTGTTGCCTCAACTGCAACCTCTGTTGTCTCTTTCTTTGTAGCCACTTTATAGTTTGTTTAAATGTAAATCAATAGTTGAACTTACAAATATACTGCAAATTTTTAGCCAATAGTGAACCTTGTTCCATTTTTATTGAAAAATGAGCTATCTTTATCACCAAAAGCATAAAATTGGACAGATGGGCAAAACACTTGATATCAAATGGTATAAGAGTATAGACTCAACAAATATGCAGGCAGCCAGGGAACTAGGAACTGCAACGGAGGGAACAGTCTGGGTTGCTGATTATCAGACCGCAGGACGGGGACAGAGGGGAAATTCCTGGGAGAGCACTGAGGGCAAGAACCTCCTCTTTACGGTTTTGCTCCGTCCGGAATTCCTTGCTGTCGGCCAACAGTTCTCAATTTCTCAAATCACAGCGTTGGCTGTAGTCAAGATGTTGGAAGAGAAGGGATTGGCTGCAAAAATAAAGTGGCCGAACGATATCTATGCGGGTGACAAAAAAATATGCGGCATATTGATAGAGCACTCCATTATGGGTGCCAATTTGTCAGCCAGCATATTGGGAATAGGAATAAATGTCAATCAGGAGAAGTTTGATTCGGATGCACCCAACCCTACATCACTCATTCTGGAGCTGGCGGGAGAGGACGGGAACAGGGTGTTCCAGGAGAGGAGAGAGATACTCTCCATCTTTCTCTCCAAACTTTTTGGGCTCTATGAAGAGCTACAGGAAAAGGGAGGAATAGAGAGATTGGACTCCCTATATCACTCCCTTATATACAGATTGGATGAACCTCACAAATTCATTGATCTTACCGGTGTCAATCCGCAAACAATTGAAGGCCGTATAAAGGGGACCAACCGGTACGGCTGCCTGCTCCTTGAACTTTCCGGTGGAGAGGTAAAGGAGTACTCATTCCAGCAGATCAGATATATAATTTAGCCGGCAATGCCGGATTTGGCAGAATATTGCGGTTATCCCTTGATTATTCTGACAGCCTCTTCCGGATTCTCAGCTCCAAAAACTGCGCTGCCCGCTACAAGTACATCTGCACCTGCCTCCTCAAGCAGACGTGCATTCTTTACAGTTACACCGCCGTCAACCTCAATCAGGCAACTGCTGTTCTTTTTGAGAATCATCTCCTTGAGTCTCTTTATCTTGTCTACCGAGTTGTTGATGAAGGATTGACCTCCAAAGCCCGGATTTACAGACATCAGACAGATGAAGTCAAGGTCGCAGAGAATATCCTCAAGCAATACTATGGAGGTGTGGGGGTTGAGTGCAACACCTGCCTTCATTCCAAGATTATGGATCGACTGGATTGTCCTGTGCAGATGGGTGCAGGCCTCATAGTGTACACTGAGCCACTCAACGCCCAAATCCTTGAATTGTGAGATATATTTGTCGGGCTCAACAATCATCAGATGGGCATCCATAGGTTTGTTTGCCTTTTTGGAGATAGCCTTTACCACAGGAAAACCATAAGATATATTGGGAACGAAGATACCATCCATAATATCAAGGTGGAACCATCCCGCCTCTGAGCGGTTTACCATTTCAACATCTTTGTCGAGATTCCCAAAATTTGCCGACAACATCGACGGCGCAACGATAATACTCATAATTTAAGTCTATAATCTTGTTTATATTTCAGTTAGACACTTTTATGCTCTCCGGGACAAACCCCGGCTTTATGTCAAAATTATAAAAAATAACTGACAGTAGAAAATATAAAAAATAAAATATCCGTTTCAAACGGATAAAAGGGGGAAGAGGGTGAAGAATTACCCCTTCGGGTTGTTATGTTTGCACTGTATAAATCTGAAGAAAGGAGGTAGCTATGTTGACATTGGAACAAACTTCAAGAAATTATCTTTCAGACCTTATGGTCTGTTCTATTCTGGCATTCCTGTTTGCCGGATGTACAGCTCTCCAGATAGAGGAGAGTAAAGAGGGAAAAATAGTGCTGTCGGTAAGTGGCTCATCGTTCAGTGGTATGAAGAGTGAAATTTACAGCCGCCTGAGTCTCTGGAGTAGCGCTTTGGAGGGGATCGACACCAATAATTTCCATCTCTCCATATATAGTGGAACAGGCGGAAAAGTTTACGAGGGCAAATATGGGGCAAGGCCGGAGGAGATAGTTGTACTTCCGGGAGCCTATGATATAAAGTTGTCCTCTTCAAAGTTTCATAAGCCTGCCTTTGATTCACCCCAATATGGAGATGAGCAGACGGTAATTGTAGATGAAAATGCAACCGTTGCAGTTACATTGAACTGCAGGATGACCAACTCTGCAATGAGATTGACCTTTTCAGAGACATTCAGGGAGATGTTTCCTGGAGAGGGGATAACAATTGTAGAGGAAAATGGAGAGCTCTTCTACCCATATGATCAGGAGAGCTACGCCTATCTGAACTGCGGAACTGCGGAACTTCACTACAGGTGTGCATCCACAGACACCCTGCTATTTTCCCGCAGGATGGAGCCGGCGCAGATGCTGACACTCAATCTCTCCTATTCAAAAGAGAGACGGAGTGCATCAATGAAGGTAGATTTTGACACCACCCGGAAATGGATAAGCGAGGATTACGATACATCCCTCAGAATCCCGACAGGAGCACTGACCATTCCACAGGCAAAAGAGATGATAGGAGAGAAGAACATTATGGTCTTCGGCTATATTCTTGGAGGTGATGCAACAATATCCACTATAAGGGTAGGGGCTCCATTTACCTCCCGTACAAACATAGTTATCGCCCCAACAATGTTGGAGCGAAACCGTAATAATATGTTTGTTGTGGAACTTCCGTCGGGAGACATACGGGAGGAACTCAATCTGGTTGTCCACCCCGAACATCTTGGCAAAGCCATCGTAGTTACCGGAAACATTGCAGAGAGCTATTATGGCTACCCGGGGATAAAATCCACCAAAGCATACTCTATCCTGTAATAATCCGATATGCAGGTACTAAATGAGCGATCTCTCCTTGCCTGATTTCCCTGCGTAGATGAGGAAGAGTGAAAGAAGTGCAATAGCTGCAACGCCTCCGGCCACATATCCTATTACAGGTTGAAGGTTGAGACCACCCTCTTTCAGTGGAGCAATGAGGAAGAAACATACGCAGACAAAAGTGAGGAATGTAGCAGGAACCGACATTATCCAGTGAGACTTCTTTACGGTTACAAAATAGGTTGCGCAGGTCCATAGAGTGATGGTTGCGAGGAACTGGTTTCCTATGCCCACATATATCCATAGTGTTGCAAAGTTCACTTTACACAAGATATAGCCAAGAATAAATACAGGGATACAGAGTATGATTCTGTTTTTGATAGGTTTCTGGTCATATTTCAAGGCGTCGGCAAAGATGAGGCGGAGACTTCTGTAGGCAGTATCACCGCTGGTAATAGGGCATATAACCACACCTATGATGGCGATGGCAGCACCAACACTGCCAAGCCATGAATTGCATATCTTGTCGACAATTATGGCAGGAGTCATTCCCTCACCGGCTGCTGCGTTCAGCCCCTCCGGACCACCGAAAAATGCCATTGCTGCAGTAGCCCAGATACAGGCTACAATACCCTCGGCAATCATAGCTCCATAGAATACAGGGCGGCCATACTTCTCGTTGCTGAGACAACGTGCCATCATCGGAGACTGTGTTGCGTGGAATCCGGAGATTGCACCGCAAGAGATAACTACAAAGAGCATAGGAATCAACATATATTCAGATCCATTGCTCTTATAGTTACGGAGCGTTTCAGGAGTGAGTTCAATAAGGCTGATCTCTCCTGCAAACCCCTTCACAAGGAGCATAATGCCAATGCCCAATGCCATAAAGAGAAGGGCTGCTCCCATAAATGGATAGATCTTTCCAATAATCTTGTCGATAGGAAGCATTGTTGCGAGGATATAATATGCAAAGACAATATAGACCCAAATCTCCATATTGGTATTTGTAAGGTTGGCAAGCAGACCGGCAGGTCCGTTTATGAATGAGGCTCCCACTGCTGTAAGGAGGATGACTGTGAAGAAGAGCATAAGCTTCTTTACCCTGTTGCCCATATATTGTCCGACGATGTCAGGCAAACTTTTTCCTCCATTCCTTATGGAGAGCATTCCCGACATATAGTCGTGGGCTGCACCCATAAAGATGCATCCAAGAACAATCCAGATGTAGGCAGCCGGACCGTATGCGGCTCCGAGTATGGCTCCGAAGATTGGCCCGAGACCGGCAATGTTGAGAAACTGTATGATAAAGATTCTCCACGGAGAGAGTACCTTGAAATCGATGCCATCTTCCTGTGAGATGGCAGGAGTTACATTTGAAGATGATGCCCCAAAGAAACGGTCTATGAATTTACCATAGAGAAAATATCCCAATATAAGGGCTGCAATAGCTGAAATGAATGTAATCATTGTTCGAAAAATAAGTTTATTGGGCAAAAGTAGCAAAGATTTCCTATTTTTGTTATGGTATAAAACTATTTTGAACTGGTATTTGAGTATGAAGAGAGTGGTAATAATTGGAGCATCTTCAGGAATAGGAGAGGCATTGGCAAGGGATTATGCATCGCAAGGGTGCAGAGTAGGTATTGCGGCAAGAAGAAAAGAGAGGTTGCAGCAGATCAAGGAGGTATATCCGCAGCAGATTGAGTATAGTGAGATTGATGTGGTTTCGGAAGAGGCATCAGCAAAATTCCTCAAACTCGTTGACTCCATAGGAGGAATGGATCTTCTGGTCTACTGTTCAGGATATGGAAAACACTCAAAGGAGCTCCTTATGGAGATAGAGAGGGCAACTGTTGATGTAAATGTGAGGGGGTTCCAGAATATTGTGGTTCCTGCCTTCAACTATTTCCTGAACCATAGCGGTGAGTACCGTCCCCACATTGTCACTATCTCATCAGTGGCCTCTTTCAGGGGGCTCGGCGCCAGCCCTGCATACTCTGCCACAAAGAGATTTCAGGCAATATATTTTGAGGCACTCGGCCAGCTCGCCTCACTCAATGGGGCCAAGATAGATTTTACCGCAATAAAACCCGGATTCATTGCTACAGATTTTATAAGCAGGAGCTATTTTATGACAATGAAACTTGATTATGTAGTAAAGAGGATAAAGAGGGCAATAGAGCGGAGGAAAAAGAACTGCGTAATCGACTGGCGATGGAGAATAGTTGTAGGGGCAATGCAACTCATTCCCACCTCCATATGGAGAAAGATAAAGGTAGGTTAAGTGAACTTCCCTTCAAAAGCAGACAGAGAGTGACAAATCATATTAGAAGATCTGCCAATCTGTATTTAGAAGACGCTGATCCCAAGTTCAGTAGTAAAATCGGCAAGAGCTGAGATTCCACGATAGGAGTTTCCGTTTGAGTTTAGTTCCGGACTCCATACAGCTATAGTCATCTCTCCGGGTATAATGGCAACAATACCACCACCCACGCCACTCTTTCCGGGAAGTCCGACCCTATATGCAAAATCACCCGACTCATTGTAGAGTCCGCAGGTGAGCATAAGTGCATTGATTCTCTTTGATCCTCTCTTGTCGACAACCTCAACTCCATTGAGCGGGTTGACTCCTCTGTTTGCCAAAAAAAGCATCGCCTGGGCAAGTTGCTCGGTATTCATCTTTATACTGCAGTGGTGGCAGTAGGTATTGATGACATCCTTTACACTATTGTCTATATTGTTGAAACTCTTCATCAGATGGGCAAGAGCGTAGTTCCTCTCGGCTGTAAGAATCTCGGCCTGGGCTGTTATCTTGTCATATCCTATATCATCCGAACCTGCAAGCCCCCTGACAAACTGTATGATCTTCTCTCTGGCCAGAGCTCTGGTACTAAGGTTTGCTGAAATTGCCGGCTCATTTTTGGCCAGATTCATAAGCTGGTCGGTTACAACAAGTGCACCTGCATTGATAAATGGGTTGCGTGGAATACCCTTCTCATACTCCAGCTGTACAAGTGAGTTGAAGCTGTTTCCCGACGGCTCCTTGCCCACATATCTCCAAATATCCTCGCCAATTGACTGGTAGAGCAGTGCCAGAGTAAAGACCTTTGAGATACTCTGGATTGAAAATTTTACCTTGGAATCACCTATGTTGAAATATTTGCCATCGATTGTTGCAACAGAGATAGCAAACTGGTTGGGGTCAACAAGAGACAATGTTGGGATATAGTCTGCAACTTTGCCATCCCCGGTGGCCTTTTCATATCTGTTGTAGATACGCTCTACAATCTTCTTTATATTTCTGCTCTCCATATTACAAAGTTAAAAACTGTTTTGAAAATATCTGTCAATTTTGGGATATAATCTTTTATAATCCCCATTATAAAGGGAAAAAGTTAGAGAAAATCAGCTGAATTTATTATGAGGTTACAAATTGTAACTGTATTTTTGATAAATGTTAATTATATTAGTAGAGAAAGCCATTTTATCTGTCCAAATCGTTGAAATCAACGAGAGTGAAAATTCAATTTAATTCAAAAATTGGCCGATTTATCTCAGAATTTTATACTTTTGTGAGAGTAAACCAGAAAATTGTACTTACAAATTGTTACTAAAACCTAAAATTGGCTCCACGATGAATAATGAATTTGAAAACAGAATAGGCAGCAAAATAGCACTGCTGAGAGAGAGCAGGTCGATTTCTGTAGAGGAGATGGCTGAAAGAAGCGGTCTGGATCTTGCCTACTATAAACTTTTGGAAGAGAATAAAGAGGTTCCAACCATAGGAGATTTGATTAAAGTTGTAAGAGTATTGGGAATAAGGCTTGGAATGTTGCTCGACGACTATCAGGATGACGGTCCGGTAATTTGCAGGGATGGAGAGTCTGCCCACGAGGCTGTAAACCGTAGCAAAGGAGATTGCAGTGGAATATTCTACCGCTCACTCTCATCAAGGAAAGGAAACAGGCATATGGAGACCTATTCACTTGAAATAGGTCCTGCTGATGGTGGCGAAAAGGAGATGTCGAACCACGAGGGTGAGGAGTTCCTCTATGTACTTGAGGGAGAAGTTGAGATTACCTACGGAAAAGAGTCCTATCTTCTTAAAAAAGGTGATTCAATCTATTATGACTCTATAGTGAGCCACAATATAAGTTCCGCATCAATGGAGAAGGGAGCCAAGCTTCTTGCCATAATATATATTGCAATTTAACAGCCTGCAAATTAGAGGCACCAAATTCAAGAGTATGGAGAAGAGCGTTCCATTATTTGACAGGACATTGGGAGCGTGGCTTGAGAAGTGGGCTACAGAGACTCCCGAGAAGGAGGCAATTGTCTATTCCGACAGAAACTTGAGATTTACCTATGCGCAGCTCAACAAGAGGGTGGATGACCTTGCAAAGGGCTTTCTGGAGATAGGAGTTGTAAAGGGGTCGCACGTGGGAATCTGGGCAACAAATGTTCCGGACTGGCTTACAATATTGTATGCCTGTGCCAAGATTGGAGCAGTTGCCGTTACGGTTAATACAAACTATAAACAGTCTGAGCTTGAGTATCTCTGCGAGAACTCCGATATGCATACACTTTGCATAATTGAGGGAGACAGGGACAGCAGCTACATTGATATGACATACAAGATGCTCCCTGAACTGAAGAGTTGCCAGAGGGGCTTCCTCAAGAGTGAGAGATTTCCCAAGATGAAGAATGTTGTCTTCATTGGCCAGGAGAAGTATCGTGGAATGTACAATATCCCCGAACTGTTGCTTTTGGGCAAGAATGGTGACGAAGAGAGATATCTTGAGATAAAGGAGACAGTCTCGTGCCACGATGTGGTCAATATGCAGTATACATCGGGAACCACAGGATTCCCTAAAGGTGTAATGCTTTCACACCATAATATTACAAATAACGGCTACCTTACAGGAGAACATATGGAATTTACATCAGACGACAAATTGTGCTGTTGTGTTCCCCTGTTCCACTGTTTTGGAGTGGTGCTTGCAACAATGAATGTTATTACACACGGCTGTACAGAGGTTATGGTGGAGAAGTTTGATCCGCTTGTAGTCCTTGCCTCAATCCATAAGGAGAGGTGTACAGCAGTTTATGGAGTACCTACAATGTTCATTGCCGAGCTTAACCACCCTATGTTCGATATGTTTGATATGAGCTGTCTCAGAACCGGTATAATGGCAGGTTCGCTCTGTCCGGTTGAGCTGATGAAGAGGGTTGAGGAGAAGATGTATATGAAGGTAACCAGTGTGTATGGACTTACTGAGACCTCTCCAGGTATGACCCAGACAAGAATAGGTCAGAGCTTTGAGGAGAGATGCGAGACTGTAGGCTATGAATTTGAACATACAGAGGTTGTGGTGCTTGATCCGGAGACCGGCAAGGAGTGTCCTGTTGGAGTTCAGGGAGAGTTGTGCAACAGGGGCTACAACAATATGAAGGGCTATTACAACAATCCTCAGGCAACAGCAGAGACAATTGATGCAAACGGTTATCTCCATTCCGGTGATTTGGGATATAGGGATGAGAGGGGCAACTACAGGATAACAGGCCGAATCAAGGATATGATAATCAGGGGAGGTGAGAATATCTACCCGAGAGAGATTGAGGAGTTCCTCTACAAACTTAAAGGCATTAAGGATGTTCAGGTGGCCGGAATTCCGTCACACAAATATGGTGAGGAGGTTGGAGCATTCATTATCCTCGATGAGGGTGCAGATCTTCACGAATCGGATGTGAGGGAGTTCTGTAAAGATAAGATTGCAAGATACAAGATACCTAAATATGTCCTCTTTGTTGAGGGATTTCCATTGACTGGAAGCGGTAAGATCCAGAAGTTCAAGCTCAAGGATATCGGATTGAATATGCTCAAGAAGCAGGGCATAGAGGTCATATAGTTTTATTGGGTAAAATTGATGTTATGGCTGATTTCAGATTGAGGGTCTTTGAAAGTGTAGCGCGCCTTTTGAGTTTTACAAAGGCGGCAAAGGAACTTTCAATCTCTCAGCCTGCCATAACAAAACATATTCAGGAACTGGAGAACGATTATGGATTCCAGCTCTTTGAACGTAATACCAGTAGGATAAGAGTTACAGTCAAGGGCGAGATATTCCTCAAATATGCAGTTGGTGTATTGAAGAGATATGAGGCTCTTGAAGCCAATGCAGCTCTCCTTTCAATAGATTTTAAAGGCAAATTGCAACTTGGCACAACTCCATTTCTGGCAAACTGCCTTTTCCCTCCACTACTTGCTGAGTTTCGCCACTCAAATCCGGATTTACAGATAACCCTCATATCGCAGGCGCCTGAGGAGCTTCTTTCATCTATAGCAGAGAAGTGCATCGATCTTGCAATTTTGCCGGGTCTTGAAGATGATGCAGCTTTCCAATATACCCCTTTTATCAAGAACAGATTGGTGCTTGTAAAATCTCAAAATAAAACGGCAGGGGTTGATGCTGGCCAGATTACAGAGAATCAGAAAACCGGAAATAGAGGAGAGCTGATTGTTCCTGAAAGGCTGGAGGAGATTCTCTTTATGGAGAATCAGTCTGTTCCAAAGTTTTTAAGTGCTCTCCAGGATGCCAACAATATTGTTGCTGTGGAGTCGGTAGAGGGGGCAAAAAGCTATCTCAAGAGAGTTGTTGGAAGCAGAGCAATCCTTCCGGAGCTCTCCATAATGGAGGAGTTGGAGAGTTCTCTCTTTGCCATCAGTGAGTACATTTGCAGTGGAGCAGATGAAGAGACCCTCTCGTTCGTGCAAAGCAAAAACAATCAGGATAAAAATGTTGCCAATTTCATAAAGTTTGCAACCATATGGGCTGCACTATACTTTAAAGGTAGAGAGGTCAGGTAAAAATCACCTTGTGCTCCTCTTCCGATATCAGAAGCAGCTTGTCACCAGCCTCAAGTACAAGAGAGCCGTTTGGAATCAGAATTTTGTCGTTCCGTTTAACCATAATTACAAGCGTCCTCTCCGGAAGGGTCATATTCTTTAGCTGGTTGCCCTTCTCCAACATTGAAGGGGTGAGAGTAACCTCCTTGAGGCTTGCATCAATCTCATCCGGCAATTCCATACCAAAATGGCTCTGTATCTTGTTGCTTAGCGGTGCCTTTACACGGAAAACTTTGGCTGCCCAAGGAATGGTCATTCCCTGAAGAAGAAGCGACATAAGTGTTATCACAAAGACTATATTGAAAATCTGGTGTGAATACTCAATCTCAGCCACAACAGGATATGTTGCAAAGATAATTGGAACTGCACCTCTCAGGCCCACCAGTGATATAAACAGTTTTGCCTTTACCAACATTTTCCTGAATGGAAGAAGGGTGATGAATATACTGAGCGGGCGTCCAATGAATATCATAAATAGACCGATGGCAAGACCGACAGGAATAATCTCAACCATCTCTTCTGTGTTGACGAGCAGACCCAGCGACAAGAACATTATCATCTGCACCATATTTGTCATTCCATCCATAAAGGTTGAAATCTCCTTTTTGCAGACAATTTTATTATTGCCTATGATTATTCCTGCAATGTAGACAGCAAGGTAGCCATTGCCTTTTATGATATCGGTCATTGAAAATGTAAAGAATATGATACTCAACAACATCAGTGAGTAGAGCGACGGGATTGAGAGCTCTATCTTGTTTATAAGCCTGACAGCAAGCTTGCCGATTATATAACCCATTGCACCTCCAATGGCAAACTGAAGTACGAAACTTACGATTACTCCTCCTATACCAATTGTCGACGATGTGATATATTGGATAAGTGCAATTGTGAGCATATATGCCATAGGGTCATTACTTCCGCTCTCAAGCTCAAGTGTACTCTTGAGGTTATATTTGAGCTGTATATTCTGCGAACGGAGAATGTTGAAAACCGAAGCTGAATCGGTAGAGGACATCGTAGACGCCAGAAGCAGTGATGTAGCCAGCGACATATAGATTACCGTAAACTCAAATCCTGAAATCCAATAGATGAAGATTCCGGTCAATAGAGCCGTCAGCAGCACTCCTACTGTGGAGAGGGCGATACCTTGCCACAATATGGGCTTTATATCACTGAACTGGGTATCCATACCACCTGAGAAGAGAATGATACTCAATGCAATCATACCTATGAACTGGGCCATCTCCGCATTATAGAAGTGAATTACTCCAAATCCGCTGTCGCCAAATGCCATTCCTACAACCAGGAAGAGGAGCAGGGAGGGTATTCCAAATCTCGATCCGGTTTTACCTACAAGAATACTTACAAAAATCAGTATGGCTCCAATCAGGATAATGTTGTCAGCTGTCATAATCTATCTCACTCTCAGTTAATCTTGTTCAGGTGCACTTGTTATTTTCTTATTTTAGCTTCGATGATGTGTCCTACAAACATTTTGTCGAACTGCTGGCTCTTCCGGCACTTGATCATAAGCATCGGTGACTGGTTGTTCTGCTCAATATCATTGAAATAGACTAAAGTGTAGTTGTCGGCCATCTCCAGTAATGAAAGGATGTTGTCGGTGTTCTTTGTCAATGTGAATACCGCTGCAGCCCTTTCTGAAGAGATGTCAATTGCACCCTTTCCGCCTATTGCCTTATTGAGGTTTCTGCCATTGACAGCAATAATATATAGTCCGTTCTTGGTAACCAGTTGGACAAGTTCGTCAGGAATACCGTTAACAGCAAGATCCTCCATCTGCGAGTAGTCAATATCTGCTGGTGCAACCACCTCTTTTTTATGCAATGCAGGTGCTTCGCTGCCCTGGCCATTTCCGTTTTTAAGATTCTCAGCCGGTCTGTTTTCTGCTGCAGCTGCATTTGCGGCACCACTCTGCCCGGTAGAGACGATATTGCCCTGGACAGCCGCATTGTTGCCCTGCTGCTCCATACTGCGGCCATTCATCTTACAGTAGGTTACAATAGCCTTTTGTGCGCCGGCTGCAATGCCGTCAACTATATCTATGGTATTTCTGCGGTAATCGCCTGTTCCGGGGAAAATCTTTGTCTTTGCCTTGTTGAGGGCATATCTGTCGGTAATGTACTCTTCGGCGGTAATCATATCGCCCGGCTCTTTTGAAGAGGGGTTATTCAAATATCTGATCCTTGAGGTCTCGAAGATACACTTTCCATCCTTCTCCCTGATAGTCTGGAGAAAGTACATATCTGTAGTACTCGGGAAGAGACCTATCTTTACCCTGAACTGCTTGTGCGCCTGAATGGCCACAACACCCTTTACCGAATCTGCAACGATAATCTTGTTTCGGGTTCCGGTAAACTCCTCAGGAACCCACTCCGCCAATACTTTGACAAGCTCCTTGCCTGTTATGCCGTATGTAGGAATCTCACGGGTAAATACCACTTTACCGTCAACAACAGGTACAGCTCCCTCCATATATTTTGTATTGTCCTGCGCAAAAAGTATTGCCGGAATTATTGTAAGAACAAGAAGTAATTTTTTCATAACTCTACATAAATTTACATCCTTACAAATATACAAAATTAAATGGTATTACCCTGTATTGTCTGCCCATTTATTTTATAAAAACGCGGTAAAAACTACTTTTGTACTTGTATTACCAACAAACTATGGCAGTAAAGGTTCGCACAATGGCGGTCTGCATCTTTATTTATGGCGCTAACGGAGATAGAGTGAAATGCCTCCGCTTATCTGCATAAGGGAGATTTCGCACAGTTTTGTGTTGTACCTGGCTGTAAGAAGACGCTCCTCTGCATCAAGGAGGCTCTTCTGTGCCTCCCTCATCTCAATTCCGGAGAGATTGCCGAGCATATAGCGCTCCTTGGCAATATTGTGGTTCTCCTTTGCGACAATCAGGTTTTCACGCTCAAGACGGAGTATCCTGAGGTTATTCTGATAGGCATTCCAAAGGGTATAGAGAGTTGCTTTGAGGTTCTGTTCAATATCAATCTGGTCGAGTCTCACATTCTCGCTGTTGATTCTCGCATTGCGTCTCTCAATCCTTTGTCTGTTGCCGTCAAAGATGTTTATTCCAAGGGTAAGTCCGAAATCGGCACCCAATGAAGCCCGGTGGTAGTTGCTGCCCTTGTTATATTTGTTGAGGGTATAGCCGTATCCTGCATTCATCTTGAGATATGGATAGCTTTGGGAAGTGATTAGCTTGTAATCAAGATCGGCGATTCTGCTGGCCCTTTTTGCAAAGAGCAGCGAAGTGTTCTTCTCAAGCATCTCCGCCATAAGATCGTCAAGGTTGAGGGCAATGCTCAATCCTATGATTGAGTCTCTGACTGTAACCGGAGTATTGAGATCCTCTCTGGCCATCAGCTCATTCAATCTTATGGCAGAGGTCTGGAGGGCCTCCTGCTGTTTCATATAGCTCGAACTGTCTGAGTTGAAATCGACCTTTGCCTGCTGATAATCAAGTCCTGAGAAGTTGCCTATCCTATATCGCTGTTCAACAATGCGGAGCCTCTCTTTGGAGAGGTCAACTGCATATTTGAAATTCTTCAACCTGATAATCTGTTGCAGATAGTTGTAGTACTCGGCAGCAAGGTCGGCCACAAGAGATTCTACTGCCAGACGGGTATTCAATTCACCTTGAGCCTCAAGCTCCTTCAACTTCCTGTAACTGGTCTGTACATTAAAACCCTGGAAAATTGTCCAGTTGAGGTTTACCCCGGCATCAATGGTCTGGTTGAAGATACCATTCTCTTCAATGACAGATTTATCTTCTCTCAATTTGGTCTCATTATCTTGAGAGTATCCGCTGTATGAGGTGGCAAGATTGAGTGAAGGAAGGAATCCGGCATTGCCTATTGTGGCATTATTGCTTGAGATATTCTCCCTGTTTCTAACTATCTTGAGGGAGTAGTTCCCCTCAAGACCCTCTTCAAGGCACCGTCTGAGATCATAAGGCTCAGATTGTGCATAGAGGTTTGCTGATATGAAGAAAAGCAGTAAAAGCGCTGTGATTGAGTATTCAGATAAATATTTCATACTTGTCAGGTTCTATTGGAGTTTAACTTGTCCCGAAATCTTCTTTGACCTGTCGGTTGAGATGAAGCAGTAGAATGCAGGCACAACATACATAGAGAGTACTGTGGATACCAGCATACCTCCCACAACTGTCACACCCATAGCAATTCTCTGGTTGGCTCCCTCGCCTGCTGCAAAGACAAGAGGAAGAAGTCCGAGAATTGTTGAGACACTTGTCATAAGGATAGGTCTGAGACGCTGGAGTGAGGCATCTTTGATGGCCTGCAGCTTCTCTTCGCCGGCTGCCTGCTTCATATTGGCAAACTCAACGATGAGGATACCGTTCTTGGCAACAAGACCTATCAGCATAATGATGCCGATCTGGCTGAAGATATTCATTGTCACACCCCAGAAGTGGATAAAGATCAGCGCACCGGCAATAGCCAATGGAACTGTGAGCATCACAACAAGAGGATCCTTGAAACTTTCGAACTGTGCTGCAAGAATCAGGTAGATGAGCACGATTGCCAGAATAAAGGCAAAAATAAGGCTTGATGAACTCTCCCTGTACTCTTTCGACTCTCCTGAGAGGGCAGTCCTGAAACTGTCGTCAAGGGTCTCCTTGGCAATCTTGTCCATCTCGTCAAGACCCTGTCCGATAGTCTTGCCCTTGGCAAGTCCTGCAGAGACAGTAGCTGAGACAAAACGGTTGTATCGGTACAATTTTGGAGGGGCAATTCCGCCAATAAGCTCAACAAGGTTATCCATCTGGACCATCTCTCCACCACTTGTCCTTATATATATCGACCTCAAGTCGGCAGGCTTGTTTCTCTGCTGGCGGTTAATCTCACCTATAATCTCATACTGTTTTCCGTTCATATAGAAGTAGCCCATACGCTGTCCGCTCAAGCCATACTGAAGAACTTGTGCAATATTCTTGGTGCTTACCCCCATTGAGTTGGCCTTGTCGCGGTTAATGGCAATCCTCACCTCCGGCTTGCTGAACTTGAGGTCAACATCAGCCATCTGGAAAGTTGGATTCTCATATACCTTGGCAAGGAAAAGAGGCAAGACCTCCTGCAGTTTCTCAATATTTGTTGCCTGAAGCACATACTGTACAGGCATACCGCCCCTACGGCCTCCAAAAGAGGATGACTGTTGTACAAATGAGCGCGCCTTTGTCTTGCTTCTGACCGCTTTTGAGAGCATCTCCGCAACCTCCATCTGGGTATAATCCCTCTCCTTGATATCTTTCAGGATAATGCTGAGGTTTCCGCTGCCATTTGATACGCGTGCTGTTACAGCCCTGGCATCAGGGACAAGAGAATCCACAAGCCTGTTGATATCCTCGGTATAATCCCTCATATATTCATAGGTTATTCCCTCTGCACCACTTGTCCTCACATTGATCTGTGAACGGTCCTCAAGAGGGGCTGTCTCGGCAGGGATTGTATTCCACAAATAGCCGATAAGGGCAAATGTGAGAATCACAAACGGTATTGTAATCCACTTTTTATCGAGTACTTTTACAAGTGAACGGCTGTAGATTCTGTTCATACCCTCAAAGAATGGTTCGGTCTTGTTGTAGAACCAGTTCTTTTTCTCCCGCCTTACGAGCAGTTTGGTAGCAAGCATAGGGGTAAATGTAAGGGCTGCAAATGAGGAGATTATCACAGAGCCGGAGATTACGATACTGAACTCCACAAAGAGCTTGCCCGTCATACCATCCATAAAGACAATAGGGAAGAATACGGCAACAAGTGTGACAGTAGTCGACACCACAGCAAAAAATATCTCCTTTGCACCCTCAATTCCTGCTTCAACCGGATCCATACCCTTTTCAATCCTCACATATATATTCTCAGTCATCACGATGGCATCATCCACCACCAGACCCACCGCCAGTACGACTGCCAGCATTGAGAGTACATTTATGGAGAATCCTGCAATATACATTATGAAGAAGGCTCCGATAAGCGATACGGGAATCACAATGCAAGGCACCAGTGTAACTCGGAAATCTCTCAAAAAGAGGAATATTATGATGATAACCAGAAGAAATGCCACATATACAGTCTCCTCTACCTCATTGATTGAAGCCCTGATGAATTTTGTGTTGTCGAAACCGTACGAGTAGGTAACATCGTCAGGCAGATCCTTCTGCATCCTCTCCATTCTCTCGTAAACAGCATCTGCAATCTTTATATGGTTTGCTCCAGGCTGCGGAACCACAACAACACCAACCATCGGGATGCCGTTCATCTTCATATAGCTCTTGATGTCGGCAGGACCAAGTTCTGCCCTTCCCACATCACTGAACCTCACAATCTTGTTGTCGACATCCTTTATGATTATATTGTTGAACTCCTCTGCAGTGTGCATCAGGCCCAATGTTCTGATAGAGAGTTCTGTAGTGTTTCCTTCGATACTTCCCGACGGAAGTTCCACATTCTCATTGTCAATCGCATTCTTGATATCAGTAGGGGTGATGCCGTATCCCGACATCTTTACAGGATCGAGCCACAGACGCATCGAATACTTCTTCTCTCCCCAGATGGAGACGCTGCTCACATCTGAAATGGTCTGGAGCTGCTCCTTAACGGTGAGGTCGGCAATTTCGCTAAGTTCAAGGAGAGAGCGCTTGTCGCTCTGCAGTGCAACCATAAGGATAGGCATAGCATCCGCATCTGCCTTTGATACAATGGGAGGGTCACAATCTCTCGGAAGATAACGTTGCGCCCTTGAAACCTTGTCGCGCACATCATTTGCTGCAGTCTCAAGGTCGACGGAGAGCTCAAACTCCACTGTAATCCTTGCAGATCCCTGCTGGCTGACACTTGAGAGTGAACGGATTCCCGGAATACCGTTGATATTCTGCTCCAGCGGCTCTGTAATCTGGTTCTCTATAACATCGGCATTGGCTCCAGGATAGGAACATTGTACAGAGATGATAGGATTGTCGACAGAGGGATACTCCCTTACGCCGAGTGATGTATAGCCGATAATACCAAAAAGGAGAATAATAATGGTAAGTACGGTTGAGAGTACGGGGCGTCTAATGCTAAGTTCAGATATATTCATACTCTTCTACTCTATATTATCCAAAACTACAGGTAATCCCATTCTCAATTGGAGTGTTCCCGATACAATGACAGTATCACCTGCAGAGAGCCCCTTTACAATCTGCACACTCTTGTCGGTCCTGATACCGGTAATAACATCTACAGGCATAGCTTTTCCCTTTTTGTAGAGGAAGAGCTTGTCGATACCCATCTCCGGAACAATAGACTCGGTAGGAACCATTATGGCATTTACAATTCTCTGTTTCTCAAGATTTACTGAGGCATAGCGGCCGGCAAGTGTCGCTCCCGACGGATTGTCGTAGAGCGCCCTCACTGTCATAGTGTGTGTTGTAGGGTCAATCATAGACTCCTTTGCATATACTTTAGCCTTGAAACTTCTGGTTTCACCTGTAAGTGTAAAATCCACATTGTAACCTATCTTCACATCCTCTGCGTATCTCTCAGGTACAGCAAACTCAACTTTGATAGGGGAGATCTTTGCCAGTTTTGCCACGACCACTGACGGCGATGCGTATGTTCCGACACTCACCCCTCTCAAACCTATTATTCCGTCAAATGGGGCGCGTAACTCTGTCTGTTCGATATTTGCCTTTACAATCTCAATATCGGCATTGAGTGTTGCCAGATCGGTCTTGACCTGTTCGTATGCCTCCTGGCTCACCGCATCCTTCTCGAGGAGTGTGCTTTGGCGGTAAACCCTGTCTTCGGCCAGCTTAACCTGAGCCATAAGACGCTTCAGCTGAGCCTGGAGAGGCCGGTCATTCACCTTTGCCAGCAGGTCGCCCTTCTTTACATAAGAACCCTCATTGAAGTTGATCTCCACAATTTTGCCGGAGGTCTCAAAGGAGAGGTCTACCTCCTCATCGGGAAGCAGACTGCCGTTGATGTAGATGTTGTCAGATATGGTCTGGTGTTTGATGATGACTGCATTGACATTGAGACTTCTCGATTTTGGTCCTGCGATAACTTTGTCGGCAGCTTTCAACTCATCATTTGACTTTGGGAGCTGGGAGTAGATACCCCAAGTGGATATTGCAATGAGAATGGCTCCCACCATTCCCCATTTGATATATTTGTTCATATTGGTGCTGTTTTAAGGCTCCAAAGGTACTCTATTCTGAAGAATTATGAAAGTAAAAAATCATATTGTCCAATGAGATTTTTCCCATTGGCTATAGAATTTTTACCTCATCGGCAAAGGTGTTCTCACCTGTTGGCTATAGATTTTTCACTTCACCGGTGACAGGATCTCTTCCCACTTGCGGTAGTTGAAGAACGGGAAGTGTGGAGCATCAATCTCCTCTATTGCAAACTCCTTGGTGATGGAACTGCTTCTCTCTCCGTCGTCGGTTCCAAGTTGGTACTCCTGCCAGAATCTGCGTTGGTTCCCGGGAGTAAAGAGCCTGTCATTCCTGCTTATTATTATCTTGTTCCAGCGGATTGAATTTGTAAAGGTAAAGAGCTCCTTGAATGCACACAGCTCGTTGAGTATATCCTGAACTCCTCTGTTGGGAATCCGACCAATATATCTCTCCATTTGGACAGAATCATCAAAAATGGATTTGATGTGCTCTCTGTAAGTTGTGGAGCCGTCAAGCGAGAGCTCTCCATTATCCACCTCCTTCTGAAGCCTTTCGAGTGATATATTGAACAACTCCTGTTGAATGCCCCAAATATTGCTTACAGGACAGAGCGTACCGTTGACAGCCACGCTGCAGCTTATCTTCTTGAGCAACCTCAGTGCCCTGAACTGGCTTTTACCTGTAAGGAACCGTACATACCGGCCAAAGAGTGAAGAGGCGGCCCATACTCCGGCTCCATAGGCTATGATATTGATTTCTGAGTAGTTGCATAGTCTGCTGTGGATGGGACACTCTTCAATGTCTCTGTTGCTGTCGTATCCGGTGGCGTTGCATCCGGAAAAGTTGAGAGTAGTGTAGTTGTAGAGCACAATTACATCATATTTACTGCTGCTGATATGAGAAAAGGGCTTCTCGTCCTCTCCCCAATCTGCAAAAAAGAGTATGAGTTTGTTGCAGTTGTTATTGTAAATCTTTATCTCCATAACCTGTAGTTTGTTAATAAAAATCTCCAAAGAGAGGCTCTTCCTCTACAAGGGAAAGAGTAGTACAAATTTAGAAGTTTCATCAATTAGTTAAACAACTTTTTATATAATTTTTTTGATTGCATCAATTTTCATATTTTTGCACGATAAAATCTATTTTAATTCAAAACAGTTTCTTAAAATAGGGAGACTGCCTGTATAAAAAGTATATGAGCGAGAACAGTTTAATAGCCAAGATTGAGGGCTTGCACACCAAATTTGCCTCTATTCAGGAGCAGATTTCAGACCCGTCGGTAATGAGCGACATGAAGAGGTATGTACAACTTAACAAGGAGTATAAGGAGCTTGCACCTATCCTTGAGGCTGGAGATAAATATAAGAAGATGGTTGAGGATTATGAGGCAGCCAAGGAGATTCTTCAGAATGAGAAAGATGAAGAGTTGAGGGAGATGGCCAAGGAGGAGGTTGCCATTTTGGAGGAGTCGCTTCCTGAGATGGAGGAGAAGATCAAGCTGCTCCTTATTCCAGCAGATCCGCAAGATGCCAAGAATGCCATTATGGAGATCCGTGGCGGTTCAGGTGGAGACGAGGCTTCAATTTTTGCCGGAGACCTATTCAGAATGTATGCCAAATATATTGAGAAGAGGGGTTGGAAACTCGAGATAACCAGCCAGAGTGAGGGCGCAGCAGGTGGTTTCAAGGAGATTATCTGTAAGGTTATTGGAGATGGAGTCTATGGAGTGTTGAAGTATGAGAGTGGTGTCCATCGTGTACAGCGTGTACCTCAAACCGAGACACAGGGCAGGGTACACACATCAGCTGCATCCGTTGCAGTGCTTCCTGAAGCAGATGAGTTTGATATTGAGTTGAATGAGAAGGATATCAGAAAAGATACATTCTGTTCTTCAGGTCCGGGTGGACAGTCGGTAAATACAACCTACTCGGCAATCCGTCTTACCCATATTCCTTCAGGACTTGTTGTGCAGTGTCAGGATGAGAAGAGCCAGCTGAAGAACTACGACAAGGCTCTCCAGGAGTTGAGAACCCGTCTGTACAACCTTGAATACGAAAAATATCTTAACGAAATTTCTGCCAAGAGAAAAACTATGGTCTCAACAGGTGACCGTTCTGCAAAGATCAGGACATACAACTATCCTCAGAGCCGCGTGACTGACCACCGTATCAACTGGACAATGTACAATTTGCCAGTCTTTATGGATGGCGAAATCCAGGAGGTGATAGACCAGCTCCAGATTGCCGAGAATGCTGAGCGCCTGAAGGAGAGCGAAGAGTAGCAGCAGCAGCAGAAGAAGAAGAAGAAGAAGAAGAAGAAGAGGCAGCAGCGGCGGCGGAAATAGCAGCGGCAGCAGCAGAAGAAGAAGAAGTTCGGCTGGTCCCAAAAAACTTAGGCACACCTATCGTCATTTGATAGAGTGTGCCTTTTGTTTGGCGCAAAGTGGTTGGGCACCGAAATCGCGGCTGTGTGCAGTCTGGGGTTCCCAACCCGGTAAAATTTTGAGGGGTTGGGATTTCGAATCGGCCCTGCAGAGCATGTGGGGCAAATTCGTGGGCCCAACCCCCTGGCAAATTGCCACAGTACCAAAATATTCTATATTTCTTAATCCGACAGATTTTATTGTTCCGTCATCGGATTGTCAACTCTCTTTTGTCAACTCTCTTTTGCTTTATTTGAGCACCTTGAGGATTATCTCCTCCATTATCTTGTAGCCCTCCATGTTGGGGTGTACTCCATCTTTGGAGTATTTTAGCGGAAGACCGTTTTCGTTGCCCGGAGTATTGTCGACAAGAGGTGTGAAGAAGTCGACATAGGTGATTTTGTTTTTCTGGGCATACTCCTTGATCATTGCATTGAGTTGCGGTATCAGTTCGTTTGGTTTTACGCTCTTTTTCCAGGAGTATTGGTATGCTGGGAGTACTGAGCATAGGATAGGTTTAATCTTGTTGGCCTTTGCAATTTCGCACATACCTTTGAGGTTGTCCATAATCATCTCGAGTGATGAGTAGCCTGTGTTCCCGGCAATATCGTTGGTTCCTGCCAGAATTACTACAGCAGCCGGATTGTTGTTTACAACATCCTGACGGAATCTGATGAGCATCTGAGGTGTGGTCTGTCCACTGATTCCTCTACCCACAAATCCATTTTCGTTAAAGAATTCAGGATGAAATTTTGCCCAGTTGTCGGTAATGGAGTTACCCATAAAGACAACTCTCTTTTCACGTTTGCCAAGTTCAGGAAGCTGACTGTTGGCTTCGCGGTAACGTTTGAGATTTGGCCAGTCATCTTTATCCGGTTTTTGTGCAAATAGTGATGTAACAGGCAATGCCATCAGCAATGTAATAAGAAGCGGAAGAAGTTCCACTCTCTTTTTAAAAATTGTTCTTAAAGTCATCTCCTTATCGTTTATAATAGTTTATTATTTTGTAATCGTTTGTGATTTTGTTATTAATATTGTTTGTCAACCTCTTAAGATTGCACTGATAAATTCACAATTATCAACTCCCAATTCATTCGGTCGCCCCTCATCTCTCATCAGAACTCATTACGTTTTTGGAGGTATTGGCTCCATCCTTCGCACCGGGCAAGATCATCGGGAGTTCCGGTGAAGATAATCTCTCCGCCCTTGTCGCCACCGTCGGGGCCGAGATCTATTACCCAATCGGCTCTCCTGATAACATCAGTATTGTGCTCCACAACGATGATTGTATGGCCCTTCTCAATAAGGGAATCAAAAGCCTTCAGAAGTTTCTCGATATCGTGGAAATGGAGTCCTGTGGTGGGCTCGTCAAAGATGAAGAGGATATTGGATGCACTCTCCTTGCTCAGGAACTGGGCAAGTTTGATTCTCTGGCTCTCTCCTCCACTCAATGAGCTGCTGCTCTGACCCAACTGGATATAGCCGAGCCCCACATCATCAAGAATCTTGAGCCTTTGGGCAATCCTTTTGGCAAGCGGCTCCTTCTGTGCACCAAAAAAGTCAATAGCCTCAACAACACTCATAGACAATATATCGCCTATATTCTTCTCCTTATATTTTACCTCAAGGATGTCAGATTTGAACCGTTTGCCTCCACACTCATCGCAGACCATAGTCACATCAGCCATAAACTGCATCGGGATGGTAATGAAGCCGTCGCCAAGACATTGCGGACAACGACCACCATCAATATTGAAAGAGAAATGTGAATGGCCATAACCATTCATCTTTGCGTATGGCTGGTCGGAGTAGAGCTTCCTTATATCATCATATATCTTGAGATAAGTTACAGGATTGGAGCGGGATGACTTGCCGATAGGGTTCTGGTCGACAAACTCAACAGCACCAAGCCGCCCAAGATCGCCGCAAAGCTCCTTAAAGGCACCTGAAGTTCCGGAAAACTGGTTGAAATGCTTGTTCAGGGCAGGGTAGAGGGTATCTCCGACCAGTGACGATTTGCCGGAGCCGCTAACTCCGGTAACCACTGTAAGTACACCCAGAGGGAACTCAGCATCAATACCCTTGAGGTTGTTCTCCATACACCCTTTCAACTTTATGCTGTGATGCCATCTCCTGACGGGGCCGCCGGAACCAATCTTCTTTATTCCACCAAGGTAGTCAAGGGTTAGCGAGCCGGTTCCAGCACACTCTCCACTCCGTGGCGAATTCTCCTCATTGTGAAGTGCTTTCTCATTCTTCTCCCCGCTTCTTACTCTCTGGCATCTCTTCAATCCCTCTTCAATTGTTCCGGAATAGACAACCTCTCCTCCATACACTCCGGCAAAAGGACCGATATCAATCAGATGGTCGGCAGAAGAGATAATTTCGGCATCGTGTTCAACAATCACAACTGTATTTCCCAAATCCCTCAACCTCTTTATGACCGACAGCAGCTTCTGCGTATCGCGCGGATGGAGACCAATGCTCGGTTCATCCAATATGTAGAGAGAGCCCACAAGGCTGCTGCCGAGAGAACTCACAAGATTTATCCTCTGGCTTTCACCTCCACTTAATGTATTTGAAGGACGGCTCAGAGTAAGATAACCCAATCCTACAAGATTGATATATTCGAGTCTGTTGAGAATCTCCTTGACAGCACGCTTTGCAATCTCCTTCTCATATATGTCGAGCTCCAGTTCCGAGAAAAATTTGTAGAGGTCGCAGATGCTCATCTCCATAAGTTGGGCAATATTTTTGCCTCCAATCTTCACATATAGCGCCTCCTTTCTCAATCTGCTACCGTGACAGCTTTTACAGGTAGCCTTTCCTGAATATCTCGAAAGCATATACTTGTACTGAATCTTGTACTTCATGCTCTCCACAATATCAAAAAATTCATTGATTCCCGTAAACCATTTGTTGCCATTCCAGAGCAGCTCCTTCTCCTCCTGGGTGAGCTGGGCATAAGGACGGTGAATAGGGAAACCGAACTTTGATGAGTTGAGTACAAGCTTTTTCAGATATTTGCTCATTATCTCGCCTCTCCAGCAGGCGATGGCCCCCTCATATACAGAGAGGGAGGGATTGGGAACCACAAGATTCTCATCAATGCCGGAAAGTACACCGGAGCCGCCGCACACAGGACAGGCGCCAAGCGGATTGTTGTAGCTGAAAAGAAGCTCAGCAGGTTTCTCAAAGAGCATCCCGTCGGCCTCAAAAACAGTTGAAAATGACCTGGCAACAGAGCTTTCATTCCCGACAGTTACCACAACTACCTTCCCCTCACCCTCAGAAAATGCGCTCCTCAATGAATCTTCCATACGGGCCTGCTCATCACTGCCGATTCCTCCGTCTCCAATTTCACCATTGTCAATCTTATCTTTGTCGGGAGCAATAAATCTGTCTATAAGCAGAAGTGCATCATAATCCGCCCACCTCTCCATCTGTTGCAAAAGGGTATCAATTCTCTGCACTGAACCGTCGAGGAGGGAGAATTCGCTCTCCTGCAAACCATTGCACACCCTTTTGTAGAGATAAACCCTTCCAAAGCCGGAATCCTTTAGAGAGAGCAACTTCTCTACACGCTGGTCGGCCACCTCCCATCCGAAAGGGGCTGTAATATATACTGCACTGCCGGAAGCGATACCCTTCAGATATTTGATTACATCAGCCACACTCTCACACTTGATCTCCCTTCCGCTCACAGGTGAGTATGTTCGTCCTATCTTTGCGAAGAGGAGACGCAAGTAATCATATATCTCGGTACTGGTTCCCACGGTAGAGCGGGGATTGCGGGTATTTACCTTCTGCTCTATCGCTATGGCAGGTGGGATTCCTTCAATCTTGTCGACAGATGGCTTTGACATTCTGCCGAGAAACTGGCGTGCAAACGAAGAGAGGCTCTCTGCAAACCTTCTCTGTCCCTCGGCAAAGAGAGTCTCAAAGGCCAGCGAAGACTTTCCTGAACCTGAAAGGCCGGATATGACGGTCAGCTTGTCTCTCGGAATCTTAAGTGAGATATTCTTGAGATTGTTGACTCTTGCCCCCTCAATGGAGATATACTCCTCCTTTATATTCTTTATATTTTCTGTTGCCTCTTCACTAATCATTATTGCCGGAAATCCTTAATACATTTTTAACACTGCGAATCTTCTTGATATCAGAGACAACCCTGTCGAGATGACCATTATTGCTGACAGAGATACTCAGAATAATATTGAAATCACCCTCTTTGCCAGATGCCCTCTCCTCAAACCTGAATGCCCTGATAAGGGCAGACTGGCGGTTTATGCTGTCGATTACCTTTGTGCTGATAGATGAGTCGCCATTCTCCACTATAACCTTGAGGGCTGTCTGGAAACGAGTGGTGTTTGAAACCTGGCGCCACTTCACCTTCTGTACCCTGTAGCTATATTTTTCGAGCAGACGTGCCGCATTGGGACACGACATCCTGTGGATCTTGATGCCTCCTGTGGCAGAGACAAATCCAAAGACATCATCACCAAAAATGGGATTACAGCACTTTGCCATCTTGAAACTTATATTGTCGAGTTTGTCGTTGATTACAAGATAATCATCATCATCCCTCATACGGGTTGAGGTGACTATATTGGATCCCTTCTCAACACCGTTCTCGGCAGACTGCCCCTCACTCTCATTTGACTCATTGCGGGAGGTAAGGTAGTTCTTGATCTCCTGAAGGTCAATCTTTTCATCATTGATGCCAATACAGAGTTCACCAATCGATTTCATCTTGAAATGTTTGGTAAGATCGGCAAGGATATCGTCGTTGAGCTCCATCTTCCAGTTCTTCATTCTCCTCTCGAGAGTCTCTCTTCCGAGTTTGCTCAACTTGCCCTCCTCCTCCTTAAGCTTGCTCTTGATCCTGCTTCTTGCCTTGGAGGAGACAACAATATTCAGCCAGTCTGCAGAGGGTTTCTGGTTCTTGTTGCTCATTATCTCAACCACATCACCGGTATGGAGCTCCTCCCTGATGGATACAATCTTTCCATTTACCTTGGCTCCGCTGCACTTGACGCCAAGATTCGTATGTATATTGAAGGCAAAGTCGAGAATTGTAGCCCCTTTTGGAAGCTGTTTCAAATCGCCTGTCGGGGTAAATACAAATATCTCGTCAAGCGACAGATTGTTGTTTGTATAGGGATCAGAATCATTGCTCTCAAGCATCTTCTTTACATTGCTCAGCCAGTTGTCGAGACCCTGAACACTCTTTATGCCTTTGTAGCTCCAGTGTGATGCGTGGCCATTCTCGGCAATCTCATCCATTCTGGTTGTCCTTATCTGCACCTCTATATGTGCCCCCTCCTTATTTTCAACGGTAATGTGAAGGGACTCATATCCATTCTTCTTTGGATTGGTTAGCCAGTCCCTCAATCTGTTATTATCCTGTTTGTACTCCTTGGTAACCTCAGAAAAGATATCCCAGCAGTATGCGTGTTCGCTCTCCTTGTCGGGTGGAGCATCCACAATGAAACGTATGGCAAATACGTCATATACCCCCTCAAACGGAACCCCCTGTTTTTGCATCTTCTTCCAGATCGACCAGGCTGTCTTTGTACGGGCCTTGAGCTTATATTTATATTTTTTGCTCAAGGTCTCCTCAAGCGGCTTGATAAATTGCTCCATCAGCTTTATTCTCTCTCCCTCTGTTGCCTTCAGCTTGTTTGAGATGGCTCTATAGCTCTCAGGATGGGCATATCTGAAGTACAAATCCTCCAGTTCACTCTTAAGGTTATATAGTCCGAGCTGATGGGCAAGAGGCACATAGAGCATAATGGTCTCAGTAATTTTACGCATTATGCTGCTTTTTGGGAAAAACTCCATATGCCTCATAATCTCCAGCCTGTCGGCAAGCTTGATGAGGGTAACCCTTGGATCCTTGGAGTATGAAATTATAAGTTTGCGGTAATTTTCGGCCTGAAGTTTTGTCTCCTTAGGGGTAATTCTGGAGATATTGTTCAACCCCTCCACCATTGTTATAATCTCTTTTGAGTATTGTTTGCGCAGCAACGGCATAATCTCAGGATTGTGGCGTGAGGCTTCGTGAAGGAATACCGCAGCCACAGCCTCCGCCATCAGACCCATTTCGGATGCTACAATAGATGCCACACCAACAGGATGCTCTATAAAAGGGTGGTTGTTGCCCCTCTTCAACTCCGCAAGCTCCCTCTCTGCAATCTCATACGAGCTCTTTATAAGTTCACGCTCCTCAACATTATATTTTGCAAGTATCTGCTCCATATCATCACTTTTTATTCTCCAGTATCCGTTTGTAATTGTTCATCTCATCCCTGTATTTTGCCGCATTTACAAAATCAAGCTCTGCAGCAGCCCTCTCCATCGCCTTTTTGGCCATTGAAACAGCCTTCTCAAGCTCTTTTGGCGACATCTTCCCGACAGCGGGATCCTCAAGCCTTGGAAGATCAATATCCCTCTCAAACTCCTCGGTATATTTTGTCTTGCCAAGAACATTGCGTTCAAGTTTGGAGACCTGACGGGGTGTTATGTTGTGGAGCCGGTTGTACTCCTGCTGCTTCTTCCTTCTCCTGTTGGTCTCGTCTATGGTGCGCTGCATAGATCCTGTAATTGAATCGGCATACATTATTACAAGACCGTTCAAATTCCTTGCCGCTCTGCCTGCCGTCTGGGTAAGAGCAGTCTCAGAGCGGAGAAAACCCTCCTTATCGGCATCAAGTATAGCCACCAGCGACACTTGTGGCAGATCAAGTCCCTCCCTCAGCAGGTTCACTCCAATCAGCACATCAAATCTTCCTGCCTGAAAATCCTCAATTATCTCAATTCTCTCGAGGGTATCAACATCCGAATGGATATACCGGCACCTCACACCCATCTTCTGGAGATATTTGTCGAGCTCCTCAGCCATTCTTTTGGTGAGAGTTGTAACAAGTACCCTCTCATCCCTCTCCACTCTCAAGGTAATCTCTTCAAGCAGATCATCAATCTGGTTCTCAGTGGGTCTTATCTCTATAGGCGGATCGAGGAGACCTGTAGGTCTTACCACCTGTTCAACTATCACACCTTCCGATTTTTCCAGTTCATATTGGGCAGGAGTGGCACTTACAAAGAGGGTCTGCCCGGTTATTGCCTCAAACTCCTCAAACTTAAGGGGACGGTTATCTGCGGCAGCGGGAAGTCTGAATCCATACTCAATCAGCGTCTCTTTACGGGAGCGGTCACCACCATACATAGCCCTGATCTGAGGAACTGTAACGTGGCTCTCATCTATAAAGGTTATGAAATCATCAGGAAAATAGTCGAGCAGACAGAAGGGTCTTGTACCGGCCTCCCTTCCATCAAAATAACGGGAGTAATTCTCTATTCCTGAACAGTAACCGATCTCCTTGATCATCTCCAGATCATACTCAGTCCTCTGTTTCAACCTTTTGGCCTCAAGATGCTTGCCAATGGAGTGCAGATATTCGCATCGGGCCACCATATCGTCCTGGATCATCCTCACAGCGCTCCTTGTCCTCTCTTTTGTAGTTACAAAAATATTGGCAGGATAGATGGAGATTTCGCTCAAAAATTCCACACTCTGCTGTGTGACAGGATCAAACAGCTCTATCTCCTCAATCTCATCACCAAAAAAGACAACACGGCATCCGTTGTCGCCGTATGCAAGAAAGATATCCACGCTGTCGCCCTTTACCCTGAAAGTACCTCTCTTGAACTCAACATCATTTCTGCTGTAGAGACTCTCCACCAGTCTGTAAAGGAATTTTGTACGGCTTATGGAGTCTCCCTGTCTGATAGTTATGGTATTCTCGTGAAAATCTGCAGGATTTCCAATACCGTAGAGGCAGGAGACACTTGAAACCACAATGATATCCCTTCTGCCGCTCAGCAGGGCACTGGAGCAGCTCAAGCGGAGCTTTTCAATCTCATCGTTTATGCTCAGATCCTTCTCGATGTAGGTATCTGTGACAGGCATATAGGCTTCAGGCTGATAGTAGTCGTAGTAGGAGACAAAATATTCTACCGCATTTTCTGGAAAAAACGATTTGAACTCGCCATAAAGCTGAGCTGCCAGCGTTTTATTATGGCTCAAAATCAAGGCAGGACGGTTGAGCCGTTCAATGACATTGGCCATAGTAAAGGTCTTTCCGGAGCCGGTCACACCCAATAGAGTAACAGAACCGCTTCCCTTCCTGAAGGAGTCGGTTATGCTCTCTATTGCGGCAGGCTGGTCGCCCGTAGGCTTATATGACGAATGTATCTTGAACTCCATAATTTACTGGTATCCGTTATCCTTTCCAAATTATAAACAACCCTATCTTGCAGCTCTTTTCTCAGCTTTTTTGCACTCTTTAAGGTAATCTTCGATTCCGGCAGCCACCTTTTTCATCATAAGTTGCTGGAATTCAGGTTTGACAATCTGCTCCTCATCCCATTTGTGTGAGAGGAATAGCGTCTCAACCAATACTGCAGGATATTCGGTAGGGGCATTCAATGAAAAGTTGAAATTGCCTATCAATCCAAAACAATTGACACCATCAATCTCTACAAGATGCTCCAGGATGGTTTTTGCAAGCTCCCTGTTCTGGATATGTTTGTAATATGTACTTGTTCCGTGAGCAGCACCTCCTCCGGCATTGCAATGAATCGAGATCATAAGGTCGATATTGTTCTCAAGAAACTTCTCTTTTCTCTCATTCATAGTCATCCCCACATCCTCACTTCTGCTCAATACAACTTTGGCCCCTTTTGATTCAAGAATTCTCTTGAGAATATGTGCCATTGCAAGGTTAAGATCCTTCTCCTTTGCTTTTGTTGTGCGTCCTATTGCGCCGTTGCTCTCCGGACCACCGTGGCCTGCATCCACTCCGATTGTCATCCCCTTCAAAGTAAACTCAGGTGCATGTTTTAGATCAATAGTAAGATTGTTCTTCTCATATTTTACGGCATAGCCCCACGATGATGCCCCTTTAAGGTTAAAGATGTAGGTTGTGATATCGGAATCACTCTCAATAACCTCAACATTCTCCACAACCTTAAGGTCGAGATATTGTGTCATCCAGTTGGAGTTGTTCTGAACGCCATAGAGTTCAACAACCAATTGTCTCGGATTTGAATTCTCCCTGATGATATATGGCTTTCTGTAAGGAAGACGGATCTTTATCCTGTCGTGGTCTCCCTCATTAAAGACCATTACCGATTCCGAAGCACAGGTTGCAAGTGCAAGTGTATCAGTTATAGTGGTATCTGCCACCATCTCCTTTGGAATATAGGCATACCTGTTTTCCGACAGAAATACTTTATACAATCTCTCATTTCCTTCGGTAACCTTAAGCGGAATATCCTCGCTGATGAAACCGATTTTTGAACCTCCAAGTCTGTCGGTACCGCAGCTTGAATTCAGATAAGCCCCCTTGAGGCTCCTTACAATTTTATACTCCTGACCCATTCCGTTACCTGCTGCCTCAAGAGTATCTTCCTGAGCTATAGCCAGCGAGTCGCTGGCATTTGACTGCTGTTGGGCAGTTGCGTTGAATGAAATTGCCGATGCAATGCAAAATGCTGCTAAAGTTAATAGTCTCATTATGTGTAATTTATGTTTGTTGTGCAAATGTTTGGAAATAGCCCATAAATATACGCATTTTTGACGATAGAACAATCCGTTTTCTCTTTTGTTATTGAATAAACTTTTAAATGATCTGTTATGTATATCTCTGATATTTTTGCAAGGGAAATTTTTGATTCAAGAGGCAATCCTACAATCGAGGTTGATGTTAAGCTTACCTGCGGAATTGTGGGAAGAGCTTCAGTTCCGTCGGGTGCATCTACAGGAGAAAATGAGGCTCTTGAATTGCGTGATGGCGATAAGGGAAGAGTTGGAGGAAAAGGGGTCTTGAGAGCTGTGGATAATGTGAACAGCATAATTGCCCCAGAATTGATAGGAACCAATGTACTTAACCAGAGGGAGGTTGATAGAGTACTGATTTCGCTTGATGGCACACGCAACAAATCTTCATTGGGGGCAAATGCTATATTAGGCGTCTCGCTTGCTGTGGCAAAAGCCGCTGCTGCCTATCTTCATCAGCCGCTCTACCGCTATTTAGGAGGTGTCAATTCACACATCTTGCCTGTACCTATGATGAATATAATCAATGGCGGTGCCCATTCAGATTCACCAATAGCATTTCAGGAGTTTATGATAAGGCCAATTGGTGCAAGATCTATGAGAGAGGCAATAGAGATGGGGGCAAATGTCTTTCATTCCCTTAAGAATATTCTAAAGAGGGCAGGCTATTCCACTGCTGTAGGTGATGAGGGGGGCTTTGCGCCTTCATTGCCAAATGCGGAAGAGGCATTGAAATTTATTTTGAGCGCAATCCAGAATGCAGGTTATATACCATCAAAGGATATAACCATAGCGCTTGATTGTGCTGCATCTGAATTCTATCTCAAACCCAAAGCGGATAGAGGCAGCTCAGGGGGAATTTATGATTACTCCATCTTTGAGGGTGAAAGGGGGGCGAAACTCTCATCTGACGCACAAGCCGATTATCTGGAATCTCTTATTGAGAGATACCCGATTGATTCTATCGAAGATGGAATGGCCCAAGATGATTACTACGGTTGGAAAGTCCTCACACAAAGGTTGGGCAACAGATGCCAGCTCGTAGGAGACGATCTGTTTGTAACAAATGTAAAATATCTCCGCGAAGGCATCAAGGGGAGATATGCCAATGCAATTCTTATAAAGATCAACCAGATAGGTACAATTACGGAGACTCTTGATACCATCCGGCTGGCTCTTGGCAACGGATATTCGGCAATCATATCGCACCGCTCAGGAGAGACTGAAGATACCTCCATATCAGATTTGGCAGTTGCCGTAAATAGCGGCCAGATAAAGTGCGGCTCATTAAGCCGTACCGAAAGGGTAGCCAAATACAACCGTCTGCTCAGAATAGAGGAGGAACTGGAGGGTGAGGGGCACTACGGCTGTGGGGACTGATAGGCCCACAAGCTCTGCAGAGCCTGTAGCACCTCTTTGTGAGGAGTGCGCATACCTACACCGATTTGCCCTGCGTCCACCCGGGCCGCTCCATAAGAAGATCGCAACATAACTGCGTTTGCTACGAAGGAAGTTTGGCCAGGAAATGGAGAGGCAAGGAGATTCCCCTCCTGTTGCTGATGGCGCAAGGAAAGGGCGGGGAAAGGAGATTTTTCTTGCGGGTGATCGCACAAGGAAAGGGAGTGGAAAGGGGATTTTTCTTGCGGGTGATGGCACAAGGAAAGGGAGTGGAAAGGAGATTTTTCTTGCGGTTGATGGCACAAGGGGGTGGAGCAGGAAAATTACCTCCATAGATTAATGGGACAAGTAGGTAGCGCAGGTAAATCCCGCTTACACCAAGTTGCGCAAAGTGGTTGGGCACCGAAATCGCGGCTGTAGAGCGTCTAGGGGTCCCAACCCGGTAAAATTTTTGGGGGTTGGGAATTCAAATCGGCCCTACAGAGCGTGTGGAGCACATCGGCGTGCCCAACCCTTTTGCAAATAGTGCATAGGCTAATGCTAATGAGCCAACCATTTTGCAAATAGATATCCTCATTCCCCTTCTCTGCTCTATGAGACAATAGTTCGTAAAATAATACAATCTTTAATTCTCATTGGTTGCAACCCTAAGCACGCCGATGTACTTTGTGTTCTTTCTGGCGGCATTTATTGTGCTTGAGGGCCCAAGGAGATGGCTGAGGAAGATAGTTGATGGTGATGGTAAATGGTTGATGAGGGACAGGTGATGGTAAATGGGGATGGTTAATGGGAGAGAGGTTACGTTGCCCTCACTCATCTCTCATCCCTTGACAATTTTCCATCCATCATAACCTCTACTTCAGAGTAACCGTCACCATAACAGGGTTGCTCTCTTCTGTAAGAGAGGCGGCAACCTTTTTCATTTCGGGGGAGTTGAATTTCCTGCTCATTTCAATAAAAGTACCTGCATCAACAAATTGATAGAGGTTCTTTTCTATCTGTTTATCCGGCCAGAAAGGCATTCCTTTATCGATATCGTTTATAAATCCCCCATATCCAACTTCATTGGAATATCTGAGGATTCGGCTCTGTTTTGTATGTTTGTCGTAAACAAAGTTAGATTTAGATGTCATTCCATTATATTTGGCAACACTGCTTGGAATATAAACTGTGCCAATGAAATAATTATCTGATTCAAAGTAAGATGAAGAGGCCTGGAACATTTCGCTCATAAGCGCCTGAGTCTTCTTACTAAAAAAAGCATTTCTATTTCTCAGCGGTGTGGAGTGAGTAGAATTATATCCTCCATAATCAAATGCTATATGAGGTACAAGTCTATTATCTTCATAGGTATAAATTGTATCGTAAAGCCCACTGACCACATTTACTTTTCCATTAAACAGATAAAGTGAGCCAACACTTACCAGAGGTATGCCCAGCTGCAGGGAGGTTTTACCTAAGTCAAGTTTTGATGAAAGTGCCATATTGGAGTTAAAGATCAATAAAAACTGCTCAAAGGTAGTATTATCTGCAGCTATTACATACAAATGGTCCTGATGTAGAATAAACGACCTGGCATTGATATTCTGCATTAAACTCGACATTCCCCGATGATGCTGTACAACATCTTTTGACCGGTCAAAAAAATCTGCCACATCCAGCTGGTTTATGCATACCCCATCTGAATAGGAGTAGAATGTAGCTTTAGTGCCCCCCACAATCATAACTATATCAGAATCCGGTAAGTATTTAATTGTTTTTACAGCCAGATACTCGCCTGGACCGCGCCCCTTTCTTCCGATATTTCTGATATATTTACCCTCTTTATCAAATATATAGACTGTTTCCTGAAAGTTTCCTGATGGAATAAACATTACGTCGCCATCAGTCTCAAAAGTAGTACTGATAAATTTTATTAAGACCGAATCCCGTGTTTCAATGGGGGTATATTTTATTGATGAAAAGTAATCACTGAGCATTACCTCTTCCACATTATCAAGCGCATCAACAAAATCAATGACCTCCACCGAAGATTGACCCGTCTGACGGCTGTTACAGCTTACAATAGAAATTATTGAAATCGCAAAAAACAGTATTTTGATAATTCTCATAATTTTAAATGCATACATTTTCAATGTAATTAAACCACCAGTCGAGATCAATTATATGTGTAAAATACAAGCCAATAGCCGCAAAAACTGCAAGTGTATGTTACATATCCAAATTCTTCCCAGTCAGAGTAATCTGGTACAAATGTATCAGGTACATCGCACATAGGACACTTTGGTGGCAGATTATGCGCCCTTGCTGAATATGTCAATCCATCATCATCCAGACAATAAGAAACTGTAGATGAAATTGTAGTAAATGTTAGAAATGCCACAAGTAAAAGAAGTTTTTGTCTAATTCCCTTTTTCATAGTATAAAATGTTTTAGTAGTCAAATGTTTAATTATAAAAATGTAAAGATCTGTCCATCCATCATAACCT
>JAZNXX010000055.1:0-51884 GCA_045594125.1 Candidatus Egerieisoma sp.
ATTTGCCTCCCAGATTGAATACCGCACGGCCACAATAATTGTTTATCACACCCAGAACAAAGCAGTTGTTCCAGATATCACCACCTTGGATTTCATGAGAAGAGTACGCATCATAGTATTCACTCTCCACCGGCTTGTAAGTCTTGGTAAGATATACGGGTGTCTGGGCATAAGATGCGGCACACAGTAGACAGGCAATCAGAAAAAGGAGACGTTTCATAGTAATTATTTCTAAAACCGCACTAGGATATTTATAGCAAATTTTGCTTGCTGTACGCAATTCAGCTTGTGGCCAAATTTAACCTTTTTTTTCTAATTATACAATTAAAAAGGTTAATTGTCAGGAATATAGTATGAAGGATTGCTGAAATTGTTGTTCGTGATATTCTGCGAAGACCTTGTAGAAGATGCCGTATATGTATACTTTCAGTAATATGCTTGTTATATAGCAGATGTCTCCCTCTTTCTCTCAATCTCCCGGAGGTTATCCATTTTCTTCTTCTCAAGGAAATCGTAAACACCACCGAGGTGTTCAATCACCCTCTTGTTTGAGAATTCATAAACTTTGCTTACAAGACCGTCAAGAAAATCCCTGTCGTGTGAAACAACAATCAGGGTGCCGTCGAAATTTATGAGTGCCTCCTTGAGGATATCTTTAGTCTTGAGATCGAGGTGGTTTGTAGGCTCATCAAGGATAAGCATATTGACAGGTTCAAGTAGGAGCTTTATCATTGCCAATCTTGTCCTTTCACCTCCTGAGAGAACCTTTACAAGTTTTTCGGAATCATCCTTGCCAAACATAAATGCTCCAAGGATATCCCTCAATTTTGTGCGTATGTCACCCACGGCAACATCATCCACGGTCTTGAAAACTGTCTTCTCCTCATCCAGCAACGATGCCTCATTTTGGGCAAAATAACCTATCTTGAGGTTATGTCCGAGTGCCAGCTCCCCTCCAAAGTCAATCTCTCCCATAATGGCTTTGACCATTGTGGATTTACCCTCGCCGTTCTTTCCCACAAAAGCAACCTTATCTCCCCTCTCAATGGTAATTGAGGCATTGCCGAAGACCTTGTGGTCGCCATAGGATTTTGAGAGTTCGTGAGTTACAACAGGATATGAACCGGAACGTGGAGCAGGTGGAAATCTCAGGTTCAAGGCGCTCCTGTCTTCAGGATCCACCTCAAGAATCTCCAGTTTCTCCAACATTCTCACCCTTGACTGTACCTGATTTGTTTTGGAGTATGTTCCTTTGAACCGCTCAATGAACTCCTTGGTCTCTGCTATCATCTTTTGCTGATTATCGTATGCAGCCTGTTGTTGCTGCCGGCGTTCAGCTCTTAGCTCCAGATATTTTGAGTAGTTTACCTTATAATCGTAAATCTTGCCCATAGTAATCTCTATGGTGCGGGTGGTTATATGGTCAACAAAGGCCTTGTCGTGCGAAATTACCATTACAGAGTTGGCACTGTTGATGATAAAATCCTCAAGCCACTCGATGGATTCAATATCAAGATGGTTTGTAGGCTCGTCAAGCAGGAGCAGCGTGGGTTTCTGCAGCAGGATCTTTGCCAGCTCAATCCTCATTCTCCATCCTCCGGAAAACTCTGAAGTCTGTCGGGTAAGGTCACTTCTGACAAACCCCAATCCCATCAATGTCCTCTCCACATCCTCCTGATAGTTGGTGAGGTCTATCCTGTAGAATTTTTCAGATAGGGAGGTTACCTTCTCGATTAGGGACATATAGTCATCGCTGTCGTAATCTGTACGGCTTGTCAACTCATTGTTGAGTTTCTCAATCTCCCTCTCTATCTCAAAGAGATGTTCAAATGCGAGAGAGGCCTCCTCAAAGAGAGTCCTGCCATTTTCTACCATAAGATGCTGTGGAAGATAGCCAATTTTACCACCGTCGGCAATTGTAACCTTTCCCCTGTTCGGACTCTTTACCCCAGCCAGAATCTTGAGCAATGTGGATTTGCCTGCACCATTCTTGCCCATAAGTGCTATCCTGTCTTTATCGTTGATTACAAAGGAGATATCCTTGAAAAGTGTTGTGCCGCTGAACTCTACCGTAAGACCGTCTACTGAAACCATATAGAAGATTATTTAAAATAAATTGAGCCGCAAAGATACGAATAGGGGAGTGTTATAGCAAATGGCAGGAATTATTCTCATTTTACGGAGGCATTTCCTGGATAAGGATTCATTATCTCTCCCTGATATATCGGGGAAATCCTTCATATGAGGCTTTCTTGAGATGAAGGGGCTCGTCGCTGAGCAGTCTGTAGAGCTCCGGCGACTCAAGAATCTCCCGTGCGTCATACTCCTTTCCGTCAACTTTTATAGTGCGGTAGATTAGTCTGATGCCGTGGCTGTAGTCGACATAGTAATTGACGTGCCTTACATATAGTGGCTGTACAAATGTACCGTCTGGATGGTGCCAGCCATAGATGGCAACCCTGTTTTCGAGCCCCGGCTCAGTATGGATTTTCCAGGTTAGCACAACATCCTTCTTCAGTCCGGAGATGAACTCTCCAAATTTGTATCCCTTCACTTTATAGAGGGCATTTATAGCATTATTGTTGTCCTGAAAGACAATAGGCCAGCAGTTTCTGTCGCCAAGAGGCCTGAATGGAAAAAAGCCGATATGACCTTCTGATGCCTCTGCTATACGGTCGACAAGATAGGTTGTCGGCAAGATGCAGAACAGGGAGTCTGCAATTCTCTGTGCGGCAAGGGGACCCATCGGCATCCTTACAAAGTTGTCGTCGGTTCCTATTGTGAGGTAGTCGGGCAAGACCCACATCTCAATCTTATGAGGTTTCTGCAGAATTCCGACTGAGTCAACTACCGCAGTTTTGAAGACAATCTTCCTGAACTGCCTGAGCTGGGAAGGGACATTTCCCTTGAGAATCTCCTCTACAATAAGATCTTCCCGTTGCCAGAACTCCATATTGTCGATACGGAGCATAAAATCCCACCCTGTAAGTGAAGATTGCGGCTTTTGGAGATAGTACGGGACTGCCATACTCTCCTTTTTTGCTCTTGATTTTTTGCCATATACAATGTTACCGGCCATAAGTGTATCTGTCGGGAGTATAAGGAGCAGCATTGTTGCGGCAACTATAACAAGGAGAGGGCGTATCTTCATAATGCAGAGATTAAAATTTCTTATTTTTCTTATCTGATTCTATTCCATTCCATATTGCCTTATCTTATTTTACCTGACAGCCACCTCCTTACAGGAGTTTCATAGAACCTCATTGAGAGGTAGCCGATGGTTATTGAGAGGGCAATTGCCAATATAACTGCAGGCCAGGTTTCACTCAGTGTATAGAGCCGCTTCTCTATCAGCCAGCTGTAGAAGAGATACATTACAGGGTAGTGGGTAATGTAGAGCGGATATGATATGTCTCCAAGGAATTTGCAGATTGAAAGGGAGAGTCTGGAGGTGATGGTATCAGAGGCTCCAAACCATACAATTAGAGGAAATGCAATTGAAATTATGGCAAGTTCATATATTGAGTTGAATGGGATACCTCCTCTGCTCTCAATAAATGGAACGGAGAAGAGTATGAAGAGGAGCAGTGCCGCAATCCAGAATACCCCTTTGACCTTTGTTGGCCTGAAATTTCTCGACAGTACCATTCCCAAAGTGAACGGGAAGAGCATCCTTATCAATCCACCAAAAAAGTTGGCGCCGTCGAGTGTCCATCCGACCCCTATCATTCCATATCCCGACTGGTCTGTAAGGGCAAACCAATATAGAATGAGTCCCATAGCTGCACAGAAGAGGGTGAGAAATCTCTTTGGAAGCCGCCAGATGAAGAGTGCATAGAGGAAACTGCCTATATACTCAAAGAAGAGTGACCAGCAGGGACCGTTAAGAGGAAACATCTCCCCGTTACCCCTGATATCATATTTTGCGCCGGGCCAGGCCGGAAACAGGAAGAGAGCGGCAACAAATGCTGTCACTATCCAACCTGCAGAGTTGCCTGAACCGTCCCATTTGATACCTCCCTGTATCAGGAATGCAATCATACCTACAACCGCTCCCATTATTACCATCGGATGGAGACGTACAAGACGCCGTTTGATGAATTTTCCAATGGTAAGTTCTTTGCCCATCCTGTCGTCGTATGAGTAACTTATTACAAATCCGGAGAGCATAAAGAAGAGGTCTACTGCAAGGTACCCGTGGTTGAAGAAGCCGATGGACGAACCTTCTGCAAAGGCAAATCCTTCAAAGATGTGGTACCATACAACCATAAGAGCTGCAACTCCGCGCAGTCCGTCAAGAATATTGAAGTGGGGTCTTGTGGAGCTCATAATCCTATCTGTTCACCAATTTGAGCAGGGCTGAACATCCTGCAACAACATCCTGATATGTCTGTTCAAAATCACCTGTATACCAAGGGTCTGCAACATCTCGTGACTCTCCTGCAAACTCCATCATAAGGTGAACCTTTCCAACAATTCCCGAACCGTTGAGTGAGTTGCCCGGCTCTGCCGACTCATAATCCTCCACTATTCTCTTGAGCAGTCTGAGATTGGAGCGGTCCATTACAACAACAAGGTCCTGCTCCCTGAATTCAGACGGCGTTATTTTATGTGCACTGTGGTGGCCGAAAAGAATACCCTTCTCCCGCAGTTTGCGCTGTGCCGGAGGGTAGATGTCATTCCCGATCTCTTCAGTCGATACAGCTCCGGAGGAGATTTGGAACTGCTCTCCGGCTCCAGCCTTTTTAACAAGATCTTTCATTACATACTCTGCCATCGGACTTCTGCATATATTGCCGTGGCAAAGGAAGATTATCTTTTTCATATCTTGGAATTTTTCGTTTTATCTGCCATTCTGCTTTATGTTATGACGGATAATCCTATCCGCCATATTATGCCATAAAGGTAGTTAAAATTTTAGTTAAACTTATAAAAGAAACTATTTGTGAAATAGTCAATTTTTTATTTATTTTGAGTATTATGAAGTGGAAGAATTCATATCGTTTCCGAGTGATATTGCAGGTTGTGCTGTTGTGGCTCTGCTCGGTACTCTTCCATTTTGCCCCTACGGCAGGCAATCTCTATGCCTCTACTCCATCTCTTCTCTCTTCGGGAGAAAAATCAACCCGGACAGAGAGTGATGTCGAGATTCATCTGGGTGCTTTAGTTTACAGATGTTCATCCTATTATGGTGAGGATATGCGGAATCTGAGGGATCTTCTGGAGGAGCTCCCCGGGTTCATATTGACGGATGGTGGCGGTATTGAGGTGGATGGAATACCTGTAACAAAAATAAAGGTAGATGGATTAAACTACTATTTTGATAATGTAGAGACAGCTGCTGAATCAATTCCGGCGCATCTTGTAAGCATTGTAGTTGTAACCGAGAGGATTCCTTCAATTGAGGAAGACAGTGGTGTTGCTGATATGGATGATCCGGAAAAGACCCTCAATCTCCTTCTCTATAAAGAATCTATAGGAAAATTGGCTGCAGGTATAGGTGTAGGGGTAGGATTTCCCTTCAATGAGAAGTTTGAAGGACTCTATGATAATGCGGAACTGCTTTCACAGAAAGGTATTCCTACATTGAGTGAATGGAGCAGGGTTGACGGCTATCCATTCCTGCACAATTTGGATGGATATCTTCTTAAATCTGATCTGGATAAAATAGGTTCCATTCTGGTACGCTCTATGAGTCTGGATGATTCGCTTGCAATCAGACAGAGGGTAGCAATGAACTACACTATAACCAAGATGAAGGGGTTCTCATTTAAGGCAAGCGCCCTCTATAACTCCGTTGAGTCGGAAGAGGAGGATGTCAACTCAACAATCTCATTCAGGGATGGGGCGTCTGACCTCATTGCAGCAGAACTCAACAATGGCTTCAACAAACGCAGAGGTGTTGATCTCAAGGCTGAACTCTCGGGAGTAAAGCGTAACTTCAGCTTTGACATTACCCCACATCTGGCATTCGGAAAGAATATAAGAGAGAATTACTCTACGGCAGGTCTCTTTGAGGCGGAGATATATAGGGATAATGGCTCCTGGCAGAATGGCAAAATGTTGAACAATTCGGAGTACGACTCCTATTCGAAGGTAAATGACCTCTATTTTGATACCGAACTCTATATGGTATGGTCGGAGTTGGGAAATCCCGACAGAAAAATGGTCATTGATGCAATACTCTATACCGATAATGAGAATGGGGAGGAGAAAAACTACTCTATAATAAAAGATTCGGATGGCGCAGAACTCTCTCTCAATGACTATCTTTATGACACAAAGGGTAGAGAGAGGGGGTATTCTCTTGAACTGACATACGCCGAACCACTCTCTGACCGATGGTCGTTGGGCGCTGATTTGGAGAGTGTTCTCTCACTCTTCAGAAGTTCCCGTCAGGCATTCAGAAGCGGAGTGGCAAGTGAAGGATTTTTGCCAACACTCTCCGACCGATATAATTATAATATAAAGGAAGGGTATCTGTCAGCTGATATTAAGGGAAGATATTTTGAGAACAGTGCAAAATTTACAGGAAAATATAAATTCCGGAACATTGATATCCAGGCTGGTGTCAAGGTGGTAAATGCCTACAGCAAGGTTGTGCCAATGGATGGTGATGCCAAAGGAGCTGCTTGCGGGGGAAGAAATTTTCTGGACTGGTCGCCTTTTGCAAGTTTCCGTTTTGCAGGTGAATTTGGCCGTGCATTGATATTGAACCTAAGCGGTGAATCCCAAGCGGTGTCTGAGGAGCAACTGGCTCCGGTACCTTATATCACTGACCCGGCATTTGTCCGTTTTGGCAATATCTCCCTTATGCCTGAGTTCAGCAATGGGCTGAATCTTTATTATAATTTCAATAACAGGAGAAATCTCAATTTTATCTATGTGAAGTTGGGCTTGGAGAGAGTATCGCGCAGCATAGTTGATGCTATATGGTTTGATTCCGATGGTGTTGAATATTCAATTCCTGTCAACTCCAGTAAGGCAGCATCGGAGTTCTCTTTTAACTGCAGTATGAGGAATCTTGAACTTGACTCTTCAGGTGAGCTTACTCTTGATTTTGATCTCGTTACAGAGTTTGGCAGAAATTACAGCTATCAGGCAGAGTTGGAGAGTGCCCCAATTGATCTGGCAGGTTTGGATTATACCTCATTTATGGCACAGTTGTGGGGAAATCAGGATGGCGACAGATTTTATTCTGGAGCGAGCGGCTTTAAGGAGAGCAGGGCTACCCTTGGAATGGTTGAGTGGAGTATGGCATTGGGATTTGAACGGGGTAATTTTTCATCGGAAGTTACAATTGGTGCAACAAGGAACATTGCCAACTACTCCATTGACAAGGAGGCTAATGTAAATACCTGGGATTATGGAGCAGGACTCTCGCTGGAATATGAGTTCCCCCGTGTTGTAAAGTTATATACCGACTTCGGTTACAGAAATTTTGATGGCTATGCAAGGGGATTTGGCGATGATATCTGTGACTGGAATGCCCGTGCATCCAAGCGAATCGGCAAGTTTTTGGTTGAAATCAGGGCCTATGACATACTTGGAGAGTCAATCAACCGGCAACGTACAGCCACCGCCACTTCTGTTGAGGATTGCTACTCCAGAGGCGTAGGAAGGAGAATCCTGTTGAGCTTCTCTTATGACTTATGATCCTCTTTGGACCATTATGCCATTATAAAAGAAGAGTGTTGCAATAAAGATGGAATGCCATATTTATTGAAACACTCTTTATAGGTAACAGTGTTCTTGCAGTACTGTTGTCAGTACTGTTACTTCATTCTACCACGCGAGGGCAGACGCACCAAGAATTGCAGCATCACTCTCTTTCAAGGCAGATGGAATAAGTTCAACTTTACCCTTCCAGATTGAGATAAGGTTTGCATCCATCTCCTCTTTTGCAGGTTTGAAGATGAGTTCACCGGCCCTGGCAAGTCCACCGAAGAGTACTATAGCCTGTGGTGCGCTGAATGCGACGAAATCTGCAAATGAGCGGCCCAGCATCTTGCCTGTAAAGTCAAAAATCTCTATTGCAAGGGCATCTCCCTCTTTTGCAGCCTCATAAACATCCTTTGATGTGATATTTTCAATACCTCTCAATTTGCTTGGAACATTGCTCTTTTCCAACCACTCTTTGGCTGTGCGGGCAACACCGATAGCTGAGGCGTATGCCTCAAGACATCCCTTCTTGCCACATCCGCAACTGCGTCCGTTCTCCCTTACGGCAGATACGTGGCCAAGCTCTCCCGCAAATCCGTCGTGGCCGTAAACCACATCACCATTTATGACAATGCCGCTGCCAACACCTGTTCCAAGTGTTATCATAATGAAATTCTTCATACCCTTTGCGGCACCATATGTCATCTCTCCAACTGCTGCAGCATTTGCATCATTTGTTACTGTAACGGGAACTCCGAGCTCTCCGGAAACAGTTTCAGCCAATGGAACTGTCCTCCCTTTTCCCCACTCAAGATTTGCAGCATCCTCAATGGTACCTGTATAGTAGTTTCCATTAGGGGCACCAATGCCCACACCCTGGATATTCTCCATACCTACCTCCGATGCGAGATCCCTGATTGTATTGCAAAGCGCGTTCAAAAAGAGCAACGCCTCATTGGCTCCATATTTTGAGTTGATGACAGTCTGCTTTATAATTTTTCCTGTACGGTCAACTACTCCAATTTTGGTGGTTTGTCCTCCTATATCCACACCGACTACATAATCCTTCTTCATATCTTTAAACTGTTTTGTTAATATTCAATTATTGATCTTCTATTCCAATTTTTATCATCAGATAAATTAAAATCCAATCTATTAAATCACACCTTAACTCTTTACCTTCACTCTTCACTCAGAAACCATACAAACTGGTGGAGCTTACTCTACAGGGATATTTTTGTTCACATTCTTTGAACCGGCCAATGCATAGAAGAGGAAGTAGAGCATTCCTGCAAAGATAAGCCAGAAACTGCTGATGAAACTTGTAACATCGGCAATCCAACCCTGTATGGCAGGAAGAATACCTCCACCGCAAACCATCATCATAAAGATACCCGAGGCTGCGGCTGTATATTTGCCAAGACCTTCAACTGCAAGGTTGAAGATTCCTCCCCACATTACTGATGTGCAGAGTCCGCAAAGCACAAAAAACATTATGCTTACAGGAACCTCCACATATCCGAATGAGATGTCGCTCTTGAAGACAGGCATCATCACCTCTGCAGAAAGTGGTGAAAGGATAGCAATAAGAATGAATACAAGGCTAAGTACAGATACAGCAGAGAGCATCTTTCTGCTTGATACTTTTGCTGCAATAGAGGCTCCTGCAAGACGGCCAACAAGCATAAGGAACCAGTATGTTCCAACTATTGTTCCAGCCTCGGCTGTTGCGATGCCCAATTCATTGGTCATAAAGAGATTGGCAATATTAGGAATACCCACCTCAACACCAACATAGATGAAGATGGCAACTGCTCCCAATACAAAATGACGGAAACTCCACGGAGAGTATTTATCCTTTCCACTCTTGTTCTCCTGAGCAATATAAGGCTCTGGAATAGCCATTGTCCCAAGAACGATGAAGGCCAATGCAAAGATGCCCATTGCTATAAAGAGAGCAGGGTTTGCATCAGAAATGGAGGCTTGGCTCACATCACCGATAAGATATCCTACAAGAACAGGAACGATTGTGGCACCGATAGAGTTGCACGAACCTCCAAACTGGATAAGCTGGTTGCCTCTGTTGCCGCCACCGCCCAAAGTGTTGAGCATAGGATTTACCACTGTATTGAGCATACACATCGAGAAGCCTGAGATAAGGGCTCCTGCAAGATAAACAACAAATATTCCAGTGCCGACAGATCCGTCTGCACCACTTTTGCCCATCATTCCGGAGAGGAATGTTACTCCAACTCCAATAAAGCCCACAGCAATGGCTGTAAGAGCAGTCTTCTTATATCCAATCTTGCTCAGAAGCACTCCTGCAGGGATTCCCATAAATGCATAGGCAATAAAATTGGCAAGGTTTCCCAATTGGGAAACAAAGTTGCTGGCCTCAAATTGTGATTTGATAATTATACCCATAGGGTTTTGCAGACCTGTTACAAATGCAATCATAAAGAATAGGGCAAACATCATTGCGATAGGCAATGCATAATTTTTTTTGTTACTCTCCATAGTCCAAATTATTTTATTGTCAATATTAAATCTTTTCAGTAAGCAGAGTTACAGCAGAGGACTCCACAGTCTGGCAAAACTCTCTGCAATCTTCTCTCTCTTCTCCCTTTTTTTCCATTTTGACGGATATACAGGTTTGCAAGATTTGAGGTCGGTGACAAATTGTGACTCTATAATTTCGGCGCAACTGCTGTTATAGATGACTGACATCACCTCAAAGTTATGTTCAAAACTTCTGATATCCATATTTGCCGATCCTACAATACTCATCTTTCCATCTATACTGATCACCTTGGAGTGGTTGAATCCCTTCTTGAAGAGGTAAATTTTGATTCCAGCCTCAAGCAGTTCGGATATATATGACATTGTACTCCAATGGGCAATCTTGGTATCCGACTTCTCAGGCAACATTATCTTCACATCAACTCCCCCAAGCGAGGCAATCTTGAGTGCATTCAGAATGCTTTCACAAGGTGTGAAGTATGGGGTTACAATGTAGATATGGTGTTTGGCCAAGGTTATGGCGCTGAAATAACACTGCATTATGCTCGACCAGTCACTGTCGGGGCCGCTCGATATTATTTGTGTGTAGAGATGTTTTCCATTTATAGATGTGCGGTTGTCATCTATTTCGAGAGGCGGATAATATTTCTTTCTGAATCTTATCTTATAGTTGAGGCTGTTGCTCAATATGAAGTGGCGGTCCATAAGAAAACAGGCCTGAAGCGAGAATACGGATTCTCCCTTTACCCTCATATGGGTGTCGTGCCACTCTCCTATAGAGTTGCCGTAGTAGTATCGGTCGGCAATGTTCACTCCTCCCAAGAAGGCTGTTTTGCCGTCAATCACAAGAATTTTACGGTGATTTCTGTAGTTGATTCTTGATTTTAGAGAGAAGAGCCTGATAGGGGAGAAGACCAGCACCTCAATTCCGGCATCTGCCATCTCCTCGAAAAAGGGGCGTTTGAGCGACATACTGCCTACACCATCGCAAATGATTCTCACCTCAACACCCTCTTTGGCCCTCCTGATGAGCCGCTCCTTAAAGAGCTTTCCTATTTTGTCGTCCACAATTATATATGACTGCAAGTGGATGTGGTGTTCAGCATTGTCAATCTCCTCAAGCATTGCATCAAGAGCCTCCTTACCTGTGAAGAAGAAATCTATTTTGTTGTTGTCTTCAATGATTGTGTTGCTGTTGCGCAGGTTCTGATAGATCAGTTTCTTGAATGGAGCCAACTCCTCTTCAAGAAGTTCGGGCCTCTTTTTGAGAAGTTCGAGCTGTTTGTTTCTGGCTGCCATCCTGATATTGTAGTCGGCAATTCCCTTTCTGCTGAAAATCTTCTTCTTCCTGAAGTTCTGTCCGCAGAACAGGTAGAATATAACACCAAAATAGGGCAACAATATAAGCACTGTTACCCAGGAAAGTGTCTTTACAGGATCCTGTTTCCGGAGAATCATAGTGGCAGAAATGTATATTGCTATAGCCATATTCATAAGATACAGTATAGCTGATATTATCTGCCATGTATTTCCCTGAAACATCTTCTGCTGATTGTAGTTACTCTATAAAATCCTCAATATGGCCGAAAGAGAGCTCATCAAGCCTCAACTCTCCCTTTGTCACGTGGCCCAATAGTGTGACAGGAATGTCATTGTTGAAGAGGAAGTCAACGAAATCATTCTCCTGTTCATCATTCACCGTAACAACTGCAAAGTAGCTGCTCTGTCCGAACAGGAAGTCGCGGTCTTCAATCTCTGCATCTCCGGTGATATCAAAACCGAGGCCATTAGGGGCACACGACTCAAGAAGAGAGAGGAAAAGACCGTTTGATGAGATATAATGGGCACTTGTAATCATCTCATTCTCGATAGCTTTTGAAAAGATATTGAGCATATCCCCATTAACCGACTCTCCATCTTCAGCCTTTCCGACAATATATATTGTATCGCCCTTGCAGTCAAAGGCCATAGATGTTATATGCTTTTTTGAGGTAAAATATCCCAATGCATTGATTCTCCTGTCATCAGAATTTTTGGTTGTGAGATAGCGGGCTCCGGCGCAAGCCAATTTTCCGATAGCCTCATTGTTGGCTCTTGTAACAGCAACTGTGGCATCCAGCTTTTCAAGTGAAGGAGACTCCGCCTTGCTTATTGCCAATGTAAAGACCCCTTTGGCCACCCTCTCAATATCAACATCAAAGGGGTTGTCGATATATTTCTTCAGATTTTTCTGAAACTCTTTGTCCTGTGTAAGTATATCGCAAATATCAGTAAGGTCTTCGCACTCTTTTATCTGTTTTTCGTAAAGATCCACCATAGCTATAGATTTTTATGTTAAATTAGTTACGAAGATAACAAAAAAGTGGCAAAATTTGTTCGTGATGCAAAAAAGAGAATTAAAGTTGATGAAACTTTTTATCAATTTTTTGTCAATTCAGAAAAACCGATTATATTTGCACTCGCTAAGCCCAGATGGTGAAATTGGTAGACACGCCACTTTGAGGGGGTGGTGCCGGTATCGGTGTGCAAGTTCGAGTCTTGTTCTGGGCACGAAAGAAAATAAATTGTCAAGTCCTTGTAAATCTGTGATTTATGAGGATTTTTCTTTTTATCAAGTTCCTTTGCAGACAGATTTACTACGGAGCAATTGAAAAAGTACTTATTGAGGAGCAATTGAAAAAATTGAGCAGCACTCCCGCAAAGAATACTGAATAGACCAAACTCTCCATCATTTGCAAAAGGGCTGGGCCCGCGAAAGTGCCCTACAAGCTCTGTAGGGCACTTTCGCAGGCCCAACCCCTTCAAATTTTACCGGGTTGGGAACCCTATACGCTCTACAGCCGCGATTTCGGTTCCCAACCACTTTGCATCTGATTGTGCATCTGCTTGTGCACCTGCTTTTACTATTCTCTACCTACTTTTCCAATTGCTTCTTATACGGAGGGTTCAGGAGTTGTTCCTGATATTCTCAGCTATCTTGGATACAAGGCAGGCTCTTGCCTCCTGGCTGGCCCATCCAATGTGAGGAGTGAGGATTATCTTGCTCTTCTCCTTAACATTGAAGTATGGCGACTCCTTTGGAAGCGGCTCTTTTGTGAAGACATCAACACCAGCTCCTGCGATGCAGTTCTCGTTAAGTGCCTTTACAAGATCCTCCTCATTGATGATGCCGCCACGGCCAAGATTGATAATGTATGCACTCTCTTTCATAAGTTTGAGGTGCTCAAACCTGATAAGGTTGTTTGTCTTCTCATTAAGGGGTGCGTGAACAGAGATTATGTCACACTCTTTCATAAGGGTTTCAAGGTCTACAGCTTCATACTCATCTGAATGGGCGATGCCGCTGGTAGGGTAGTATACAACCTCCATACCAAAGGCGCTTGCAATTTTGGCCACCTTTGAACCGATATTTCCGAGTCCTACAACTCCATATTTCTTACCTTTGAGCTCCCAGAAGATCTTTGAGACATCTGTGAAGAGCTTGCCGTTTGAGTATTTGCCCGATTTTACAGCATTGTCGAAGTAGTCAACCTTTCCTACAAGGGCCAATGCCAAAGTAAAGGTGATCTGTACAACACTCTCAGTTGAGTAGCCTATAGCATTTTTTACCGGAATACCCTTGCTCTCAGCGTATGGAATGTCGACATTGTTTGTGCCGGTAGCTGCAACGCAGATGAGTTTGAGGTTTGGGGCCGCATCAATCTGCTCCTTGCCTATGATTACTTTGTTTGTAATTATGACATCACACTCCTTGATTCTCTCAAAAACCTCTTCGGGTGCGGTGTATGGGTATTTGATGAACTCTCCAAGTTGGGAGATGGGGTCCAATGATATATCTTCACCTATTGTATCTGAATCTAAAAAAACAATTTTTCTCATATTATTGCACTTTTAAGGGTGAGTATCTAATGTTACTGCGAGATGAATTATGGGCAGCTCTTATTTGAGTGGAGAATCGGGCTCCTTTTTCATATACTCATACTCAAGCTTGTCAACCAGCCTTGGAAAGAATTTGTTGAGCCATACAGTCAGTTTGCCGATAGGGGTAAGGACAATCTGCGATTTCCTTCTCTTTATACCTTTGGCCATTCTTGCTGCAACCTCCTCTGCGCTCATCATCTTATCTTCGTCGCGAGGGGTCTCTCCCTGCTGGCTTCCGTCGGCGGTAAGAGCTACATTCCTGATGTTGGATGTTGTGAATCCAGGGGCAAAGATCATCACGTGAAGGCCATCGTGAAGATGCTCTACGCGCAATGTGTCGAGGAATCCATAGATGGCAAATTTTGAAGCGGAGTAACCTGTCCTTGCAGGTAATCCCTTGAATCCGGCAATGGAGATCACTCCAACAACCGAACCTTTACTCTCCAACAGGTATGGAAGGGCATATTTGGTGCAGTATACAGTTCCCCAGAAGTTTACATCCATCAGATTTTTGATGACGCTCAAATCAAGATCCCTGAACATTGCACGCATTGAGATTCCGGCATTGTTTATAAGGATATCTATTTTGCCGAAACGGTTTACACACTCCTCAATTAGTCTCTTGCAATCCTCCTCCTTTGTTACATCTGCCGTAACTGCAAGAAAATTGCTCTTACCACCATCTCCAGGATATTTGCTGTTGAGCTCCTCAACTGTTGATTCAAGTTTTGAACTGTTTCTTGCCGCAAGAACCACGCAGGCACCTCTTGATGCAAACTCCTTTGCAGTTGCCAGTCCAATACCGGAGCTGGCTCCTGTTATGATTGCTACTTTATTTTTCATTATACTGTAGGGATAGTAAAAAAGAGGGATGATATAACCGATCCACCCCTCTTTTACTGTGTTATAAACATTCGTAGAATATCTTCAAACTCTCTTTTTGGTGTGGAGTTTATTAGTTGATGGCCATATCCTGAATATCGGTTGAACCTTTATATTTGCCGGCCTCAAGATTCTTCTTAACCTCCTCGAATGCCTTGAGTGTATACTCAACGTGCTCCATCTCGTGCATTGCGGTAGGGATAAGACGGTACATAATCACACCTTTAGGAACAACCGGATATACAACGCAAGAGCAGAAGATACCGTAGTTCTCTCTCAAGTCGATAAGCATATTGGTAGCCTCAGGAACATCACCCTTCATAAATACAGGGGTAATACAAGCCTCAGCAACTCCAATGTCGAAACCTCTCTCTCTCAAACCATCCTGAAGAGCTCTGGTAATCTTGAAGAGTTTCTCACGTTTGTCGTGACCTTTTCTGATGATGTCAAGTCTCTTCAAACAGCCCTCTACGATAGGCATAGGGAGTGATTTTGCATAGATTTGTGAACGGAGATTATATCTCAAATAGTTGATGATATCTCTGTCACCTGCAACGAAACCACCGATACAAGCCATAGATTTTGCGTAAGCACCGAAGTACAAGTCTACCTGATCCATTACTCCATAGTGCTCAGATGTTCCTCTACCGTTAGGACCCATACAGCCAAAGCCGTGAGCATCGTCGATAAGGATTCTGAAGTTATATTTCTCCTTCAATTTGCAGATAAGGTCAAGACGGCCCAAACCACCGGTCATACCATATACACCCTCTGTGATCAAGAGGATTCCACCGCCGGTCTTCTCAGTCAATTTGGTTGCCCTCTGAAGAGCCTTCTCGCATCTCTCAATATCATTGTGAGGATATACAATTCTCTGTCCCATATGAAGACGTACACCATCCATAATACAAGCGTGAGCCTCTGAATCGTATACGATAATGTCGTGACGGGTAACAAGTGCGTCGATAGTTGAGATCATACCCTGATATCCGAAGTTGAACAGATATGCATCCTCCTTGCACTCGAACTCAGCCAACTCTCTTTCAAGTTGCTCGTGAAGTGAAGTGTGGCCACTCATCATTCTGGCACCCATAGGATATGCAAGACCCCATTTTGCAGCAGCCTCTGCATCAACTTTTCTAACCTCAGGATCATTTGCAAGGCCAAGGTAGTTGTTGAATGTCCAGGCAAGTACCTTTTTGCCGTTGAAAGTCATATAAGGTCCAATCTCTCCCTCAAGTTTAGGGAACATAAAGTAACCGTGAGCCTTTTTTCTGTACTGTCCTAGAGGACCACCTTCGTCTTTTTTAATTCTTTCAAAAATATCCATAATAGTGTATATTTAAATTTATTATTACAATTTCATTATTTGGAAAATCTCTCCAATTCATTTACCGGCAGTATTTTAGGTATATCTTATTCTCCTGCCGATTCTCAGGATTGTCTGTCTTGTTATGCCATTGAGCGAGCATAGCTTTGAGATTGAAACTCCGGTTCTCTGGGAAATGCGTCCCAATGTGTCACCAGGTCTGATTGTCCAGTACCTTATCTTGTCAATCTCCTTCTTATACTCAAAATTTTCAGCCGAGAGGATGAATACCCTGTTCTTTACGGTATGGTTCTCGAAATCTACTATGTCGTTGGGGTTGATAGGATTGCCGAGATACCTGAACTCAAAATGGAGATGGTATCCGGTGGATCTTCCGGTTGAACCGCCCATTCCTATAGCATCACCCGCCTTAAGGGTATCTCCAACGTGGGCTATGAATCTTGACATATGGCCGTATATGGTCTCAAGTCCGTTATTGTGCCTTACAATTGTAAAGTAGCCATAACCTCGACGGTCATATCGGGTTGCCCTTACAACACCGTCAAATGCGCACTTTACAGTATCACCTTTATGCACCTTGAGATCTATGCCATAATGGAAACGCCATTTTCTGAATCCGAAATTTGATGTGACGTGCTTCCTTGAAGGGGGACAGTAGTTGCCCACATCCAGTTTTACAGTATCGGCCATATCCACAAGAGAGACATTATATGGGTTGATCTCTGTATTCCAGATCTCATATTCCCGAGGAAGCTCACTGAAGTCAGCATACTCAATCTCATCGTAAATGGGTTCAATCGGGTAGGCTCCAAGGGTGTGGAGACTCTCCCAGGTCAAACCTGCCTGATTGCAGTATGAGAGAGGCTGCAGAGGCTCGGATACCTTTACTGGAGCTACCCCTTCGCACCTCTTCAATCCTTTGAAGAGATTCTTGATGGAGATGGTGAACTCCTTATCTCTCTTCACGGTGGTTCCGGCTTGGCATAAAAGAGCATTTCCCGCTATGAAAAATAGCAGGAAAGCAAATTTTAGCAGACTCTTATGTGCCCTGTTATGCATCGATATTTGCATATTTTGCATTCTGTTCAATGAATTCCCTTCTTGGCGGCACATCATCTCCCATAAGCATTGAGAAGATTCTGTCTGCCTCAGCAGCATTTTCAATGTTGACCTGACGGAGAATTCTATGTTCCGGACTCATTGTAGTATCCCACAACTGTGTTGCGTTCATCTCTCCAAGACCTTTGTAGCGCTGGATATGAACACCCTTCTCAGTACCGCCTGTAAGTTCGTTTACAATAGCCTTGCGCTCCTCTTCTGTCCAGCAGTATCTCTCGGTCTTTCCCTTCTTTACAAGATAGAGCGGAGGAGTTGCGCAATATACATATCCGTTCTTGATGAGATCCTGCATATGGCGGAAGAAGAAGGTCAGGATAAGTGTGGTGATGTGGCTTCCGTCCACATCGGCATCGGTCATAATTATCACCTTATGGTAACGGAGCTTGCTCAAATTCAAAGCCTTGCTATCCTCTTCGGTTCCTATTGTAACACCAAGAGCTGTAAAGATATTTCTGATCTCCTGACTCTCGAATACCCTGTGGTCCATAGCCTTCTCCACATTCAGAATCTTACCTCTCAATGGCAATATTGCCTGAAATCTCCTGTCACGGCCTGATTTTGCTGTACCACCCGCAGAGTCTCCCTCCACAAGGAAGATTTCGCACTTTTCAGGATCCCTGTCGGAACAGTCGGCCAATTTGCCGGGAAGTCCTGCTCCAGACATAACAGTCTTGCGTTGTACAAGCTCCCTTGCCTTGCGGGCTGCGTGACGGGCTGTGGCTGCAAGGATAACCTTGTCGATAATGCTTTTGGCATCTTTTGGGTTCTCCTCAAGATATATCTCCAATGCGTGGCAAGTTGCCTGTGATACGGCAGCCATCACCTCGCTATTGCCCAGTTTGGTCTTTGTCTGTCCCTCAAATTGAGGCTCTGCAACCTTAACTGAGATAACGGCAGTCAAACCCTCCCTGAAATCTGCAGGGTCGATATCAAATTTGAGTTTTGCAAGGTAACCGTTCTTCTCGGCAAAAGATTTTAATGTGCTTGTCAGACCTCTTCTGAATCCGCTCAAGTGGGTACCTCCCTCAATTGTGTTGATATTGTTTACATACGAGTGGATATTCTCCGAGAAACCCGTATTGTATTGCATTGCAATCTCAATTGGGATGCCGGTCTTGTCTGTCTCAAGATAGATAGGAGCTTCTGTCAATTTCTCGCGGGTGCCGTCAAGATATGAGACAAACTCCCTGAGTCCGCTCTCCGAGAAGAAGGTCTCCCTTCTCTCTTTAGGCTGGATCTCCTCTCCGTCGGCATCCTCCTGGTCACTCTCCTGCTCCCTCAAATCGGCAATGGTAAGTTTGATTCCCTTGTTGAGGTATGCAAGTTCACGCAAGCGGGTTGCGAGAATATCGTAATTGTATACTGTTGATGCTGTAAAGATTTCAGGATCCGGTTTGAAGGTGATTATTGTACCTGTATCAGAAGCCTCCCCTGCGACTTTTACTGCATATTGCGGAACACCCTTCGAATACTCCTGTACAAATATCTTTCCCTCTCTGTGGATCTCTGCTGAAAGGTGGATGGAAAGTGCATTTACGCAGGAAACACCCACTCCGTGAAGACCTCCTGAAACCTTGTAGCTGTCTTTGCTGAATTTACCTCCTGCGTGCAGAACTGTAAGCACAACCTCGAGTGCACTGCGTCCCTCCTTCTCGTGTATGCCGGTTGGAATACCTCTACCGTTATCCTTGACGGTAATGGAGTTGTCCTTGTTTATAGTAACTTCAATATCTGTACAATATCCAGCAAGCGCCTCATCTATTGAGTTGTCGACCACCTCATAAACCAAATGGTGAAGACCTCTGACTCCCACATCTCCGATATACATCGACGGACGTTTTCTGACCGCCTCCAAACCCTCCAGTACCTGGATGCTGTCAGCCGAATAACCACCATTGTTGATACTCTGTTCTTTCTCTATTTCGCTCATTGTGTCTTAAAAATTTTTAACACACAAAGATACAAAAAAATCATAATTTAACCAATAAGCCGCCGCCAAAACTTATACCTTTTTCGATATATTGCGGATAGTATTGGAGAGTATTGTCAAGAAGGTTTTCACCCTTCACAAAAAGGGTAATTGTGCGGTTTACGGCATACCTTGCCTCAATGCCGAGGTTGAGCATAGGTGAGATGAAGCACTCCTCTGTGGTATAGAGCCTTGACCAAACAGGAGTCTTTGATCTGAATTGCGAGGTTATGCCCACAAATACGCGTGACCTGTAGTTGTAGAGGGCGTGAAGGTTCCATTTGAAAGGGGCATATCCAAATGGTTTGTGCCCGTTGGCAAGTGTACTCTTCTTGCCGTCGGTATAGTTTGAATACTCTACAGATGTACCTGCTTCAAAATCTTTGCTTTTCCAGTTGATTGAGGCTCCGAGCGAGAACTCCCTGTGGTTGGAGTAGACTGCATAGAGACGGTTGTCCGGTATTGTCCCGATAGGTGCATTTGGGTCCGGTTCTGCTCCTACAAACTGAATTAACCCCTCATAGATTGTGTAGCAGGCATTGACATTGTAGCTCAATTTGTTGTGGATCTGTCCCCTTATTCCACCCCTTACTCTCAATGGAATCGAAGTGGCCTTGAGGTCACTGCTCTGAGAAATCCATCTGTTATCTTCGAGAATGGCAGAATATCTGTTGGTTATGTTGGCTCCGTCAACTTTTGCATAGATCCAGAGGTTCTCCTTGTCGAGTTCGTATGCAATGTCAGCCTTGGCAAATACCGGTGTATGGTACTTGTCGGTATCATCCTTGCTCTTATATCTTCCCGATAATATTATACCTGCATTGATATGCCATCTGCCCATATCAAAGGTATATTGCGGGGCAATCTCATAGAGTCCGTACTTGTACTCCTGTAAGCCGTTATAAAGTACATTTTCTGAGTTGAAGCCGATGGAGAATTTATTGTACTTGCCAAAGGTAGGCCCCAATTCTCCGCTTGCCTGGATAAGGTTCTCTCCCAACTTATTGTTATCGCCGTTGCCGTAATTTATGGCAGTACTGCCGGTAAGCTTGTCGGAAGTGTTGAGATACTTTATCTCAAGCCTGTAGTTGAATTTTGCCCCCTTGCCGCCTGCATCCACGGATGCTATATTGAACTCTGCTCCAACTTTATTAAAACGGTGTGCAGAATTCTCTTTCATATATGACCTCTCATCAGAAAAGCCATAGTACAGGTGGTTATCCTCTGCTTGAGGGTTGAAGAGATAACCGTAGTAGGTATTGAATCCTGAATTGAAGTGGAGTTTAAGGTTAAGTTCTCCCTGCCCCCAATTGTATCCGTATGAGCCATTCAATCCAAATGATGAGCTTGAACCATTGATCTTGTATTGGTCATATTTTTCGCTCCTGTATTCTGAATTGAAATTTTCCAGAGGCAAGTTGCCCCAGAATCCGTTGTAATTGCTGCTCAGAACAACTCTGTTGCCCGCTTTCATCCTTGGTTGGAAATAGAGCTCTCCGTAAGGATTGAGCGGGGCATTTATCCCGGCCTTGACCAGCAGAACCGGATATTTTTCATCAACTTTTCCGTGAAGCTTTGCCGACGGGAGTGGTGAAAATTCGTATAGGTCCTTGTACTGTTTGTCAAAGATGGAGTAGCTGAAATTGAGATCAAAAGAGCTCAAAGAGTCATTTATTGAGGTGTTGAGCATACTTTTGTGGATACTCATCATCTTTCCGTCAAAATTGCGGGTTACCTCAACTGTAGGATCTATTATCTGCTGGGCAAAAAGTGAACCTCCAATCAGGTTGCACAACATTATAGCCAATATATATCTTTTCATTGTCATCAGTTATTAGAGTTTTTAGCAGCCATTATTTTGGCAAGTTTGTCCAATCTTATCTTGAGCAACTCTCCAATATCGTCATTCCCGGATGGAGTGTAGTTCTCCTTTATGCTGTTGAAGGTGGCTTCGGCCTGTTCAAAATTCTCCCTGTCGGCGTATGAGTCGCCAAGAATGATGAAGGCTTTGGCAAGCCAGTAGCTCTCAGGTGTTCCGCTCTGGGCAAAGGCAAATGTCTCCTGCTCTACCTTTTCAAACTCTCCTGCATCATATGCATCGTGGATGAGTATATAAGCGGCTTCTGCTCCTATTGCGGTAGACTTGTCTTTTGAAAGTTCCGCCATAAGTGGAACAGCCTCCTCTCTTCTTCCCAGACGGATGAGGCTCTTCAGTTTATAGGATCTTGCAAGCTCCTTTATCTGCCCCTCTCCGCCGCCACTGCTGCTGTATGAATCAATTATGGTCTCTGCCTCAATGAGGGACTGCCGGTAGTCACCGCTAAAATAGTATGACTCCATTTTGCCGATTGCTGCAACCCTCTTGTTGTTTCCAAGTACTGCAATCTTGTCGAGAGTCTCAAATCCCTTTATCGCCTCATCATACCGCTCCAGCCTGTATGAAATCTGTGCGTAGTTGAGGGTTGAAATCTCTGCAAATGAACCCTCTCCCGACTCCATCACCTTATGGTAGCACTCTGCCGATTTCTCCAACTTCCCGGCCTTATTGTAACATTCTGCAATATAGAACCAGGCCTTGACAGTGTTGTTCCCGTCGGGATATCTCAAGATAAATCTGTTGAGGGCATCAAGGGCATCTGTATAATTCGAACTTAGGAATATCTGTTCGGCAGAGTTGAAGAGCATATTCTCCTTTTCATCTTCGCTTTTTGTTGCCGACATCCCTATATCACTGAGATATTGGAGGAACTCTTCTGTCCTGTTCTGGCTCTGATAGATATTCTCAATTCCTGATAGTGCGCTCTGCGCCTCTTCGCTTACTGGGCTCTTGATGATTATCGTCTTGTAGTAGTCCAATGCCTTGCTGTACTCCTTCCTGTTTGCGCTTATCATTCCCATCTCAAGCAGAGCTTTTGTATAGAATGTGCTGTCCTGAGGATTTTCTATCAACTTCTGCAATACCTCAGTGGCCTTTTCATCCTCCACATTTCTGGTGTAGGTTCGCGCAAGTTCGTAAAGTGCATTGCTGTAGAGCGGTGATTCCTTGTGTCTCTCAGAAGTAATCTCTTCAAGGAGTGCGCACTTCTTTGTGGAGTTGTTGAGCAACCCGTATGACAGTGCGGCCTGGAACGGTGCATAGAGGTTGTTGTAGTTGTCCTCTACAGCTGCAAGTTCATAAATTTTTGCCGCCTCATCATATTGCTTGAGCATAAAATGGGAGTCGGCAATACGGAGCCTTGATTCAAATTGGTACTCACTATGTCCCAATCCGAGATAGTTGTTGAATGAGTTGATAGCTTCCTGATAATTTCCCTTTTTGAAATGGATATATCCGAGGTTGTAATGTGATGCAGGATACTCCGAACTCTTTCTGAAGAGTGTACTCTTATGCAGTGACATCAGAAGCTCTCCGGCAATGTCGAAGTCGTCTCTTCTGTAGTTGCACTCGGCGAGCCAGAATTGTGCAAGATTCTTGAGCGGCAGGTTGTAGCTGCTGTTCCTGACAGACTCTTCAAGATGCGGAAGTGCCTTGGTATATGAACCGTTGCGTATAAGCCGTATAGCTCTGAAAAAAGAGGCCTTCTGCAAAAGGACAGTTGTTTCTGGTGTGGCATTCCTTATCTTCTTGAGTGCCTCAACTGCCTCTTTATAGTTGTTGTTGAGAAGAAATCCTGTGGCAATGTAGAGATGTATCTCATCCCATTTGCTGTTAGTGGTTGTATAGAGATTCAGATATTCGTTGAATGGAGTCATATCTCTGTTGATATCGAAGGAGAGCTTTGCATAATTGAAGAATGCGTCCTCTTTTATTGAGTTGTCAAAATTGGACTCAGATGCCATCTTGAAGGCTCTCTGGGCTGCGTGTTTGTTTTTGAGTCTGATGTGGCTCTCTCCCATATGGTATGCTGCAATCTGTCCGATTGAATCATTTGCTGAGGCTATCTTCTTGAAGGCATCGGCAGCACTGATGTAGTTGCCGAGAGTATATGATATCATTCCGGCATAAAAGTTATCGGTCCTGTTGAGCCCCTTTCCCGACATCGAATAGAGTTCGAAATAATATTTTGCCTTTTCTGTATCATTGCTGGCATAATATGCTTCAGAGATGATTCTGGCCACATTCGATTTGTAATTGTTCTCTATGGCCTGGTATATCTCCTCTCCACAGGCTATGACATAATCATAATTCTTGAGAAGGAAGTTGCTCTCGAGAAGATGGTATCTGCTCATAACTTCAAATCGGGCATCATTCTTGGACCTCTCGAAAAATGGGATGGCTTTCTTGAAATCCCTATTTATATAGTGGATGTATCCGCAGTAGTAGCTTGCAGGATTGATATATGCCGAACTGTTGTCGTGTGTTATTGCTGCAAAGAGGTTGAGAGCTTCATCTGTCTTTCCGCTTCTCATCTTGCAATATCCCCTCATAAAGTTATATCCGTCTCTTTCTCTCTTGTCGAGTGTCCGCTTGTTTACAGATTCGAAGTGCAATCCTGCCTTGTCGTACTCTTCTGCATTGAAAAAGTTGAGGGCAAGGTTGTATTTTATCTTCCCTCCAAGTGGGGAGTGAGGATAGCTCTTCTCATACTCGTTTACCATACCTTCGGCTCCCGGAACCTTCAGCTTGAGGTGGCACAGGAGACGGTAGCCCTCTATCTCTTCAATGGAGATTCTCTCTCTGTTGGATGGGTTGTTGTACTGCTCTGCAAGTTTGTCGAGAATCTCCAAGGCACTCTGGTAGAACTTGTTGTTGTAGAGTTCTATAGCCGAGCTGATCCTGTAATTTGTGGACTGGCTTCCGTTGGCCGGCAATGTGTTGCTCTGCTGGGCCATACAGATGCCGGTAAAGAGGGTAGTGGCCAATATGGCTATGATTGCAATCCTGTCTCTGTTTTTCATATATAAAAAAGTACTTTTTCCGTAAGTTATATTGTTTGCAAATGTATAAATTATTAACGAATTTTGTGTGTTGTATAATAGTTAAAAGATGACCGGAGTGGAAGAGGAAAATATCATTTCTAATGAGTCAAGACCCTTGATAGAGTTTAAAGGGGTGGATATTGTCAACGGCGGCAATCTCATATTGTCGGATGTGAACCTCTCTGTGGAGAAGGGGGAGTTCGTATATCTTATAGGAAAGGTGGGAAGCGGCAAGAGTTCCATAATAAAATCAATTATTGCCGAGATACCTGTCAATAAGGGTACGGCAAGGGTAGGTGAGTTTGACCTGACCAATATCAAGCGCAAGCAAATACCATACCTGCGTAGAGGAATGGGGGTGGTTTTCCAGGATTTTCAGCTTCTTATGGATAGAAGTGTTGAGGAGAACCTTCTCTTTGTTCTTGAGGCTACGGGATGGCGCGACCGCAAAAGGATGGTTGAGCGTTCAAATGAGGTGCTGGAGATGGTGGGTATGGCTACTAAGGCGCATAAAATGCCCCATCAGCTCTCCGGTGGAGAGCAGCAGAGGGTGGTTATAGCCAGAGCATTTCTGAACAATCCTCCAATTATTCTGGCAGATGAGCCTACCGGAAATCTTGATCCGGAGACAACCGTGGAGATTATGGATCTCTTTATGAAGATAAACCAGGAGCAGAAACCTGCTCTTGTTATGGTGACCCACAACAGGGATCTTGTGAAACAGTATCCCGGAAGGATGATGGTTTGTGAAAATGGCTCTCTCATAGAACTGGAGAGTGAAATGAAGATAAGTTCTGACGATATATTCGGTTAATCTCATCTGAAAAATGGGCAGAAAGGGTAAGAAAAATATTTATGCAGGAGAGATTCTCCAGTGGTTCAAGGAGAATATGTCCTATGCCAGGAGTGAATTGGAGTATACCAATCCATTTGAGCTTATTGTGGCGGTAATACTCTCTGCCCAGTGCACCGATAAGAGGGTAAATATTGTAACTCCTCCGCTTTTTGCGGCATATCCCACTCCGGAAGCACTATCAAAGGCAACCTTTGAGGAGATTTTCAGCTATGTCAGGTCGATATCATTCCCCAACAACAAGGTGAGACATCTTATGGGAATGTCAAAAATGCTTGTTGAGGAGTTTGATTCAAAGGTCCCCTCTACTGTTGAAGAGCTTGAGAAGTTGCCGGGTGTGGGGAGGAAGACAGCAAATGTCGTCGCCTCCATTATCTATGGAGTGCCGGTGATTGCTGTAGATACACACGTCTTCAGAGTTTCGCACCGTCTTGGATTTTCGGAGGGCAGGACTCCTCTTGAAGTTGAAAATGACCTCAATGAACTTATTAAAATTGAAGATAGGGCTGATGCCCACCATTGGCTGATTCTTCACGGCAGATATGTCTGTACTGCCAGAAAACCCAAGTGCGATGAGTGCGGGATCTCCCGCTGGTGTCCGAGTTTCAAGAAGCTGTAAATCTGACGATAGGATGAAATATGAAAATTTTGAGGAGGCAATAGCGGATTTCTCCACCTTTATGAGGTTGGAGCGCTCCCTTTCGCCCAATACAATAGCCTCTTATAGACGTGATCTGAAGGATTTTGCATCATTTATGGCCCATTCCAACGGCAAAGGAGCAGAAGAACCGTCTGCAATCTCACCCTTGAGTGTGGTGAACAGTGATATAGACAGCTATATTGCATTCAAGTGCAGCAGCGGTGTTTCCAAGAGGAGCCAGGCGAGGGCTGTAAGTGCAATCAGATCATTTTATAAATTCCTTGAGTGCGATGATAATCCTTGCGACAGAGTTGAGAGTCCTAAATTGCAGAAGTATCTGCCTGAGGTCCTCTCTGTGGAGGAGGTGGTCTCAATTATTGAATCTGTTGACCTTACTGAGGAGGAGGGACCGAGAAACAGGGCAATTCTTGAGATGCTTTACTCTTGCGGATTGAGGGCGAGCGAACTTGTAGGATTGCGTATGGGCGACCTCTTTTTTAAGGACTCCTTCATAAGAGTGACAGGCAAGGGTAGCAAGCAGCGTCTTGTGCCAATAGGAGAAGAGGCTGTCAGGGCTGTGGAGAATTATATGGAGTGGAGATGGGTAACTCTGCAGCGTGCTAAAGAGGGGGGTGGAAACGGCGGACGCGGAACCGTTGCAAGAGGCCGCCGAGGAATAGAGGATGATCTGCTCTTTATCAACCGTCGTGGAGGAAAACTTACCAGGGAGATGATCTTTCTGATAGTCAAAAAATATACCGCATTGGCGGGCATTGACAAAACTGTCTCTCCCCATACATTCCGCCACTCATTTGCTACCCATCTGGTTGAGAATGGGGCGGATTTGAGAGTTGTCCAGGATATGCTCGGCCATTCAAGCATTCTTACAACAGAGATATATACCCATATAAGTTCTCAGCAATGGATGAGGAATATTCTTGACCACCATCCGTTGAGAGATAAAGAATAGGCCGGATCAGAATATTCCAATCCGGCCTGATGTATTGTTTTCTGAACAGACTCTTACTCCCACTCGATTGTGGCGCTTGGTTTTGGAGACATATCGTAGCATACGCGGTTTACGCTCTTTACCTCATTTAGAATACGGTCTGTAATCTTCATAAGTATTGGCCAGTCAATCTGCTCGATTGTTGCAGTCATTGCATCAACTGTATTTACGGCTCTGATAATTACAGGCCAGTCGTATGAGCGGGCATTGTCTCTCACTCCAACAGACTTGAAGTCTGGAACTATAGTAAAGTATTGCCATACTTTTTTGTCGAGTCCTGCTTTTGCAAACTCCTCACGTAGTATTGCATCAGACTCCCTTACAGCCTCAAGACGGTCGCGTGTAATTGCTCCAAGACATCTTACACCCAAACCAGGACCTGGGAACGGCTGACGGTATACCATCTCATATGGAAGACCGAGCTCAAGACCGCAGGCACGGACCTCATCCTTGAAGAGCTGTTTGATAGGCTCCACAAGCTCAAACTGCATATCTTCAGGAAGACCACCCACATTATGGTGTGATTTTACCATTTTTGCAGTTTTGGTTCCGCTCTCCACAATATCAGGATAGATTGTACCCTGTCCCAAGAAATCTATTCCGTCAAGTTTGCGGGCCTCCTCTTCGAAGACTCTGATGAACTCACCACCGATAATTTTACGTTTCTGTTCAGGATCCTCAACTCCAGCAAGCTTGTCAAGGAAACGGTCTGTTGCATCAACATATACTAGGTTGGCATTCAACTGGTTCCTGAATACCTCCACAACATTCTCCGACTCGCCTTTTCTCATAAGGCCGTGGTTGACATGCACACATACAAGATTGTTTCCGATAGCCTTGAGCAAAAGGGCTGCAACAACCGAACTGTCAACTCCTCCCGACAATGCAAGCAGAACCTTGCGGTCTCCCACCTGTTTGCGTACCAGCTCAATCTGGTCATTTACAAAGTTGGCCATATTCCAGTTTGCCTCAGCTTTGCAGGTATCAAAGACAAATGATCTTACAGCCTCCTTTACAGCCTCTTCGTCATTGCCGAACTGAGGAAGTTTTACCTCGCATTGGGCCTTGTCGTGGCCGGCAGCCATTACAGGAATGCCTGCTCCGTAGATCTCCTGATGGACATCAATTGCAACTCCGTCAATAACATTGTTTGGGCCTCCATTAATGATAACACCCTTTACGTTAGGTAACGCCTTGAGTTCCTCTGCCGTCAGATCGTGCGGATAAATTTCGCTGTAAACACCCAATGCGCGGATAGCTCTGGCAACCACTGTGTTCTCGTGGCTTCCCAAATCCAAAATTACAATCATGTCCTGTTTCATCTTTTAATTTGTTAAAGTGTTCAAACTCCATATAAACGGATTGTGACGGTTATTGTCCCCCGAAAAATCAATCGGCCTATAGGTTTTTTTCAAAAATTGGTGAGCAAAAATACGACAAAAAAATAATAATTTATACATTTGCAACCGAATTATGCAAAAAATAAGAAACATAGCTATTATAGCGCACGTCGACCATGGTAAGACAACTATGGTTGACAAGATGATACAGCATGCCAAGTTGATGCGCAATGCTGAGAAATTGGGCGAACTCATACTCGATAACAACGATTTGGAGAGGGAACGCGGAATTACAATTCTTGCCAAGAATGTGAGTGTACCTTATAAAGATTATAAGATCAACATAATTGATACCCCGGGCCACGCCGACTTTGGCGGAGAGGTTGAGAGGGTGCTCAATATGGCGGACGGAGTGTTGCTGCTGGTAGATGCTTTTGAGGGGACTATGCCACAGACAAGGTTTGTTCTCCAGAAGGCTATCCAGATGGGCAAGAAACCGGTAGTTGTAGTAAATAAGGTAGACAAGCTCAACTGTCGTCCTGATGAGGTGAATGAGCAGGTGTTTGACCTTATGTTCTCGCTTGATGCAACAGAGGAGCAACTTGAGTTCAAGACTCTTTACGGAAGCGCAAAACAGGGCTGGATGTCTGAGGACTGGCGCAAACAGACCAATGACATTATCCCTTTGCTCGACACAATCCTCACCGAAATACCGGCTCCTGAAAAGGAGGAGGGAAGTTGCCAGATGCTTATCTCATCTTTGGAGTACTCTCCGTATGTGGGAAGAATTGCAGTAGGTAGGGTGAAGAGAGGTGTACTCAAGGCAAACCAGCAGATAACCTTGTGCAAGAGGGACGGTACTATGGAGAAGTCGCGCATCAAGGAGCTGATGGTTTTTGACGGACTTGGCAAGACCAAGGTGGAGAGTGTTGAGAGTGGAGATATATGTGCTGTTGTAGGTGTAGATGGATTTGAAATTGGCGATACAATTGCAGATTATGAAAATCCTGAGGCATTGCCTCCAATCTCGATAGATGAGCCTACTATGAGTATGCTCTTCAGAATCAATGATTCACCATTCTTTGGCAAGGAGGGTAAGTTTGTCACTTCGCGCCATTTGAAGGAGAGACTCGAGAAGGAGCTTGAGAAGAACCTTGCCTTGAGGGTAAAGGAGGGTGCTTCGTCTGATTCATTCGTAGTTTCAGGTAGAGGTGTGCTCCATCTGTCGGTGCTTATTGAGACTATGAGAAGAGAGGGATTTGAACTCCAGGTAGGACAGCCTAAAGTGATTGACAAGAATATAAATGGGGTGAGATGTGAACCTATAGAGCATCTTACCATTGATGTTCCAAGTGATATGGCAGGAAGGGTGATTGAGATTACTACCCGCCGCAAGGGCTCGTTGCTCCATATGGAGCCGAGGGAGGAGAGGACCCACCTTGACTTTGATATACCATCAAGAGGTATTATAGGTTTGAGGAGCAATTTGCTCACAGCAACTCAGGGCGAGGCGATTGTAGCCCACAGGTTCAAGGGTTATGAGCCATACAAGGGCGAAATTGAGATGAGATTGAACGGCTCCCTTGTTGCCATTGAGACCGGTCTCTCAGTTGCTTATGCAATGGACAAGTTGCAGGATAGGGGCAAATTCATAATATATCCCGGAGAGGAGATTTATGCAGGTCAGGTTGTAGGTGAACATACAAGGATTGGAGACCTTAATATCAATATTTGCAAGACAAAGAAGCTGACAAATGTGAGAGCTTCTGGAACAGATGACAAGGCTGTATTGCCTCCACCTCTACAGTTCTCACTTGAGGAGATGCTGGAGTACATACAGGAGGATGAGCTGGTTGAGGTGACACCAAAATCTATGCGTATCCGCAAGATCTGGCTTGATGAGACTGAACGCAAGAGAAGAAAGGGTATGTAGTATTTTCCAAATTGAGGCAAATTTTTGTTGCCTTTTTGGCTAATAATCATTATCTTTGCACGCTCCTTTTGGAGGTTTGAACTGGGATGAGAGAGCAATTTATTGAAAATAAGGATTTTATAATCCAAATAAAAGGATTGTCAATAGGAAAGCATAACTATACATTTTCTGTTGACGGCTCTTTCTTCAGGAGTTTTGGCAACGATTACATCTTTGATGCAGATTTGACTGCTGAGGTAGTGTTGGAGAAGGGTGGCGGATGGATGAATGTTACCTGTGATGTGACAGGCTATGTAGTGGTTGAATGTGACAGATGTCTTGATGAACTGGAGCTCCCTATAGATTTTACATCATCAATGGCTGTAAAATTTGCAAAGACGGATGATGATCCACAAAGCGATGAATTCCTTGTGGTTGATCCATCAGACGGGGAGTTGGACCTTTCGCAGTTCATATACGACTACATCTGTGTGAATATGCCGCTGCAGAGTGTTCACGAGGAGGGTGAATGTAATCCTGAGGTTGTTGCAAAACTGAAGAGCCTCTCGGAGAGGGAAGATGATGAAAAGAACGGCAACGAGAACAATTCTCCATTTGGAGCGTTGGGCGAGTTGCTTAAAAATAAGAAATAACAATTAAAAAATATTAGAGATGGCACATCCAAAGCACAAAATTTCAAAACAGCGTAGAAACAAACGTAGAACTCACGATAAAGCAGTAGTTCCTACACTCGCATCTTGTTCAAACTGTGGTGCAACAGTAAGATATCACCATGTTTGTCCTGAGTGTGGCTACTACAGAGGCCGCTTGATTATCGAGAAAGCTAATGCGTAGTTAGTTAATGATCAGAATCGGTGTTGATGCAATGGGTGGAGATTATGCTCCCGAAAATGTTATTTTGGGAGTAATTGATGCCTATTCGCATATTGATTCTGAAACAAAGATTTTCCTTATAGGTGATAGGGAAAAGATTACCGAAGTCTGCCGTCATTACGGCCTGGACTCCGGTAATTTTGTAATTATCCACGCATCCCAGAGGATAGGGATGGGTGAACACCCGGTGAGGTCATATCTCGAGAAGAGTGAATCAAGTGTAAATGTGGGATTCAAGAAGTTGATCGAGGGAGAGATTGATGCTTTTGCCAGTGCCGGACATACAGGTGCTATGCTGACCGGTTCTGTAAAGACGCTCAAGACGCTTCCAGGATTGTTGCGTCCCTGCATTTCTGCCCAGATTCCTCTTGCTGACGGAAAGAATATGCTTATTCTTGATGTGGGACTGAATACCGATACAAAGCCTAAGATGCTCTACCAGTTTGCCCTTCTTGGATCTGTCTATGCCCGGACAATGATGGGAATCAGCAATCCGAGAGTAGCTCTTCTGAATATAGGAGAGGAGAGTGAAAAGGGTACAGCCTCGGCAAGAGAGGCATACAGGTTGCTCAAAGAGTCAGACAAATTGAATTTTGTCGGGAATATGGAGGCCAACAGGATGTTCAACGGAGGAATTGCTGATGTATTGGTTACAGACGGATTTGTGGGTAATGTATGCCTTAAACAGGCGGAAGGAATGTATGCGATGATTCTCAGATTGGGAGTCAGCCATCCTTTCTTCAACCGGTTCAACTATGAAAAATATGGAGGAACTCCTGTGTTGGGAGTGAATGCTCCGGTAGTTATAGGCCACGGCGTATCAACACCGCTGGCTATCAGAAATATGATATTGGAGGCCGAAAAAGCGGTAAAGAATAATTTGGTTGATAAGCTCAAAAATGCTATGTTTGAGCAGGATTCCAAAGATAAAAATTGATTTATGAGAGCAATTATTACAGGTATAGAGGCTTATTTGCCTGAATATATTTTGACAAATGATGAGTTGTCGACAATGGTTGATACATCCGATGAGTGGATAATGACCCGTGTCGGCATCAAGACGAGGAGAATTTTGAAGGAGGATGGTTTGGGAACCTCATTTATGGGTGAGCAGGCTGTCAAGAAATTGCTCGAGGCTACATCAACCAAACCTGAAGAGGTTGATTTGCTTATATGTGCCACTGTAAGTCCTGATATGCTCTTTCCTGCAACAGCAAATATCATCTCCGACAAATGCGGAATTTTGAATGCTTGGGGTTATGATATCAATGCAGGATGTTGCGGATTCATTTTCAGCTTTGAGACAGTGCGAAGGTTTATTGAGACCGGAGCCTACAAAAAGGCTGTTCTTGTATGTGGCGAGAGAATGAGCGGTATGACCGACTATACCGACAGGGCAACTTGTCCTCTATTTGGCGACGGCGCAGTTGCAATGCTTATTGAACCTACTGAGGATGATACTCTTGGATTCCAGGATTCTTTGACACACGTGGATGGAATTGGCCGTCACTACCTCTATCAGACAGCCGGAGGATCACTATATCCCCCTACTGAGGAGACAGTGAAGAATCGTCAGCACTTTATCCATCAGGATGGTCAGCATGTCTTCAAGTATGCAGTTTCCAGAATGGCAGATGTCTCTGTGGAGATGATGGAGAGGCACAATCTTACAGCAGACGATATAGCTTACCTTATCCCTCATCAGGCGAACTTGAGAATTATCGATGCAACAGGACGCAGAATGGGTTTGACTCAGGATAAGATACTTATCAACATTGAGAAGTTTGGAAATACTGCGGGTACATCAATTCCGTTGGCATTGTGGGATTTCAAAAATAAGTTCAAGAAGGGTGACACTCTCATCTTCTCGGCATTCGGTGCTGGATTTACCTGGGGCTCTATCCTCTACAGATGGGCATATTAGAAGATTAAGATATGAAACTCCTCTACAAAAGGTTGGGGATATCAAAAAAATGAGTATATTTGTGGATGATTCCGCATTTCGGATGAGTTGACATATTGTCGGCCCTATAGTTCAAGGGATAGAACGAAAGTTTCCTAAACTTTAAATACAGGTTCGAGTCCTGTTGGGGCTACTTGTAAATCCTTGCAAATCAGGTATTTGTAAGGATTTTTCCATTTATGGAAGTTATGGATGGCAAAGTTGTGGTGAGCGTATTGATGCCTGCATACAACCACGAAAAATATATAGGGCAGGCTATAGAGAGTTTTCTTGCCCAGAAGGGCGAGGTGGCGGAGCATAGCGAACTGCTCATCTCCGATGATGCCTCTACCGACAACACGGCATCTGTAGCGCTCCACTACTCAGAACTTTATCCCAATAGGGTCAAGCTGGTTGCAAACAGCACCAATCTCGGACTTATAAAAAATTATGCATCCCTCATTTCAAGGGCGGAGGGTGAGTTCATTGCCATTCTTGAGAGTGATGACTATTGGATTGACGAATACAAACTTCAGAAACAGGTATCTGTTTTGAGAGAGAACAAAAGGTGCGGTCTGGTCTGTACAGCCGGCTATTTTGTAGATAAAGATGGCACAATTTTGGGAAGAAAGAGTGAAAAAAGTGGAGAGAGGAGAGATATCTATGAAGCAATGCTCTTTTCAAATCCTGTTCTGGCTGTGACAGCCTGTTTCCGTAGGGAACTCTTCTTGAAGGTGTGCAATATGGAGGATTTTGTAGAGCGCAATTTTGTAACTTTCGATTATCCTGTCTGGATTGCGCTGGCATCAGCCTCCAGCTTCTATCTTTTGGATGACTGCACATCTGCCTACCGTGTATGGGGAGAATCTATCAGCAACAACAGCAGGTATGAGAAACGTGAGGCATTTGTAAAGGGCATAGATGAGATAATAGAGTACTCCATAGCTAAATTCGGCTACTGTGGCAATATGGCCAAGTTGAAGAATGAACGCATTGTAAAGCAGATGATTCTGGCTCTCTCTTTTAACCGTATTGACAGATATCATTATCTTTGCAAAGAGATAGATGCATCTGTAGGGATAAAGTGGTTTGTCTTGAGATATATTCCATTGCTCTTCAGATTCAAGAAGCGTAAACTTATTGGAACCGGAGCTGTATCATTAATGAAATGATGAACGAGAACCATAAGAGAATAGTGAAGAATTCGGCCTATATGTATATCAGGATGATATTCATAATGGTCATATCGCTCTATACTTCAAGGATTGTGCTGGAGATACTTGGAGTAGGGGATTTTGGAATATATACTCTTGTGGGAGGTATTGTCTCGATCTTTACGGTAATCTCGGGAAGCCTTTCAGGTACAGTGCAGCGCTTTCTGAATATCGGGCTTGGAGAAAAAGACAAGGTAAAGACCCGAAGCTATTTCAAACAGAGTCTTACACTGTTTGCCATTCTGTTTCTTCTCTTTTTGGCTATAGGTGAAACTTTTGGCCTTTGGTTTGTCGGGAACCAGCTGAATATACCTGCGGGAAGGGAAGAGGCTACATTTTGGGTATATCAGTTTTCACTTGTTGCAATACTTTTTGCCATTTTGCAGATTCCCTTCAGCGGTGCGGTGATAGCGAGGGAGAGGATGGGATTCTTTGCCTTTGTGGGAATTGTTGATGTGCTCGCAAGACTGTCTCTTGTATTGCTTCTGAAATTTTTCGGTTCTGCTGATAATCTTATAATATATGCTCTCTTTATAGCCATTATACAGATACTCCAGAGTCTGCTCTATATCTTCTACTCCACAATGAAATTTGAGGAGTGCGTAATAGGATTGCAGTGGAACAGAGTTCATCTAAAGGAGATATTGTCCTATGTTGGACTTTCGCTTTTTGGCAATAGTGTGGTTACCGTTACAAACCAGGGGGTGAATGTATTGCTTAACCTCTTTGGCGGAGCCCTCCTCAATGCTGCAACCGGAGTCGCAAGACAGGTGAATGTGGCAGTTTTGAGACTGGTTGAGTGTATCAATACACCTATTCGTCCCCAGATTGTAAAGTCGTATGCCGCAGGTGAGTGGGAGCAGATGATATTGCTCTTTGAAAAGAATACAAAGTACACATTGTTGCTTATGACAGTGCTTCTCTTCCCTCTTATTCTTGAGTGTGACTTTATCCTGGATATCTGGCTAAAGGATGTGCCCCAATATGCCTCACTCTTTACAAGGATAGTATTGGTGGAGTCATTCTTTGCCCTCTTTACCTATGGCATTGCCGCAATTATAGGGGCAACAGGCAAACTCGCAGGAATGGAGGTTAAGGGGCGTCTGATAACCCTTCTGGTTCTTCCACTCTCATATTTGCTGCTTAAAATGGGAGCAGCGCCAGTTGCCGCACTGCTGGTTTCGCTTGCCGCGCAGATTATCTACACCTGCTACCTCTTCATAGATTTGAAGAGCAAGGTTGATATACCCTTGATCCTCTTTTTCAAAAGAGCAGTTGCTCCGGTAATTCTCCTGATTCTAATTCTGTCAGCTGTCACTATACCGATATATCTGCTGATGGAGGAGTCGTTCCTGAGATTTCTGGTAATAGGAGGGGCAGTTGTTGCAGTTGCCATTCCATCAATCTGGAGGATAATACTCGACAATTCGGAAAGGGAGTTTGTAAAGCGGCTTTGGCCATAATCTATTTTACAATTGAACTCTTAAGTTTTACACCCCTGTATTCGGTATTGTTAAGCTGTTCGGCAACATATTTTGATGCCTTCTCCGCAATCGCAATGTAGCAGGAGTTGTGGCGGATCTCAATCTTTCCCACACCTCTCTTTCCCACACCAATTGCAGTCATAAGACGGAGAAGATGGCGTGATGTGATCTTATTTTTTTCACCGATGTTTAGTTTAACCCATTCATACCCCCTCTCAGCTTCTCTTACAGGAGCTTCATCCCCCCTACCTTTTCTCTTTGACGACTCTTTGCGACCCTCTTTCCCGCTTTTTTCATCTTTATCCCATCTTTCGGACTTATCTCTTCTCTCGCTCTTCCCGCCTCTCTCACCTTTATCTTTTCTATCGCTGAAATTCAAATCCGGAGCATCCTTGTAGTATTGGATAAATCTGTTGAATTCACAAGCAATGAATTTTCGGATGATATCTTCACGGGAGAGCAGACACCACTTCTTCTCAACCATATCTATATATGATGAAATCTCCTCTCCAACCTGAATCTGGTCAATCCTGTCGATGAGCGAGAGCAATTGTTTTGAACAGACTTCACTTCCCGACGGAATTTTTGACCTTGAGAACTCCTTGCCGATAATCTTTTCAATCCTCCTTATCTTATGAATCTCCTTGCTGTTGATTATAACAATAGATTTGCCGCTCTTGTCTGCCCTGCCTGTCCTTCCGCTGCGGTGGGTATACTGCTCCACCTCATCGGGAAGATTGTAGTTTATCACGTGTGTGAGGTTGTTTACATCAATGCCTCTTGCCGCCACATCTGTTGCCACAAGCATCTGCAGTGTCTTTTGTTTGAACCTTGACATCACATAGTCGCGTTGCGACTGGGAGAGATCCCCGTGAAGGGAATCGGCATTATATCCGTCCCGAGAAAGCTGGTCGGCAATATCCTGGGTCTCCTTCTTTGTGCGGCAGAAGATGATTCCGTAGATGTCGGGATAATAATCCACAATGCGTTTGAGAACCGCATATCTCTCCTTCTCGTGGATGACATAATAGTAGTGCTTTACATTGTCGGAACCTGAGTTGCGTTCTCCCACAGTAATTATCTTTGCATCCCTCATATAGCTTTTGGCTATCCGCTCAACCTCCATAGGCATAGTCGCAGAGAAGAGGAGTACATTCTTTTCGGCAGGGGATGTTTCAAGAATGCCATCCAGCTCCTCCTTGAAGCCCATATTCAGCATCTCATCAGCCTCGTCAAGTACAAGTGTGTGGATTTGCGAAATGTCAGCAGCCTTCTTGTTTATAAGGTCAAGCATCCTGCCGGGAGTGGCAACGATGATTTGCGGGTTTTTCCTCAACGCCCTTATCTGCGGTTCAATACCTGCTCCTCCATAGACAGCGACAACTGAGAATCCCTCCATATATCTGGAGTACTCCTTGATATCCTGTGCTATCTGCCTGCATAGCTCCCTTGTGGGTGAAAGTATAAGCACCTGAGGCTTCTTTTCAAAAAAACTGTACCACTTCTTGTCCTCTTTTGTCTTATGTTGCTCAGCTGCTGTATCCTCCCTGTCTGCAATCATCCTTTTCTCTATTTTGTGAAGCAGAGGAAGAGAGAAGGCGGCAGTCTTTCCTGTTCCTGTCTGGGCGAGGCAGACAACATCCTCCTCTTTTTCAATTATCTCGGGGATAATTCTCTGTTGGACAGGTGTAGGCCGCTCATATCCCAACTCCCTTACAGCTTTGAGGAGATTTTCTCCCAAACCAAGCTTCATAAAATTATCTGCAGTATCATCTGTTTCGCTCTCTGCCGTCTGTTTGGAAAAATCGGGCATAATGGAGCTGTATTGCTCCCGGAAAATTGCATATTCTGAAGCACCAAGCAGATAAGGATAGCTCATCAGTTTCATTTCCAAAGGTTTATCTTCTTTGTGAAATGGCGGTTGGAAGTGGGTGAAAGTATTGATATCAAGACCGAGTCTCATATAGAATCCCGCCCTTCTGACAGCTTGAGGGGTATTTGGAATCTCTATCTCAAGTAAAAGAGGAATCCTCTCCTTGTCGGCAAGCCCTTTGAGATATTCTACAGCCCTGCTTCCGAACCCCTCTCCCTTGAAACTTCCGTCTATGGCAAGGTGCTCTCCAAAATAGCAGTTGATGAATCTCCAGTATGCAAGAATGCCCACTATGGAGTCTCCCTCCATAATTGCAAGAAGGTGGTAGTTCGGGTATGAGACCAGAACTCTCTCCTGTTCTCTCTCATCCCTCTGCTCCTCAAGTGGAAAGTTGTTGCAATATATCTCCCGGCATCTTGCAAAGAGCGGGTGGCTTGGTCTGTCTATTCTGATAAAATGCATGGCTATATTTAAAGTTAATATCTGTCAATTTGAGTAGAAGCCCCTGTTGAAGGCTTCAACCGCAATATCCCAATACTTGGCAAAGATATAAATTAAAAAGAGAGCTCCCATAATAAATAGAGCTGCAAGGCACCGTTTGAAGTTTTGACCATTGTTTTTCATAACATATTTCCTTATTGGTTGTTGATGTCAAAAATAGATAATATTGCAGGGCCGCCCTCTCAAAAAGGTAAGAAGATTGGGATATTTGCCCAGATTTACTTAATTTTAAAATTATTTTTCCGTTTAAAACGTAAATGTATGGTAAAGGTCAGAAATATTGGAATTTTCGGAAGACGAAATGTAGGAAAGAGTACTCTTATCAATTTGATATGCGGTGCTGAAATATCAATTGTTTCACCTGTTGCAGGAACAACAACGGATCCTGTCAGGAAGAGATTCGAACTTCCGGAGGTAGGTCCTTGCAATATAATTGATACAGCCGGTGTTGATGATTCAGGAGAGTTGGGACTGCAGAGGGTTAAGAGGAGTGAAAAGATTATGGATGAGATAGATATGGCTATCCTGCTCTTCTCCGGGAATATATTTGCAAAGGAGGAGAGGGATCTGATGGTGGCTCTCAAGGAGAGGGATCTCCCTGTTCTTGCTCTCCATAACCAGTCGGATATTGTTCCTCTTGATGTAGACCTGGCTAGTGAGTTGAACTCCCTTTATGGCGTGGATGTGCTGGAATTTTCTTGTGCAATTCTTGATGAAAAGCTGCAGATGGAGGCTAAGGAGCAGCTGCTCTCCTTTCTGATAAAGGGTATTTGGGAATCAGCACGGAGCGGTGAAGAGCGGCCTCTCTTTGACGGATTGGTTTCCGAAGGAGATAAAGTTATATTGGTCTGCCCGATTGATTCGGAGGCTCCGCACGGGAGACTGATACTTCCTCAGGTGATGGCTCTCAGGGATCTGCTTGACAGACGGGCAGCAGCGCTGGTTGTCCAGCCTTCACAGCTTGAATCATTGTTGCTGGAGAGTTTCCGGTGCCGGAGCGCGAAATCGGGGAACAGTATTGTTGAGAGCAATATAAAAATGGTTGTGACCGACAGCCAGGCATTTAAAGAGGTGGCAGGGACAATAGACAAGGTTATGGCTGAAATTGCTCAGGAATCTGGTGAGGGTAGGGTTGCAGATATTCCCCTCACAAGTTTCAGTATCCTGATGGCAAGGTCAAAAGGACCGTTTGAGGAGTATGTGAAGGGAATAGCCCATCTGGATAGCCTGAAAGATGGCGACAACCTGCTTGTGCTTGAGTCTTGTACCCACCACTCATCTTGTGAAGATATAGGACGGGTAAAGATTCCGCGTGGCCTTAAGGGGTATCTGAAATCAAAATATGGAAAAGAGATAAACCTCAATTTTGATTTTGTTTCTGGCTTGGATGAGATTCCTTTTGAAAAGGAGTATGCTCTGGCTATCCAGTGTGGAGGTTGTATGGTAACAAGACGCCAGCTCATCAACAGAATGAAGAGGGTCTGCGGCAACTCAATTCCGATTGTGAATTACGGAATGTTGCTTGCCCATATAGGTGGAATATCTCAAAGGGCTCTTGAACCATTGGCAAGGTAGAGGTTTATGGATGAAAATTTAATTGATAGGAAGATGGCGCAAAAGAGAAAGGTCTATTTGAGGGGATTGATAGAGATATCAAACATTTGCAGGAAAAATTGTCTTTACTGTGGTATAAGATGCGGAAATGATGCTGTCTGCCGGTATGAACTGACAGATGATGAGGTGATGAAGGAGGCCCGTTTTGCACTTGATTCAGGTTATGGCTCGGTTGTTCTTCAGGGAGGAGAACGGTCTGATTCGGCATATATTGAGAGGATTACAAGACTTATATGGCAGATAGGCCGCTTGAAGGCTGCTGCAGGGGCCCCGTCGGGCGAGCCTTTGGGGATAACCCTCTCTCTCGGTGAACAGACTAAAGAGGTCTTCAAGGAGTGGTATAAGGCTGGAGCCAACAGATATCTGTTGAGGATAGAGGCATCCGACAGGGATCTGTATGAGAAGATCCATCCGTCAGATACTGAGCGGCAGAGAGATATGCACTCTTACGAAAAGAGGGTGGGAGCCCTTGAAGATCTTAAATCTGCAGGATATATAACAGGCAGTGGAGTGATGATTGGATTGCCTTTTCAGACCAGGGAGAATCTGGAAAACGATCTCCATTTTCTGAAAAAGTTTGGAGTGGATATGGTGGGTATGGGACCATACATACCTCATAAAGATACCCCATTGGGCAAGTTGGTTCTGAATGAGATGGAGAGGCTTGCCGGAAGTGGAAAGGAGAGCAGTCTTGGGGAGTTTGTAATGATGGGCAACAGTGAAAAGCTGGAGCTCTCCATCGGTATGGTGAAGAGATTGAGAGCTATGATGCCGGAGATAAATATTGCAGCCACGACGGCTCTTCAGGTGTTGCATCCTGAGGGGAGGGAGATGGCTGTTATGGCTGGAGCCAATGTGATAATGCCCAATATTACGGAGAGTAGGGAGCGGGAAAACTACCAGTTGTATGAAGGAAAACCGGGAGTGAGCGACGATGCCCTCTCTACCAAAATTATCCTTGAGAGAAATCTTGCAAAGGCGGGTGTAGAGATAGGATGGTGGGAGAGAGGTGATCCAAAGTCTGCTTTACATAATAAAAAAAATTAAATTATAACCATATTGCGTATAAAAAGATTGCTATATTTTGCATATATTTGTAAACTCAAAAAAAAGTCGTAAAAATTTTCCCGATTTTTTGTTTTTTTGATTTTGGTCGAACCAATTAATTTTAACCAGTAATATTTAAAGATTTATGTCAGAAATCAAAAGAGTTTATCGCTTTGGCGGCAGAGATGCCGAGGGTGATGGTTCAATGAGAAACCTGTTGGGTGGAAAAGGTGCAAACCTTGCTGAAATGTGTAAATTGGAGATTCCGGTTCCTGCCGGCTTTACAATCACAACCGAGTGCTATACCGAGTTCTACAAATTGGGCGGTAATTATCCTGAGGCTTTGAAGGCTGAAGTTGATGCTGCAATGGCCCAGACAGAGGAAATAATGGGTATGAAGTTTGGAGATTCAAAATCTCCGCTATTGGTTTCTTGCCGTTCAGGTGCGAGAAGTTCAATGCCTGGTATGATGGAGACTGTATTGAACATCGGTCTTTGTTCTGCTACAATTCCTGGTCTTATTGAGAAAACCGGTAACCCTAGATTCGTATACGATGCATACCGTCGTTTGATTATGATGTATTCCGATGTTGTTATGGAGAAGGCTGAGGGTATTGAGCCTGAGGAGGGTAACGGAATCCGTGTGCAATTGGACAGAATGCTAGCCAAAGTAAAGAAAGAGAAGGGCTATGCTTCAGATACAGACCTTACAGTTGATGATTTGAAACAACTTTGTGAGGATTTCAAAGTACGCGTAAGACAAGAGTTGGGCAAACCTTTCCCAGATGATGCTTACGAGCAGTTGTGGGGTGGTATCGGTGCCGTATTCAAATCTTGGAACGGTAAACGTGCCATCGCTTACAGAAGAATTGAGGGTATTCCAGATGATTGGGGTACAGCTGTAAACGTACAGTCAATGGTATTCGGTAATATGGGTGACAACTCAGCTACAGGTGTTGCTTTCTCAAGAAACCCTGCTACAGGTGAGAACAAATTCTATGGCGAGTGGTTGATCAACGCTCAAGGTGAGGATGTTGTTGCTGGTATCAGAACTCCTAACCCATTGAATGAGGCAACAAAGAATGAGCATAACAAGGAGCTTGCATCTTTGGAGACTGCAATGCCTGAGGTATACAAGGAGTTGGATCAGATCCAGCAGAACCTTGAGGCTCACTTCCACGATATGCAGGATATTGAGTTTACCATACAGGATGGCAAACTATGGATGTTGCAGTGCCGTGTTGGTAAGAGAACCGGTTTGGCAGCATTGAATATGGCAATGGATATGTTGCACGAGGGTCTTATCGATGAGAAGACTGCAGTATTGAGAGTTGCTCCTGCTCAGTTGGATGAGTTGTTGCATCCAATCCTTAACCCTGCTGCTGAGAAGAAGGGTGTTGTTATTGCTCAAGGTCTTCCTGCAGGTCCTGGTGGTGCAGTTGGTAAGATTGTCTTCACTGCTGAGGATGCTGTTGAGGCTGCTGCAAGAAAAGAGAAAGTTATCCTTGTCCGTGAGGAGACCAACCCTGAGGATGTTGAGGGTATGCGTGCTGCTGACGGTCTTTTGACTGCACGTGGCGGTATGACTTCACACGCTGCTCTTGTTGCACGTGGTTGGGGTAAATGCTGTATCGTAGGTTGCGATGCTTTGCATATCAATATGTTGAACAGAACAATGACTATCGGTGACAAAGTTTACAATGAGGGTGATATCTTCAGCTTGAACGGTAGTAAAGGTTATGTTTACGATGTTGCAATCGACACAATGGATGCTTCAGAGAATCCTCGTTTCGTGGAGTATATGAAGATCGTTGACAAATATAGAGTTCTTGGTGTACGTACAAATGCTGATAATCCTCAAGATGCTCAGACTGCTATCAACTTCGGTGCTGAGGGTATCGGTTTGTTCCGTATCGAGCATATGTTCTATGGCGAGAATTCAGAGGCTCCGCTTTCAAAACTAAGAAAGATGATCCTTTCAAATACAGAGGCAGAGAGAAGACAGGCACTTTCAGAGCTTGAGCCATACGTTAAGGAGGCTGTTAAGGGTACTATGAAAGTTCTTGATGGAAAACCTGTAACATTCCGTCTATTGGATCCGCCTTTGCATGAGTTCGTTCCTCAAACCAAAGAGAAGATTGAGGAGATGGCTGAGGAGTTCGGAATTACTCCTGATGATATCAGAAAACGTGGTGAGGGTCTTCACGAGGTTAACCCTATGATGGGACACCGTGGTGTACGTTTGGGTGTAACTTATCCTGAGATCTCTGAGATGCAGTTCCGCGCAATCTTCACCGCTACTGCTGAGCTTATGAAAGAGGGCTTCAAACCTCAACCTGAGATTATGGTTCCTGTTACCGTTTCTGTTAAGGAGCTTGATTTCCAGAAAGCTATCTGCGATGAGGTACACGCTACTGTTGAGAAGGAGAGTGGCTTGACAATCAAATATCTATATGGTACTATGATTGAGATCCCTCGTGCTGCAATTATGGCTGACGAGATGGCCAAGACTGCACAGTTCTTCTCATTCGGTACAAATGACCTTACTCAGATGACCTTCGGATTCTCTCGTGACGATATCGGAGGATTTATGGGTGACTACTTGAACAAGAAGATTCTTCCTGCAGATCCATTCCAGACTTTGGATCAGGATTCAGTAGGTAAACTTGTTGAAATGGGTATCAAAGGTGGCCGTTCAACCAATGCTAACTTGAAAGTTGGTATTTGCGGTGAGCACGGTGGCGATCCTGAGTCTGTGGCATTCTGCCATAAGATTGGTATGAACTATGTTTCATGTTCTCCATTCCGCGTTCCAATCGCAAGATTGGCTGCTGCTCAGGCTGCAATCAAATCATACGAGAAGAAATAGTCGTAAAGATTGATAAATAGAGAGGAGGCTGACCCCGGTCAGCCTCCTTTTTGCATATATAGGATATCGATTGGAAACTATACTCTTACAAGAGTCGGTTACAGTTTTTTGCCTGCCAGTTCTGAAAGTTCAGATCTCTCTCCCCTTACAAGATTAATGCTGGCAAATAGCTCTTCGCCATAGAGTTTTTCTGTAAGGTGGGTGAGCCCGTTTGACCATCTGTCGAGATATGGCTGGTCTATCTGGTGAATGTCGCCAGTAAATACAATTTTTGTCCCTTCTCCTGCTCTGGTGATGATTGTCTTTACTTCGTGAGGGGTAAGATTCTGAGCTTCGTCAATAATAAAGAATACCTTTGAAAGGCTGCGTCCTCTGATATATGCAAGAGGTGAGATCAGCAGCTTTTCACGGCGGAGCATATCCTCAATTCTTATATTCTCCTTGCTGTTGTCGCGGAAATTTTTCTTGATAACGGCAAGATTGTCATAAAGCGGCAACATATATGGGCCGATCTTCTGTTGTGCATCGCCCGGCAAGAAGCCTATCTCCTGATTTTGCAGTGGAATAACAGGGCGCGCAAGAAGAATCTGATCATACATATCGCTCTGTTCCAAAGCTCCAGCCAAAGCAAGCAGTGTCTTTCCTGTTCCGGCTGTGCCTGTGAGGGCTATCAGCTTGATATTTGGATTCATTATCAGTTCCATTGCCATAGCCTGCTCATCATTACGTGGCCTGATACCGTATGTCTGGTGCTCACCAATACCCTTGACAATTCCGCTTCTACTCTCATAGATGGCCAAAGTAGCAGGAATCTTTACCCCTTTTGCGGGTGGTTTGCAATGGATCCGGTAGAGCTGGTTTGCCGGCACACTCTTTAACTTGAGCTCCTTTGCAGGTACTCCTTCGCCCTTTATCCTTTCTGCAACAATAGGATCAACTCCCTTGATATTTACAACTCTGGCCTCGATTTTGGCCACCTTCTCCTCTACAATATGGTCTGTCAGATAATCCTGGGCAAGAATCTGCAGGGCCTTGGCTTTCATCCTCAGATTTACATCCTTGGTAACCAGCCCTACAATCCTGTTCGGATATTTGTTCTTGAACCATATTGTTGTGGAGAGTATGCGGTGATCCTGTACATCATCCATAAAACACCCTTCAAGTTCGGGTGGAAACGGGTGGTTGATCTCAATGGACAATTTGCCCCTTCCTTTGCCCAAAGGATAGCCTTTGCTGCTGTTGAATAGGCGAGGGTCAGAGATTTTGTCAATGGCCCTCACAAATTCGCGGGCATTATAGTTGATGGTGTCGTTACCCTTTTTGAATTTGTCCAGCTCTTCAAGAACGGCAATCGGAATTACAAGATCGTTCTCCTGAAAATTATAAATCGCATTGTGGTCGTGAAGGATAACATTTGTATCCAGGACAAAAATTTTAGGTAACTTCTCCATACTCATCTATTTTAGGTTATACGGTCCTCTCCAGTCTGACGGAGACGGGATTCTCTCTATTTGCCTTTTTGAGCCTGGCACCACTTGCGGCCATTGATGAAGAGCTCTACCCACGGGGTAACACTATCCCCCTTGCGGGTGTAGTGGGCCCAGTTCCAAGGTCTCAAACAACGCTCTGGGTGAGGCATCATTGCAAGATGGCGTCCATCTGTGCTGCAGACACCGGCAATGCCTTCAGGTGAACCATTAGGGTTTGCAGGGTATCCGTTGTGTGTATATCTCAATGCAACATTGAACTTCTCCATCCCTTTAGGGAAACTGAATTTACCCTCTCCGTGAGCAACCCAGATTCCAAGTTTTGAACCTGCAAGGCTTTTCAAAAGTACAGATGGAGACTCTTCAATTGTTACGCCAACAAAGCCGCTCTCATATTTATGCGAGTTGTTATGCAACATCTTTACATAAGAGCTCTGCTCCTGTGGAGTAACTAATCCCAATTCAGCCATAAGCTGGCATCCGTTGCAGACTCCAAGACTGAGAGTATCTTTTCTTGCGTAGAATTTGTCGAGAGCACTCTTTGCCTTCTCATTATATAGGAATGCACCTGCCCATCCTTTTGCAGAACCGAGAGTGTCTGCATTTGAGAAACCTCCGACAAATACAATCATCTGTATATCTTCCAAAGTCTCCCTGCCGCTGATAAGGTCGGTCATATGGACATCTTTTACCTTGAATCCTGCCATAAAGAGAGCCCAGGCCATCTCTCTGTCGCCATTCGAACCCTTCTCCCTGATGATTGCCGCCACCGGAGCCTCTTTATCCTCCCTGTTGCCGGAATTGTCTGATGCCAAAGCAGGGCACTCTTCCAATTTGCCGGTAAAGTTCTCAGGGAATCTGTATTCAAGCGGCTGTTGCTTGTAGTTCTGGAAACGCTCTCTTGCACAAACTTCACCAACCTGACGGATGTCGAACAGATATGAAGTCTTGTACCAGATATCTCTCAATTTATCGATATCGAGTTCCATATTCCCGCGGTCTGCAAATGAGATGGCAATCTTTCTCTCCGCTGAAGTCTCTCCAATGAGAACGCCCTTGCCTGACAAAATGTTCATTGCAGCATCAACATTCTCGGCAGCTACCTGTACAAGTACTCCCGGATTCTCTGCAAACATTATCTTCTCAAGGTCAGATGAAGAGAACGGTTTGCCATCGGCAGGAGAAGCTGTGATTCTTATACCGCCTTTGGTATTGGCAAAAGACATCTCAAGTAGCGCTGTAATCATACCGCCGGCAGAGATGTCGTGTCCTGCAAGGAGCAGATCCTCTGCAACAAGTTTCTGCACACTCTCAAAACACTCGGCAAAGTAACCGCTCTCCTTTACATCCGGAGTCTCATTTCCAACCTGTCCGAGAATCTGGGCAAATGCAGATCCTCCAAGGTTGAATGGTGCTGCGCCAGACTCTCTGGTGAATGGGATGTAGATAATCTTGCTTCCCTCACTCTCTTTAAGGTCCGGTTTTACGATGTTGTATATATCCTCTGCTGGGGCCACTGTAGAGATAATCAATGTTCCTGGTGAAAGGACTCTCTTTCCATCGGGATATGATTGGGTCATACTCATTGAATCCTTACCTGTAGGGATATTGATGCCCAACTCAATGGCAAAGTCGCTGGCGCCCTTTACAGCCCTGTACAATCTTGAATCCTCTCCCTCGTTACGGCAAGGCCACATCCAGTTGGCACTTAGTGAGATACCTTTTATGCCATCTTTCAAAGGTGTCCATACCACATTGGTCAAAGCCTCGGCAATAGCCATCCTTGAACCGGCAGCCGGATTTACAAGTGCAGTAAGAGGGGCGTGGCCCAATGAGGTTGCGATACCCTCCTTGTTGTTATATCCGATCGCTGTTACACCAAGGTTGTTGAGCGGCAACTGGATCTCTCCTGTACACTGCTGTCCGGCAATCAGACCTGTAACTGAACGGTCCACCTTATTTGTCAGCCAATCCTTGCAGGCAACACTCTCAAGCTGGAGCACCTGTTGGAGATACTCCTCAAATTTTCCGCTCTCAAATGAAATTCCTGCAAAATTGTAATCTTTGGTATTGTCGCGCATATATGTTTTTGGAGCCGAACCGAACATATCCTCCATCTGGAGGTCAATGGCAGCCTCTCCTGTCTTCTCATTCCTGAGTGTGAAGTTATGTTTTCCGGTTGTCTCTCCGATTACATACATAGGGGCACGCTCACGCTCGGCAACAGCCTGCATATTGGCAATATCCTTCTCCTTCATCACAAGTCCCATCCTCTCCTGACTCTCATTGCCGATTATCTCCTTCAAACTCAATGTAGGGTCGCCGACAGGCAATTTGCTGATGTCGATGTTTCCGCCAGTCTGCTCAACAAGCTCAGAGAGACAGTTGAGGTGACCGCCTGCTCCGTGGTCGTGTACACTTATGATGGTATTGTTGTCGCTCTCGGCAATGCTTCTGATTGCATTATATGCCCTCTTCTGCATCTCAGGGTTTGAACGCTGGATTGCATTCAACTCAATTGCGTTGGCGTATTGGCCTGTATTTACTGAACTTACAGCTCCACCACCCATTCCGATACGGTAGTTGTCGCCGCCAAGAAGCACAACTTTATCACCTACATTAGGTTCCTCTTTAAGGGCATCCTTCTCTTTAGCATATCCTATACCTCCGGCAAGCATAATTACCTTGTCGAATCCGAACTGAGGAGTATTGACATTCTGACAAGCATATCCGCTGTTTGCTTGGTGCTCAAGTGTAAGCAAACTTCCGCAAATCACGCACTGTCCGAATTTGTTTCCAAAGTCACTCGCTCCGTTACTTGCCTTTGTAAGAATCTCCTGAGGACTCTGATAAAGCCATTTGCGTGGTTCGCTCTTCTCCCAGCTGCGCTCAACATCCATTGCGGCTGCACAGGATGCATCTGTAAGGCTCTCTTTCAACTCTTTGCAGGTAATCTCCCTGTTTATGCCTACGGTCTCCTCAACCTTCTCCTCAAAACGGGGATAAGAGGTCATATATATAGCTGTTCCTGCAATTGGAAAACTACCCTTGCCACCGGCAATTCTGTCTCTGATCTCGCCACCGCTACCGGTTGCAGCTCCATTGAAAGGCTCTACTGTAGTAGGGAAGTTGTGGGTTTCTGCCTTGAGGCTGATAACGCTCTTGGCATTTTTTGTAACATAGAAATCCGGCTTGTCTCCCGATGCCGGATGGAACATATCAATCTGCGGACCGTCGATAAATGCGCAGTTATCTTTATAAGCACTGACAATGAGATTTGGATTTGTCTGGCTTGTCTTCTTGATCATCTTGAAGAGGGAGCTCTCCATCTCCTTTCCGTCAATTACAAAGACTCCGTTGAATATTTTATGGCGGCAGTGCTCACTGTTGACCTGTGAAAAACCGAATACTTCGCTGTCGGTAAGTCCTCTGCCAAGTTTTTTGCTCAAGTTCTGCAGATATTCAATCTCTTCAGGATTCAGGGCAAGACCCTCCTGCCGGTTGTATGATTCGATATCGGTTATATAGATGACAGGATCAGGCTCTTTGTCAATTGTAAATATATTGCCGTCAAGACCCTGATAGATTCTCTGAAGCATCCTGTCGTGGTTGCTCTCAACCGATTCAACGGGGAAGAACTCCTCTATTCTTCTGATCCCCTGAATATTCATATTTTGTGTAATCTCTACGGCGGTAGTACTCCAAGGTGTAATCATCTCCCTTCTTGGTCCTACATATATACCCTCCATCTTCTCGACAGGAAGACCTCCTTCTGCAACAAGTGCAGCGTCGGAGAAGAGCCACTGTAAAGAGTTGATGTTTTCAACTGAAAGTTCTTTTACTGTATCGACAGCAGTAATTGAACCATTGTCTGCTTTAAAGAAAAGAATCATAATATGTTTAATTGATAAGTTATTTCAATAATAAGGTCAAATTAATTGGTAAAATTAATAAAACTTTTTGAATGTGCCATCATAAATAAGAATTATATTTGTAAGGCAAATCTGTTTCCCGAATGTTGTTAGATAAAAGCAGTGATATGGATAAAAAACTTTATGAAAAAGAGATAGAGGCTATATTCAATAGATTCCCCTCTTTCCAGAATGTAGGGGGAGCCGCTTATAAGCCGGGTTTGGAGAGTGTCTCCGCTTTGTGTGCAAAATTGGGAAATCCCCATCTTGATTTCAAGTCAATCCATATAGCGGGTACTAATGGAAAGGGCTCCACCAGCCATATGATAGCTTCAGCTCTGGCATCGCAGAGAAAGAGCTCGGGAGAGTATCTCAAGGTGGGACTCTATACATCGCCGCATCTTGTCGATTTCAGGGAGAGAATGAAGGTCTCCAACCCTCTATCAGGAAAGACCACTTTTACTCTTCCTCCGGAGGAGTATGTATATGACTTTCTTGTAGACAATAAGGGACTTTTTGAGGAGTGCGGTGCCTCTTTTTTTGAGATAACCACCATTATGGCATTCTCCTGGTTCTCACATTGTAAGGTTGATATTGCGGTTATAGAGTGCGGATTGGGTGGACGGCTGGATGCAACAAATATAGTCTCTCCAATTTTGTCTGTGATAACCAATATCGGATTGGACCATTGTGATTACCTTGGTGATACTCTTCATTCAATAGCAGGAGAAAAGGCAGGAATAATAAAGCCCGGCATTCCGGTTGTGATTGGCGAGGAGTCGGGAGTGGGTGAGGTGTTTGCCAGGAGGGCAAATGAGCTCTCAGCCCCCTTGGTAAAGGCGGAAGAGTATCAGCCCCGCTATTTTAAAGATTCGGGAGAAGGCAAGAATTATGCAATTGACGCCTCAATGTTGGATCTTAAAGGGTTCTGTCAGGAGAAGAACCTGAGGTGTGTTGTTGCGGCTATTGAACAGATAATTGATATTGCCGGATGTGATAATGTGGATTTTCCTGAACTTGTCAAGGGAATATGTAATGCCGCTTCAATATCTTGGCTCCGAGGAAGGTGGGAGGTGCTGGAGAAGAGTCCTTTCGTAGTTTGTGATACCGGCCATAATGCCCACGGCTTTTCAATATTGGGCGGGCAGATCAAGGATAATTTTGCTATGAAACAGATAGGGGATGGTGATTCCGTAGAGCCGTACGGCCGTCTGTTTATGCTGTTTGGAGTGGTTGCCGACAAGGATCTTGATTCAATAGTGGAATATCTTCCTGATGTGGTGTCAAATTCTGATGGGGAGGTATGTCGTGCAAGATATCTCTTTGTAAATGCCCAAGGAAGGAGGGCATTGCCGGCACAACTTCTTAAGGAGAGGATGGAGAGGGCCGGTTTTGATGGGGAGATTGTTGGAGACGGCTCTATTTCCGGAACTCTTGACCATTACTTCAAGGTGATGGCCAGACCGTCAGATTTTCTCTTTATAGGTGGAAGCACATTTGTGGTGGCTGAGGCACTACAATATTATATTGAAGAGAGGTAATTTGGCCCATTTTGAGAGAAAGGTGAAAATTTTATCAAAAAAATCGAAAATATTTTTGGATAATTAAAAATAATCTCTACCTTTGCAATCCCAATCGGGAACAAGGGTTCAGGTTGGTAAAAATCGGTCATAGTGACCACGATTCGGGAGCATAGCTCAGCTGGTTTAGAGCATCTGCCTTACAAGCAGAGGGTCACAGGTTCGAATCCTGTTGCTCCCACCACTTTTTTGAGATTAAAGTTTTCATAGTGTATTTTTAAGTGTTTTGGAGGTCTGCGGAAGCAGGGCTCTTTTTTTTATTTTTACATATCTGGTTGCCGGGCTCTGAGAAATAAGAGGTAATGTGGACAAAAATGGTTGGTGATACCCTATATAACATATTGATAAATAGAAAGATGTAGTAAATTAGATGAAACGCGTTTCATCTAATTTATTATTTTATGTCAAAAACGAGACGAGAAAGATGTCCACAATGTGGTTTTTTGGATGTTATAAAATGGGGTACAAGAGCAGGTCATCAACGTTATAAATGTTGCAATTGTGGGTCTTTATTTACTTTCCGTCGCAAGGATATCAGCGCAAAGAATAGATTTACATGGTTCAAGTGGTGGGTATTGCGAAAACAGACATTGTATCAGATTTCCCAGATGAGTGGTTACAGTGAACGCCAACTTCGCCGATGGTTTGAAGAGTATCTTGACAGTCCCCCAACCTGGATAATTCAAAGACGTAAAAGTGTCAATTTATTGATTGACGGCACATGGTTCCGTAATGGGCTGTGCCTTGTCCTTTATAGAGACAATACAACAAAGTCCACGGTCTACTATAGGCTGACTGATGGAGAAAGCGAACTTGAGATATCATCCGATCTGATAGAGTTGAGAGAGATGGGGATCAAAGTCAAGAGTGTGATCTCTGATGGTAGCGAGAATATAATACGCGCTGTACGTTTCTCATTTCCAAGGGCCTTGCGGCAAAGATGCCTGGCACACATAGAAAGAGAGTGCCTTCAATGGCTTACTCAACATCCCAGGACATCAGCCGGCCTTTTGCTTCGAAGATTGGTTTGTCAGATAAGTTACATAACCACCAATAATGACAGGCTTGATTGGGTGAAACGGTTTTATAAATGGCACGAAGAATACGAAGACTTTCTGGAAGAAAGGTCTGTCAATCCGGAGACTGGTGAAGAGAGGTATACACATGAATCAGTCAGGAGAGCTTACGTGCATATCAAGAATGCGCTGCCAGAGATGTTTACATTTATAGATCACCCAGATATACCAAAAACAAGTAATGCAATTGAGGGCTTTTTCGGTCATTTAAAAGACAGTCTCAGGTTACACCGAGGCTTATCTTATGAACACTTCTGTAAGTTCGTCAAATGGTATTTATACTTCAATCTTCATGAATCAAAACGGAGAGTTAAA
>JAZNXX010000056.1:0-1926 GCA_045594125.1 Candidatus Egerieisoma sp.
ATATGCAAAAAATCTCCCCGGCTCAGACGAGCCGGGGAGATCTGTTTTAGTTATCCAGGGGTTTCATTGTGGGGAATATCTCGGGATGTTTCATAACCTCTCATATCCTCTCATACGGTGTCTAAACAACCCCTATAAAACACCTATTTGCATATCTGCTCATGAGTTGCTCATATCCTGGCATAAAACCTCGGGCAACTGGGGTAAAACTGGGGTAATTTGCATTTTTTCTCTTACCCTCGTTTTACTAAATTTTCTCATAAACATTTTGATATGCTCCACAAAGTCCTGAATGATTATAACATATATCTATTCAAAAGAAAAGAGGACATCTCAGAATGCTTTGTATTTCTTTTCAAAGTCCTTAATGCTGAAATCATATAGAACGGGTTTTCTTGGCTTGGGTTTCTTCTGAGCGACAAGTTCCCATCTCTTGAACACCTGATAACCACCGATAAAACCTAAGTGAGTCATGGCTGTCTCTATCTGAAGATGTCTCTGCGGAATATCAGTCAATGTGTTCGCATAATTCAGGATTTCTTGATACTCAGCAGGAAGCCCTCCGCATCGTTTCGGTAGGTTAAGAATTTCAGGGTTTATCTCTGCATATTGTTCAAGGTCAAATACATACTCTGCTGTTCGCTCATAATCCTGTGCCATGAGTCTGAATGTGACCTTATTGCCTATACCGCAATATTTACCCAAAAGTGAAATTGTGGTGTCTTGGTCTATTTGGTAACTCTCATAAGCAAAATAAATTTCCTTGAAAGCATCGCTGATATTTAATCTCTTTTCTGTTCTGAGACCGCCTGAGTTCTTCTGCGGTTTCGCTGTCCCCATATATTTGCAGAAATCAGCGATAAGAATATCATAAGGCGGATTCTTCTTTACGAGCAAGTCCTCGCCTTTGAATCTGTCTCCAAATCTGTATGTGGAAAAGGGAGACAATCTTGCAATCGCCCCTGAAAAATCAAAGATAAGCAATCCTATTCCCTTGCCGAGAATGGCAGAATAATATTCGTCTGCTCTCTTGCTATCTCCTTGTAGCAAGGTGTCAACAGAATACATATCAATTCTGTCGCCCTCAGATAGTGTGCTTATCAATTGTTCCAGTTTCGGTCTTGAGCTGGAATCCGCACGAACAATATCTATAACAGCATCCTCGCCCTCTAAACCAAGAGTTGTAAGTTCCTGATATGCAACTGTATTCTTTTCATCAATTAGAGTGTTGCGAATGATAACTCCGTATCCCTTTATTGTGTCCATAAAAATTTTTCCTCACAAATTCCTGAAAAGGTATTGACAATGAAGAACATCTCCATTATAATAGTGGTAAAGGCGGAATACATCCGCAATTTATTTTCTGCAAATTAGTAGTAAAGCATAAAGGCGACTTCATTGGTCGCTTTTAATTCTCGCTTATTTAGTAGTATAGCATAAAGGCGGAGAATTTACAATAGATTTGCAAAATTTCCTCACAAGGAAAAATGCGAGGTCGTGAATCGCACAAGTATCACGAACAGGCAACCTACCGACCTGATGCGGAAAGGGCACTCTGTGACAACACTTCTAAATCAATACATCTAAAGGAGGATTTTAATATGTTTGACAAGTATTACAGTTTTGGTATGGCAATTCCCAAAGTCGCCCCTGAGCATAAGGTTATGCTCACAGTTGAGGAGGCTTGCGGTGTCTTCGGTATCGGAGAACACACACTCCGCAATCTTATCAGAAGCAATCCAACAGCAAATTATCTGCTCCATGTTGGCACAAAGACACTAATTAAGAGACCGCTGTTTGAGCAGTTCGTTCTTCGCGAGTCTGCACTGTACTTTTGATGGGAGGGTTGATAACTATGAGATTACAACATTCATTAACTGGGTTGAAGTTCCATAATCTTCATGTTATTGGGCCGACCTACAACGA
>JAZNXX010000057.1:0-15408 GCA_045594125.1 Candidatus Egerieisoma sp.
AGAAACAGAGAGCATGGGAGGTTGGTGCAGAGTTGAAGTTCTTCAACGGAAGACTGGGAATTGACTATACCTACTACCAGTCAGAGACACATAACCAGATTGCAGCCCCTCGTCTTGCACAATCTACCGGTTACATCATGTTTGCAATGAACTCAGGTTCTGTAAAGAACAAGGGTATGGAGTTGATGATTACCGGAACTCCTGTTGAGACCAAGAACTTCGGATGGGACATCACATTGAACATGGCTGGAAACCGTGGTACACTGGGTGATTTCATTGATGGTATCAACTTTATGAAAGTTACCGATGCACAGGTTGGTGGTGTAATGTCTGCTTCAATTGCCAATGGCGGTGCTTTCTTGGGTCTGATAGGTGAGAAATGGGTAAGGGAGAAAGATGAGAACGGCAAGGAGATTGCAGATGGCCGTTACCTTGTTGATCCTGCAACAGGATTGTACAAATTGTCGGGACAGGACAATGTTGTGGCAAACCGTGAACCTAAGTTTACAGGTGGTCTTACAAATACATTCCGTTGGAAAGATTTGTCATTCTCATTCCTTTTGGATTTCCGCGTAGGTGGTGACATTTACAACGGTACCCAGTATTATTTGACATCAAGAGGCCAGTCAATGAGAACTCTACAGAGAGATGCAGTTACAGTAGAGGGTATCAATGCTGTAACAGGGGAACCTTTCACACAGACATATAGAAGAGGTGAGACTTACATGATAGGTGGTCTTAACCGTTCAGGTGAGTATATGATTCAGGAGTATTGGAACAATTACTCACAGAACTCTTACAACTTTATACAGGATGTAAACTGGTTGAAGTTGCGCTCAATCAACCTTACTTACAACTTTGGCAACCTTATCAAAGGTCAGAAGTTTGTTAAAGGGCTTACAGCTACATTTACTGCAAACAACCTGTTTACATGGACAAATTACGAGGGAGGAATGGATCCTGAGGTTGCTGCTGTAGGTAATGCCGGCGGTTCAGGTTCTGTAGGTATTGATTATTGCGGTGTTCCTGTACAGAGGTCATACTCTTTTGGTGTAAATCTTACTTTCTAAAATTTAAAGGATAACAGAGATGAAAAAAATATTATCAATAGCGTTGTCGCTAATACTAATTTTGGGTCTCTCTTCTTGTGAGAACTGGTTGGATGTAAATACTAACCCTGATAATCCAAACAATGAGAGTGCTACAGTAGAGATCAGATTACCTTGGATACAATATTTCTATATGTATGCCTGGGGTTCTGCAAGTGTTAGAACAAGTGCAGGTGCACAGATGATTACCAACACTAGCCGTACAAATAACATTACAAGAAATGCACTATGGAATCCTAGCCAGTCAATGGCTACCACTCCATACCAGAACTGGTTCGTAGGTGCTGCCAACAACATTCCTGACCTTATCACTAAAGCTCAGAAAACTGGCGCTATCCACTATGAGGCAGCTGCTTTGGTTGTAAAATCTATGGGTTACATCATGTTGGCTGACCTTTATGGTGAAATCCCTTATACTTATGCTTGTACTGAGGACTTCTCACCAGCATTCGATAGAGGTGATGTAGTTTATGCCGGCTGTCTTGCTGACCTTGACAGAGCTATTGAGTTGTTCTCTCAATCACAACCTGCAGGTACAACCCCTCTTTCAGCGGGTGATACTTGGAATGGTGGTGACACCAACAAATGGATCAAACTTTGCTATGGTCTTAAAGCTCGTTGGTTGAACAACTTGTCAAAGACTTCACAATACGATCCTGAGGCAATTTTGGCTGCTTTGAACAAAGCTCCCCAATCAAATGGTGATAACATCAAGATGACTCACTACAATGTTGAGAATGCAGGTACCAGCTTCCTTTCAGGTGATGCATACGGTCCTAACGTAGTATGGGATACAGCAGCTTGGGGTACCGGCCAAAGATTGTGCAGATGGTATGTTAACCTATTGACCAACTTCAAAGGTACAGGTGTAGAGGATCCACGTGCTGACAAACTTCTTCCTTCATCTATGATCAATGTAAAATTGAGCGATGACGGTACAAGAATCGTAAGCTACGAGTGGTTGAGAGATTGCGGTGTTGATATGTCCGGAATCGATGAGGGTTGGATTGACAACAGATATGAGGGTGGTAACTTGAACTCATACTTGACTCCTGTTACTACTGATGCAACACAATCATACAACAAAGAGGATATCGTTAAATATTATGTCTCTGTAGATGCATTTATCAACAACTTCAGAAAATACTACAACGAGGAGAATGCTACTATAGTTGACAACGGTACTACAATTGACATTACCTACCATCCAGGTGCAATGTATGTTAAGGAGACCAAACCTAACCCATTGTACACAGAGGATGTAAAATATGTACAGTTGCGTTCAGACGGATTGTTTGAGACTTACGGTCTGTCAAATACTGATATGTGCTGCTACTACTCAGGCGTATCTGCTACAACCAGATCTCTTGGTTGGGTACAGGGTACCGGCGCATTCTACACAAGACCTGATTCAGATTCTGATATCTTGACTTATGCTGAGATGTTGTTCATCAAAGCTGAGGTATTGTTCAGAAAAGGTGACAAAGCTGGTGCTTACACCGCTTACACCGACGCTATCAAAGCTCACTTTGCACGTATGAACGACAAACTTGAGTATTGGACCGGTATGGGTTGCGGTACAACTGCACGCGGTATTGATGTAAGTTTTGCTTACTCTCCAATACCTCAGACAGAGATCGATGCTTATATGGCAAGTGCTGCAGTTGCCCAGTCATCAGCAGACCTTACTCTATCTGACATCATGATGCAGAAGATTATCGCTGTTGGATTCTCAACTGTTAACTGGAACGATATGCGCAGATACAACTACAACTCTGGCAATATCGGCGGATTTGGTGTAATCTACACTGAGTTGGATGAGCCTTCATACAGAACTTCTGACTATTGTACATTCTCAACAGATCCAAGTTCAGATATGTACCACTTCAGACGTTGGATGTATCCATCTCTTGAGACCGGTTACAACTCAACTGAGACCGATAAATCTGTTGAGCAATATGCTTCATACGGTATTGAGTCAGCTCTTGACTATAAGATCTACTCAATTCCTGTATGGTGGGACTGGACTAAATAGTTTGAATAGTTGATACAGACCGGGGCAGAGAGTGCCCCGGTTTTTTTTGAAAAATTGTTTGGGATACTTTTTTGCAAAATTCTTAGAAACTTTAGATAGCCCGTTATTGATTGGAGCCTCGGAGTATATCGCAAGAGTGATCGACAAGTGATCCAAGAGAGAATTTTTGATACATTGGGCTGGATCAGATCCAAAATCCGGCCGGAATAAGTTCCATATAAAGGAGAAAAATTGCTTATGTGACCATCGGCAAGAGAATTTTAGCCATTTATATGCAATTTTCACTAAATTTTTACAAAAAAATTTGGATAGAAAATAAAAACCGCTTATCTTTGTACCCGCTAAGCAGATGATACTGCAAATCAAATTCCTGAATAGCTCAGTTGGTTAGAGCATCTGACTGTTAATCAGAGGGTCCTAGGTTCAAGTCCTAGTTCAGGAGCAGAAAAGCACTCAAGAGTCTTGAGTGCTTTTTTTTTATTGCAGGAGTTCATCAGAACTGCCCCTCTTCACTTTCCGGCATCCGTCGGATTCTATCCTTATTGCCCCATATACACAAATCTCAACAGATAACATATCCAGTATTCATAATAACAGAGTTAAAGAATCAATATTGCCCTAATTAGGCTTTATTAATTATATTAACTAACTGAATAACTGCTACTTAAATCTATTAAAGTTTTTTAGGCCCAGTTGGGCCATTGTCCCGAACTCCAATGATAGGTTGAAAGAGAGGTGTTTTAAGCAATTAAAACATATTCTGACAAAATGCTTATTATGAACTACGGATACATTAGAGTGAGTTGCGATAAACAAAATACGGAAAACCAACGTTTTGAAATAACAAACTTTTGTAAGAGAGAAAATATCCGAATTGACGGATGGATAGAGGAGACTATAAGCGGAACAAAGAGTTACAGATCGAGGGAACTCGGGAAACTCCTCAAACAGATAAAGAAGGGGGATATTATCATCTGTGCTGAACTCTCCAGATTGGGAAGAAATCTCTTTATGATTATGGAGATTCTCAATATATGTATGGGCAAAGGGTGCAAAGTATGGACGATTAAAGACAATTACCGTCTGGGAGACGACATACAGAGCAAGGTACTCGCCTTTGCCTTTGGAATATCTGCCGAGATTGAGAGGAACCTCATCTCCCAAAGGACCAAGGAGGCACTGGCAAGGAAGAGGTCGGAAGGCAAGAAATTGGGCAGGCCCAAAGGGAGGTCAACCTCCCCTGAAAGGTACAAACTGTATGAGAAGCGGGAAATTATAGAGAGAATGATAGTAAAGGGAGAGCCCCTGTACAAGATAGCACACAAATGCGGAGTATGCAGAAACACACTCTCTGCATACCTCAAACAGCACTATAAAATAGATACGGCTAAAATAAGGGATGGAAGCGGCTCCTGACTAATCAAGAAGGGTCGCCTTCACAATCCTGATATCCTCATACGGACGGTCACTTCTGTCGGTACGGACGCTTTGCATCTGCTCCACAACATCCAATCCGGCAACAACCTCTCCAAAGACAGTATATTGTCCATCAAGGTGAGGTGTACCTCCAATGGTAGAATAGCTCTTCTTGACCTCCTCTGTAAGCACAACCTCTCCTCTTGTATAGCGCTCAAGCTGCATTGCCATCATATCTATCTCCTCAGGCTCGTAAACTGTACCCCAGACAATATAGAACTGACAGGATGAGGAACGGCGTTTGGGATTTACCGAGTCACCCTGACGGGCTGCCGCCAATGCACCTCTCTTGTGGAAGAGTTGTGGGAAACGGAACTCCGCCTCAATGGTATAATCCAGACCGCCTGCCCCCAGACGCTCTCCGGGACGGGCATCACGGGAATCGGGATCACCTCCTTGCACCATAAAGTCCTCTATCACCCTATGGAAAAGGAGACCGTCATAAAATCCCCTCTTTACAAGCTCCACAAAGTTATCCCTATGTTTTGGTGTCTCATCATAAAGGGCTACTGTAATGTTGCCCATAGTAGTTTCGAACAGAATCTTCATCATAACGGATCTTTCTTAAATTTCCAATACTCCAGAAAACTTCTTACTCCCAATAATCTACGACAGTACGGCTCTCCCTTATCTCCTTGCAGAATGCACTGACAGCAGCGTGTGCAGGATGAACCTTGTATGCAGCCAGATCCTCCTCACTCTCAAATCTGCTGATAAGCACTGCATCATAACTCATATCCGTGTGTTTGAAATCGACACCTACAGTTGCAGATTTCAACTGGGGAACCACACCTACGAGGGCCTCCAGTTTCTCTTTCATTTTTCGGGCATTCTCCTCCCGCGAAGCTCCACAGGCAAACTCCTTGAACCTCCACATTACAATATGTACCAACATAAAAAATGGGTTGAGGCGCAAGTGCCTACAACCCTACAAATTTACCAAAAACAATTCAAGAATCAAGAATCTGCGTCTTGAATTTTACAACCTTCCTCGCAGGAATTACAATCATCTCTCTTGTATTGAGGCTCATTGTCCTGCGCTCTCTTCTCTCCTTTACCATAAAGGAGCCAAATCCTCTCAAATAGAGATCCTCACCACCCTTGAGAGTTGATGAGATGGTCTCGAGGACAGCATCCAGATATCTGTTTGACTCAGCCAATGTCATTCCTGTCTTACCTGAGAGGGCCTTTACCATCTGTTTTTTGTTCATAACTTAAAAATTTATGGTTAACTGTTTGATTTGATAACAAATAGTCCGGAGGATTGTTTAATGGTTAAAACTGCAAGAAAAGAGATGAAATATTTAGTGGACAAAATAGGACAATGGCTTGTCTCATTAGGGTTGGAGAGCCATCTGATTGAGGAGATGGAGGAGTTGGTCAAGATTCTCATCATCATAGCGGCTGCACTGCTGTTATGGATCATTCTGAGTTTAATATTCAAGATGATAAAGCAAAGAATGCTCCACAAGATAAATTTCAGCAAGAGGGGCAAAGAGAGAATTGTCCTGATAATCAGAAGAGCCATAATAATCTTTATCCTGATGGTTGCCCTACAGCTTGTCTCTGCCTATATGGTGCCGACAGCCAAACTCTCCCACCTTCTGCTGAAGTGCGGCTACATAGCAATCATCATCTATATAATCTCCATAGCAAACACCCTCACAACAATCATCTATGATGCACTAAACAGCAAGGAGCGCTACAAACAGCGTCCGATAAAGGGATTTATGCAGATTATCCAGATTGTGCTCTATTTTGTCTGCACAATAGTCATCATTGCCATCATCATCGACAAATCTCCCCTTGGTCTACTTACAGGACTTGGAGCTTTTGCAGCTGTCCTCTCCTTTATCTTCAAGGATACCATACTCGGCTTTGTTGCCGGAATCCAGCTCACCTACAACGACCTTGTGCGTCCGGGCGACTGGATTGTGGTAAACAACACCCAGGCAAACGGCACTGTAACCGATATCAGTCTGATTTCAGTCAAGATTGAGAATTTTGACAATACAATTATCCATATCCCCACATACTCTCTTGTAAATACATCTTTCCAGAACTGGAGGGGAATGGAGGAGTCTGAGGGGCGGAGAATTACTGTCGGATTCAATATTGATGCAGATACCATCCACTTCTGCACCCCGGAGGAGCTTGATGAGTATGGAGAGTATATACAGCTCCCGGCAGGAAAGAGAGATAAGATTACAAATCTTGAGCTCTACCGTTTCTATCTTTTGAAGATGATATTGGGCAACCGTGAGATAAATAAAGAGCTTACCCTGATGGTCAGATACCTTCCTGCAAGTTCAGAGGGGATACCTGTGCAGATATACTGTTTCTCACGTGATAAGGAGTGGGTCATCTATGAAGGAATTCAGGCGGCCATCCTTGAGCAGGCTGCCGCCTCCACAAGATTGTTCCGCCTGAAAATTTATCAAACACAAATTAAAAATTAGACATTGTTTATGAAGTAGCGTTGCGACTTGAGCAGATTCCTCAACTGGAGAATCATAATCTTATCCTCTGTGAGGATATTCAGATAGAGTACACTGCTCCGTGTGGTATTCTTGTTCTCCTCATTACGCTTTATCTGGCGTTTTACAGCGTTTGCAAAATCCTCGAAGATTGAGTCACGCATCGACATAATCTTGTCAAGTTCGCTGAAGTTGTTTGACACCATCATATTCTCCATCTCGCTGAAGAGGATATTCATCTTTTGATTCACATATCTGAGATCTTCCACCTGTTCCACCGAGAATCCTTCGTGGTTATTGTCAATATGTTCGAATGTGGACCTGCAAATCTGCAATACTGATTTGGTAACTTCGTTCAGATAGTCAACTACCTGTACATAATAGTGAGCGCCCTCAATATTCTTCTCCTTGAACATCTCAAGTGTCGATACCACATTATACTTCCTGCGGCTTGCCTCCTCGTGGAGATCTCTCGCCTTCATCAGATTCTTCTTCAACAATTTTCGGTCTTCCTCAAAGACACCGGTCAAGGTTGAGTTGTAGAGCTCTATCAGCTTATGTGTCGCATCAGTCAAATCTGCTACAGAGCGCTCCATTACAGAGTCGGGGTCCTGCATCTTATCCTCAGAAGAGTCTGCCTCTCCATCCTTCTTACCTGAAGAGTGGCTCCTGATGAGCAACCAGACTGAAAGGATAACAAGGCCTACCACTGCATATATTTTTCCCCACATCAAGACCATAGCAACAAGAAATGCTATCAGGAAGGCTACAAATGCTGTTATGAACCATCCGAGGATAACCGTCATAACGCCTGTAATTCTGTAGACGGCACTCTCCCTGCCCCAAGCCCTGTCGGCAAGCGAGCTACCCATTGCCACCATAAAGCTCACATAGGTTGTTGAGAGAGGGAGTTTGAGTGATGTTGCCAATGATATAAGAAGTGCAGCCACTGTCAGGTTCACTGTTGCCCTGATAAGGTCAAATGCCGCATTATCCTCGTTCTTATCTGCTACAGACCTGTCGAAACGGCTCTCAATAAAATCCTTGACACCTTGAGGGGTTACCTTTTCAAAGAATCTGTTCATTTTAAGCGCTTGCCTTACAATTGCCCTTGATACAGCAGTTGAATCAAAATTTTCATTGCCTGAATCCTGTTTTGAGAGGTTCACCTCTGTTTCGGTAACTCTCCTTGCCTTTTTGGAGAACCACAAGGTGAGTACCATCACAGCACCTGATGCAAGCAGTATAAAGATATTTGCCTGAACTGGTTTTGTAAGTTCACCCATATAGATATCCATATCTCCTGCCGCAGAGCCAATCTGGTAGGAGTCAAATCCTGCCATAAATACTCCAATGAAGTTTACAAGGTCGTTGCCTGCAAATGCAAGGGCAAGGGCAAATGTTCCTGAGAGTACTGTTATCTTGAGGATATTGATTCCAAATCTTGCAAGGAGCGACATAACTGCACTCCAGAAGATAAAGGCAACACCAACACATAGCCAGATATTGTCAGTTACATACTCCATTATGTGTGAAGGGATGAGCGGCGTACCTTTCAGACCTTTGAAGAGTGCAAAATAGGTGATTGCTGTCAAGGCTATACCACACCATACAGCACCTGTTGTTGAGATCTTCTTATGGAATTTATATGAGAAGATTATTCTGGTTATATACATAACCACAGAACCGCAGACAAAGGCTATCACAACAGATACAAGTATTCCCGATATGATACCCAGCGCTTTGCCTGAATTGATATATTCCGGCAGGTTGGCAATTGTGCTGCTGTCTGATGCTCCGATACTGAAAAGCGCAATGCATACAGCTGCTCCCAAAAGTTCAAAAACGAGTGAAACCGTTGTAGAAGTTGGCAGACCCAAAGTATTGAATACATCAAGCAGAATGACATCTGTCAACATAACAGCAAGAAAGAGCATCATAATTTCGCGGAAGGTAAACATTCCGGGATGGAAGATTCCGCTCCTGGCAACCTCCATCATTCCGCTTGAGGTCAATACACCAACCAGAATTCCCAGCGATGCAACCCACATTATTACTCTTCTTGGGGCCACTTTTGCTCCCACTGCAGAGTTCAAAAAATTGACAGCGTCGTTCGATACGCCCACCATAAGGTCAAGTACCGCCAACGCTGCCAATATCACAACAATAACAAGGTAAATTGTCTCCATATAGTCTCTTTGTAACAATTAAAATTCCTATTACAAAGAAAAGCCAATATAGTTAAGTCAATATTGCCCTATTGTTACATTTTTGTTTACTCTTTGGGATTCATCACCAATTTGATCATATTTCCCGCTCCTATCATAGAGCTTGCCATCCTCTTTATATTGTCTGAAGTGACACATTTCTCCACCATATCAAGATATCCGCTCTCATTGTCCATCTTATTCTCACCATACATCTCCTCCATCAGGCCGATCCAATATCCGTTCCTGATATGTTTCTCAGGATGCGCCTTCACGAAGTTCTCTTTTGTCTTGGAGATATAATCCTCATCCACACCATTTTCCGCAATATCTTCCAATCCTTTTACAGCCAACTCTATCAACCTGCCGGCCTTAGATTTGTCGGTATCAAAATTGATGAAAAGGACAAACTCCTCTTTAGGACGTTTAGAGAGCTGAAGACTTACTCCTACTCCATATGTACCGCCCTCATCCTCTCTGATGGTCTTGGTATAGGTCATATTGAGAATATACTCCAATGCAGATGCAAGAATCTTGTTCTCAAGAGTTGTCTTCATCTCTCCGCTATAGACAAGAGCCACTGTACTCTTTGGTGTCTCCATTGGAACAGCAAAGATATTCTCCACCTTACCCTTCACAATATCAGATTTGTCATCTCTCCACTCCTTGCCGTTCTTTGATTTTACAGGAAGTGATCCGATATATTTCTCAAGCAACGGCTTGATCTGCCCAACATCAACATTTCCGCTGATATATACCTTAAGCTTGGCAGCATCATCAAACAACTGGCAATATGCCTCCTTGAATCTCTCCACGCTGACATTTTCAACCATCTTGCTATCCAGTACAGGTACCCTTGGAGAGTTTCCGTAAAGGGTCTTTGTTATCTCAGACTGCAATATGAAGTCGGGCTGTTTCTCTATGTTAGGCAAAATCGCCCCTATCTGGTTGAGACCTACAGCTATCTCGCTCTCCTCAAAGCGAGGCTCAGCATAGTAGAGATAGAGAAGCTGGAGCATTGTCTCAATATCTTTTGGAGAGCCAGATGCATTCACACCCTGTTCGAGACTCTGTATATATGGTGTTACCTGGACAGTCTTGCCTGTAAGCATCTTCTGCAGCTTGGTAACAGGAAAATCAGAGATACCGGCATATCCCATAATGACCTGGTAGATGTTTCTCTCCAATGAAGGAAGAAGTTCATCGGCAAGAATTGATTTTCCACCGGTGCCAACACTCTTTATCACAACCTCATCCTTATTGAATTCTGTAGGTTTGATATAGATCTCTATCCCATTCTCCAATACAATTTTTGTTGCACCAAACTTGGCTGCACTCTCAGATTTGATCTTGCTGCCCTCAAGTTCTGCAGGATCGAGCAGCGCACTCTCAACCTCACCTCCCTCGAGAGGCTTGATCTCTTCCGCCTTTGCCTCATTTATCGATTGGAGCAAGTCGGCCTCCGCAGGAACTGCCAAACCCTCCTTTTCAGGTGATGCAAAGAAGATTACACTGTTTTTGTCGAAGGAGAGTGCCTGCATAAATTTGTTTATTGCATCAAGCTGGATTGCACCGCCATTTATATACCCTTTTACCACCTCATTGATATACTCAGGTGACGAATATGGGATTCCCTCAAGGAAATGCTCCGAAAGTGAATTGACAATCTGCGAATTCATTCTTGATGAGCCATTCTCTGCAGCTCTCTCGTAACGGCGGAGGATATTTGTCTTTGCCCTCTCAAACTCAGCATCGGTAAATCCGAAACGTCTTGCCCTCTCAAGTTCCACATACATAGCTTTCAACGATTTCAAAGCCTCACCATCCTTTGCCTGTACCGAAGCGTTGAAACACTCCATAGTTGCGCACATCTTCATAAATGTCACGGATGCATTGAGGAACGGAGCATCCTGTTGTGAAGCTATATCGGTGAAGCGCTCATCCATCATAAGCGAAACCATCTCTTTGTAGAGATTCATCAATACATTGATACCCATTCCTCTATACTCCTTTGGTGTAGGAGATGTCTTCATAAAGAGATCCACACTTGTTGCAGGATACTCCTTATCAGTGAATATTGCCACTATCGGCTCCTCGTTGTCTGGAATGGTGATAACATCTTTGGCTTTGCCATTCTCTACCCTTGGAATATCTGAAAAGATTACCTTCAAGCGCTCCTCGACCTTCTTTACATCAACATCTCCAACAACAACAATCGCCTGCATATCAGGTCTGTACCAAGTCTTATAGAAATTTACAAGTTCCTCCGGCTTGAAGTTCTTGAGATTCTCTTCCGAACCTATGATTGAACAGTTGGCATATTTTGAATCCTTGAAGAGTGCTCCAAAAAGTGCCTCCCTTGTTCTCCACTGCGCATTGTTGCGTGTTCTCTTCTCTTCAAGAATCACACCTCTCTCATTATCTATCTCCTGCGGATCATTTGTAACAAATGCCGACCAGTCGTGAAGTACAAGCAGTGATGTATCTACTATACCATCCCTTATTACAGGTATGTTGTTGAGCATATACGAAGTTGCCTCAACGCCTGTTCCTGCATTGATATTCTCACCGAACTTTGCACCTATGCTCTCCATATAGGAGATGATTCCTTTCTCAGGAAAGTTTTTTGTTCCATTGAAACACATATGCTCAAGAAAGTGGGCAAGTCCATCCTGTGCCGGGCTCTCCTGAATTGCTCCAACATCTGTAATTATCCAGAAATCTGCCCTTTGTGCAGGTTTGGCATTATGCTTTATGTAATATGTCAACCCATTTTCCAATTTTCCATAAACCACAGTAGTATCATTCTGCAACATACTCTGGGGTGGCAGCATTTGTGCGAATAGGGTAACGCTCAATACCACAAATGCCGCTAGCAATGTCAATCTTCTCTTTATCATATCTGTAGTTTTAATTATTTTGAATCAAAGGTAATACTATTATCGGTTCATTATTCACATCTGTACCACTTTATTGTGCTGATTTCCGTCTCTATTATGGCACTATTTTTGATTTTTTCAGTAAAAATTACGGTTCTCGGAGCAAAAAAGGTGAAATTCTGCGTTTTGAACTGAGCCATAACGCATTAAACAGAAAACCTCGGAAATAGTAACAATGGCAATTTAGCAAAGAAACGCAAGGTAATGAAATAGAACGGTTGCCAAGTCATTACCCGATAATGCAGTAAAGTTTTTCTTTGTGTCGTCACGTTTCATCGTTCTGCGTCAGTTTGCATATCAATGTATAACTCGCTGATAACTAATTTTGTAACCAAAAAGGATTAGATTATGCGAAGTACATTTAAGGTGCTGTTCTACGTGAACGGAAGCAAAGAGAAAAACGGTATTGTTCCTATTATGGGACGAGTGACAATCAACGGTTCTGTGGCTCAATTCAGTTGCAAGCAGAGCATCCACAAAGACCTATGGGATGTGAAAGGCAACCGAGCAAAGGGCAAAAGCAAAGAATCGCAAAACATCAATTTGGCTTTGGATAATATCAAGGCTCAAATAATCAAACACTATCAACGCATTTCGGATAGAGAAGCATTTGTAACTGCCGAAATGGTACGCAATGCCTATCAAGGTATCGGTACGGAGTATGAAACCTTACTCCGAGCATTCGACAAGGAGAACGAAGCCTTTGCCAAACGAGTTGGCAAGGATCGTTCTCTGAGTACATATCAAAAGTACCTTACCGTAAGGAAATATCTTGCGGAGTTTATCAAGGTAAACTATAAGCGTACAGATATTGCAATGAATGAACTTACAGAAGATTTCATTCGTGATTATTGTTTGTATCTGCGAAATGAGGTCGGACTTGCTCAATCATCAGTGTGGATATACTCTATACCATTAAAGCACATTGTAACCACTGCTCACTATAATGGCAAGATTGCACGCAACCCATTTGCCCAGTATAAGGTTGACCCCGACCACAAAGAACGAGGTTTTCTAACCGAAGATGAACTGCAAGCCTTTACAACAATTGAATTGAACAATCCCGATTTAGAGCTGGCAAGAGATTTATTTGTGTTCGGTTGTTGGACGGGAATATCATTTATTGATATTAAGAACTTGACAACGGAGAACATCACAATGTTGGGTGGTTCTCCTTGGATTGTATCAAAACGACAAAAGACAGGTGTGCCGTTCCAAATCAAATTGATGGATATTCCTATGCAGATTATCAGGCGATACGAGCCATACAGAATAAGCAATAATCTATTCAACATCGGCAGCCACGACACTATAAACAAACGCATAAAAGAGGTGGCTAAACTATGTGGCATTGAGAAGCGAACTTCATTCCATCTGAGCCGTCATACATTCGCTGTGTTAGCCTTGAACTATGGAATGCCGATAGAGAGTGTAAGTAAAATTCTCGGGCACACCAACATTACCACAACACAAATTTATGCTAAGGTAACCAATACCAAACTTGAACACGATATATCAATGTTTGAGAGTAGAGTTTGTGAAAGATTTGCAATCTAATATGTATAGGTATGGAACGAGCAATAATAACAATAACTGAATCGGGATATGTGAACATTCCCGATAGCAATGTATGGATGTCGTTCTCGGAGCTTGTAGTGCTGTTCGATGTAGCAGCACCAACATTAAAGGCTGCAATCCGAGCTATACATAAAAGCGGAGTGATAGCGGAACACACCCAATATTGCGAATTGATGCCATATACCTATTGGGCTACCCTCTACAATATGGAGATGATTGTCGCCCTTGTTTTTCGCGTCAACTCATACGGTGCGAAGAAGATACGGATAGAGGTATTAAAGAGGATATGCGGACGAAAAGAGAAAGTATGTTATCTCTTTTCGCTTGCCAATTCTCCAATAGGTATGTCGTAATATCAGTATATCAACAAGCCGATAAGTCGGCAGGTCTGCATATCAGCTGATTAGTCAGTCAAGGTAAGCCCGAAGATAGGTTTTCTCCCTGTTTTCGGGCTTGTCTTGTTTATACACCCATCAAATTCATATCCTCATAGTATTTTATTCACTATTCTGCTACAATTTGCGTAGCAACTTATCCGTCAATCACTTATATTTTTGTAGCTGACATTTTTTCATTTCAAATCTAAGAAAATATGGAAGCTAACAAAGTAATCGCAAGCCATAAACCGCCATCAGATGGTGGTATGGCAAAAGAAGAATTTATCCGAGTGGGAACAACGCTCTACAAGATTGTGGAGCAACCGAGGCTGAGCGGTGGATATGTGAAGAAGCGTATCCCGTGGAACAATGAAACGCTCCGCCAAGACTATGGCAAGGACTATATCGGCAGCGTTCCCAAGTATGACGGATTCTGTACCGTACCCGAACACATCGGCTATCGCCCTGTAATCGGTAAGTTCCTAAATCTCTATGAGCCGATAGACCACCAACCGCAAGAGGGAGATTTCCCCTCTATCCGTTCATTGGTGGAGCATATCTTCGGTGAGCAATACGAGTTGGGAATGGACTATCTGCAACTGCTCTACCTGCAACCCGTTCAGAAGTTGCCAATCCTGTTATTGGTATCGGAGGAACGCAACACAGGCAAGAGCACATTCCTTAATTTTCTGAAAGCCCTCTTTCAGAACAATGTAACATTCAATACCAACGAGGATTTCCGCAGTCAATTCAATTCCGATTGGGCCGGTAAATTGCTAATTGTGGTTGATGAGGTACTGCTCAATCGCAGGGAGGACAGCGAACGATTGAAGAATCTAAGCACTACACTATCCTACAAGGTGGAAGCCAAAGGCAAAGACCGTGATGAAATTGCATTCTTCGCCAAATTCGTGCTATGCTCCAACAATGAGTATCTGCCCGTAATCATCGATGCAGGGGAAACACGCTATTGGGTACGCAAGATAAACCGCTTGCAGTCCGATGATACCAATTTCCTGCAACGCTTGAAAGCGGAGATACCCGCCTTTCTCCATTTCCTCACCAATCGAAAGTTATCCACCGAGAGGGAGAGCCGAATGTGGTTCAACCCTTCATTGTTGCATACCGAAGCATTGCAGAGGATTATCCGAAGCAACCGCAACCGATTGGAGATAGAGATGTCGGAGCTGCTGCTCGACATTATGGCAAC
>JAZNXX010000058.1:0-56918 GCA_045594125.1 Candidatus Egerieisoma sp.
ACTCTTTCAACAGATCCTAAGCGTCTCCTCATCGGTGATGACGAGCATGGTTGGGATGACAACGGAGTATTCAACTTCGAGGGTGGATGCTACGCTAAGGTTATCAACCTTGACAAAGATTCAGAGCCAGACATCTACAATGCTATCAGACGTGATGCTCTTCTTGAGAACGTTACACTTGATGCTGACGGAAAGATTGACTTTGATGACAAGAGCGTAACAGAGAACACTCGTGTATCATATCCAATTAACCACATTGAGAACATTGTACGTCCTGTATCATCAGCTCCTGCTGCTAAAGATGTTATCTTCCTTTCAGCAGATGCTTTCGGAGTACTTCCTCCGGTTTCAATTCTTACACCAGAGCAGACACAGTACTACTTCCTTTCAGGATTTACTGCTAAGCTTGCAGGTACAGAGCGTGGAATCACAGAGCCTACACCTACATTCTCAGCTTGCTTCGGACAGGCATTCCTTGAGCTTCATCCTACAAAGTATGCTGAAGAGCTTGTTAAGAAGATGGAGCAGAGCGGAGCTAAAGCTTATCTTGTTAACACAGGATGGAACGGAACAGGAAAGAGAATCTCAATCAAAGATACTCGTGGAATCATCGACGCTATCTTATCAGGAGATATCAACAATGTTCCTACAAAGAAGATTCCATTCTTCAACTTTGAGGTTCCTACAGAGCTTCCAGGTGTAGATCCTAAGATCCTTGATCCAAGAGATACATATGAGAATGCTGAGCAATGGAATGAGAAGGCTCTTGACCTTGCAGGCAGATTCATCAAGAACTTCAATAAATTCACAGGAAATGAGGCAGGTAAAGCTCTTGTAGCTGCAGGTCCGCAACTATAGTAAAACTCTGTTTCAACAGATTTTCAAACGATATGAAAGGGGCACATAAAGGTGCCCTTTTCTTTTTATCCACACCATTCCGTGATGATGGTGGCAACTCTGAAGTAAGATTTACGCTCTAAAGTCACATTTGTTTGATTATTTTTGAAATAACCGCGCAATTCATTAAATTTGTTATTCCAAATAACCAGACAGATGACAGCAAACTCAAATGCATTGTTGAGGCACAAGACCATAGACCAATGCCTTCGCGACAACAGCAGAAAATATACGCTTCTCGACCTCATTACAGCCTGTCAGAGAGCTCTTAAGGAGAAGTATGGCAGTAAAGAGGCTGGAAAATCAAAGGTGGGACTCCGCACAATCCAGCTCGATATCCAGTTTATGAGGGATAAAAATGATGGCTATGGAGCACCGATTGAGGTATATGACCAGAAATATTACAGATACAGCGACAAGAGCTACAGCATTGGCAAATCTGCCGTAAAGAGGGAGAGGCTCAGCAATCTGAATGAAGCTGTTGAGGTTTTGAAACAGTACAGCTCTTTCAAGGAGTTCGGAGGCATCAGGGATCTTGTACTCCTTATTGAGAATGAACTTTCATCCCACAAGGAGTCTAAAGAGGAGATCATCTCATACCAGAAACGCAAAAATCCCCTCGGTCTTGAGTATATCGATACTATCTACGATGCCATTCTCAACAAAAAGGCACTATGTATAGGCTACTACTCATCAAGATCCAACAACATAATGCAGATAATCTTCTACCCAATGTACCTTAAGGAGTACAGGGGGCGTTGGTATGCACTTGGTTATAAGGACGGATTGCGCGGGGTCTACAAATTGCCGATCGACAGGATACGCGACTTCTCATATGCCATACTTCCATTCCCGGAAGAGCTTACTTTTGATGCAGAGGTGTATTTCAGGGATATCATAGGGGTTACCAGGCTCACAGGAGAGGTACGCGAGATTGAGTTTGTTGTAAAGAACAAGCTGGCTCCATTCATTAAACAGAACCCGCTGCACCATTCCCAAAAACTTGTGGAGAATCTCGAAAATGGTGATATGAAATTTGTAATGAAGGTTATTCCAAACAGGGAGCTGTACACAATCATATTTGAGAACCAGCCTTATATTGAGATAATCTCTCCGAGGGATGTAGGAATACAGGCAAACAACACCCTACTTGAACTTGTTGACCAGTTGCCCGACTATACCAGACCAGCCGGCAATACGCAGGAGAACTCCGCCTCAAATGAGTGGGACGACGGATTCAATCTATTTTCAAATCTTTAGATCTATAGAATTATGGAGACAAATACCAGAACAATCATCAACTACAACACCTGGGAAAGGCGTCTTAATTTTGAATTCTTCAAGAGTTATCTCAACCCCAACTGGTCGGTAACCTGCGAAGTGGAGTGCACTGAAGCGTATGAAAATTCAAAAAAGGAGAAGAGTTCATTCTTCCTGAAATATCTCTATGCCATCCTTATGGCAGCCAATGAGATTCCAGAGTTGAGATACAGGATAGAGAAGGATGAAAATAATCAGGATATCATCGTGCTCTATAAACACATCTCAGTCATCACCCCTATCGCTGTTGGTGATAATGGACGATTCCACTCCGTAAACATACCATACGAAAAGGATTTCAGGAAATTCTGCAAAAAAGCCGTGGAGATAATCAGTGCCATTCCGCAACAGACCGATCCTTATGCAGCAGAGAAGGCACTATCGGGGAACAGGCAGGATATAATCCTTGTTGCCGCAAATCCGCGTCTTGGCTTCAGCTCAATGAGTGCCACCCAGGCAGGTGCAGGGGGAACCAAAAAACCGCTTCTTAATGTGGGAAAGGCTGTAAGGAGAGAGGGAAAAATCTACATTCCTATCTTTATAACCGTACATCACGGCCTTTGCGACGGTTACCATATCTCCCTCTTTTATGAAAATGTTGAAAAATACCTCAAACAGCTGTAGCAATGGACCAGCCCAAAATTGAACGTCTGCTCAGGCTGATGAAGATGCTTACAGCAAACAACCGCTATACGATAGATGATCTTGCGGATAAACTTGAGATGTCGCCCAGAACCGTATACCGGTATATAGACACCTTCAGGGAGGCAGGTTTTGTGGTAAAAAGAAGGGGACAATATATCAAACTCGACAAACAGTCCCCATACTTTAAGGAGATATCGCAACTTGTACACTTTACCGATGAGGAGGCACATATCCTCAAGAGTGCCATTGAGAGCATAGATGAAAATAATATCATCAAACAGAACCTCAAGCAGAAGCTCTATAGCGTCTATGACTATAAAATTCTCGCAGAGTGTGTTACCAAAGGTGAGAATGCAAAGAATGTAAACAGGCTTGTAGAGGCCATTGAAGAGAAACTGCAGGTAAGGCTTGTAGATTACAAATCTGCCCACAGCAACTCCATATCAACCAGGGTTATTGAACCTTACGAGTTCACCACCAACTATATACAGGTGTGGGGATTTGAGCCGGAGAGTGGAGAGAACAAAATTTTCAAAGTCTCAAGAATCGGCAATGTTGAGGTTATGGAGAACGGGTGGCAATATGAAGAGAAGCATCAGAGTGCCTATATGGATATCTTCAGGATAAGCAGTTTAACTCAGCACCATATCAAACTCAGGCTTGGATTGAAATCGGCATCACTTTTGGTTGAAGAGTTTCCTATGGCTGAAAAATATATAACCAAACTCTCAGATACAGAGTATATTCTTGAGACAGATATCTGTAATTTTGATGGTGCAGCCCGTTTTGTAATGGGGTTGCTTGACGATATTGAAATAATTGGATCTGAAGAGTTTAAGGAATTTATAAATAAAAAGATGGAATATGGAAGAGAGAGAGAATCTGCCCATTGTTGCCCTCATTTATGATTTTGACGGAACCTTGTCGCCCGGCAATATGCAGGAGTACTCATTTATTGCGGCAGTGGGTAAAGAGAAGGAGGAGTTCTGGGGAGAGACTGCAGTAATGGCACAGGAACAGGACTCGGACAATGTCCTTGTATATATGCTGCTTATGCTTGAAAAGGCCAAGGAGGTGGGAATTCCTATCAGAAAGGAGAGCTTCAGGGAGTTCGGCAAATCCGTTGAACTGTTCAAAGGGGTACAAGAGTGGTTTGAAAGAATCAGAAGATATGCACTTGAACAGGGTATCATCGTTGAACACTATATCAACTCATCCGGAATGAAGGAGATTATTGAGGGAACCTCCATTGCCGACCAGTTCAAGACAATCTTTGCCTGTTCATACTATTACGACGGTAACGGCGACGCAATATGGCCCGCAGCGGCAGTAAACTATACCAACAAGACACAGTTCCTCTTCAAGATCAACAAAGGAATCTTCAGCATCAGCGATGCGGTAAAGATCAATGAATCTGTTCCTGAAGATGAAAAGAGGGTATCATTCAACAATATGGTCTATTTTGGAGACGGAGAGACAGATGTTCCCTGTATGAAGCTCATCAAACAGCTTGGAGGCACATCAGTTGCCGTGTACGAACCAGGAAACGGGAAGAAAAAACAGATTGCCGAGAGGCTGATGAGGCAGGACCGCGTCAATTATCTCTGTCCGGCAGACTATAGTGAGGGCGGAAAACTTGATACCCTTGTAAAAACCATTATCCACAAGATAAAGGCAGAGGAGGATCTGCTCAAAATAAAGAGGGAGTGTATATGCCAATAAAGTCAACAGCAGTATATCTTGGATCAAAAGGGGGCAACTCTCCCCTATTTGAAGAGTCGGCCTACAACTTGGGTCGGGAACTGGCCCTTAACGGAATCTCAGTAGTATATGGAGGGACAACTGTCGGGACAATGAAGGCTCTTGCCGAGGGTGTTCTCTCACCAGGAGGTGATGTTACAGGTGTATTCCCTAAAAAATTCCTCTACAGAGGCATATTGAATGAAAATATTACCAGAACAATCCTCACAGAAGACCTTAAGGAGAGAAAGGCCAAAATGGAGGAGCTGAGCGATGCAGCCATTATTCTTCCTGGAAGCTACGGAACTATGGATGAACTTTTTGAATATGCTGTAAACAATCAGCTTGATTCACTCGGGCGTCCGATTTTTGTATTGAATCTCAATGGATTCTACGACCCGCTCCTAATGCAGCTCGACACTATGGTAAAATATGGTTTTCTCACAGAGCCATTGAGGAAGATGGTCCACAACTGCAGAGATATCGAAGAGATAATTAAATTGATAAAAGAGATATGATGGAGAGTATTACCAGCGGTGTAACCTTTGTAAGCAACATTCTTTGGAGCTATGTTTTGATTGCCACACTTATAGGCTGTGGCTTGTGGTTCACCTTCAAGACGAAATTTGTCCAGTTCAGGATGATAAAGGAGATGTTCAGGCTCCTTGTTGAGACTGGAGGAGACAAGATAAAATCAAAAAAACAGGATGGTGGAGAGAGGAAGATCTCCTCTTTCGAAGCCTTTGCAATCTCTATTGCAGGCAGAGTGGGAACCGGCAATCTTGCAGGTGTAGCAACCGCCATCACCATTGGCGGACCTGGAGCTGTCTTCTGGATGTGGCTCATAGCTATGCTTGGCTCTGCCAGCGCATTCATTGAATCTACCCTTGCCCAGATGTACAAGATTAAGGGAAAAGATTCATATATTGGAGGACCGGCCTACTATATCGAGACCGGATTGAAGATGAAATGGCTCTCGGTTGCATTTGCAATCTTTACCATTCTCACATTCGGTTTTACATTCAACTCTGTTCAGAGCAACACTCTGAGCGCGGCATTCAATGGAGCATTTGAATTCAACCCTGCAATAATGGGTATCATCATTACCATACTCTCAGCAATCGTCTTCTTTGGAGGAGTGAAGAGCATTGCCAAAGTGAGCAGTGTAATTGTGCCGATTATGGCTATCGGATATGTGCTCATTGCAATTATAGTTATTGCTATGAATATAACAGAGTTGCCTGATGTAATTGTCTATATATTCTCCAATGCCTTCGGCTTTGAGCAGGCAGTTGGCGGAGGTATCGGTGCCGCAGTGATTCAGGGTATAAAGAGAGGTCTCTTCAGCAACGAGGCAGGTATGGGTTCCGCTCCTCACGCAGCTGCAACAGCAAATGTATCCCATCCTGTCAAACAGGGTCTGATTCAGGCCTTGAGTGTATTTACAGATACACTGCTTATCTGTACCTGCACAGCATTCATCATACTCTTCAGCGGAGCTCCGATCGACGGCTCTGTTGATGGGGTTAACCTTACCCAATATGCCCTTACAAACGAGATTGGAAACTTTGGCAAATACTATATTGCATTTATTCTCCTCTTCTTTGTCTTCAGCAGCATTTTGGGCAACTACTACTATGGAGAGGCCAATGTCCTCTATCTTATCAAGAGCTGCACCGAAAAGTGCAAAAAAGCAATACTTTTGGTCTACAGGGTTCTCGCCTGCATAACCATAATGGTTGGAGCTGTAATCAGCCTTAACCTTGCCTGGAACATTGCCGATATTACTATGGGACTTATGGCGTTATGCAATATGCTCGGCATCGTCCTTTTGGGCAAATATGCAATCAGACTGCTCAATGATTACCGCAACCAGTTGAAACAGGGAATCAAAGACCCTCAGTTCAACAAGGAGATAGTTCCGGAAATAAAAGACCAGCTGGAGTGCTGGTAATCAGTTCTGACAATAAAATATGAAGGAGATCCGATGGAAATTCCATAGGATCTCCTTTTTTTGGCTATACTGCACTTTTTAGGGTATAAATCTCCCCATTTTAAGATAGAATCTCCGATTACTCCGACAACTCATTGGCGGATACCTTGCCATTATTCTCTTCAAGCGACTCTACCGAGCGGAGTTTGCGCTGGATTGCCCTTGTCCTCACTCCTACCAGAGTATCCATATCACTCAATCCCCCCTGAATCTTGCTTTTAGCCTTCTCAAGTATGCCTCCAAAGTTCTCAAATTCACTCTTTACAGCACCCAGTATCTCCCAAACCTCATTGCTTCTCTTCTGGATGGCAAGAGTCTTGAAACCAACCTGAAGGCTGTTGAGGATTGCAGCAAGAGTAGTTGGACCGGTAACAATCACATTATACTGTTTCTGAATAAATTCAAGAAGCTCCGCACGCCTTACAACTTCAGCATAAATTCCCTCAAATGGAAGGAACATTATAGCAAAATTGGTTGTATATGGAGGATTGAGGTATTTTGTGGAGATAGCCTTTGCATTCTCCTTGATTGAACTCTCAAGCTCCTTCTGAGCCCTCTCCATTGCAACGGGATCTGCCATATCATAGGCATCCTGCAGTTTGGCATAGACATCCTTGGGGAATTTTGCATCTATCGGCAACCATATCTGCGGTATTGATTCAGATGAACCGGGCAACTTGACGGCAAACTCCACAACCTCACGACTTCCCTTTCTTGTTGTTACATTTGCCGCAAACTGGTCCGGAGCAAGAATACTCTCAAGAAGCATCTCCAGCTGTATCTCACCCAATCCACCCCTCATCTTCACATTGCTGAGAACTCTCTTCAATCCACCAACATCCTGTGCCAGATTCTTCATCTCGCCCAACCCCTGCTGAACCTCCATCAGCTGTTTTCCAACACTTTCAAAACTCTTTCCAAGCCTTTCAGAGAGGGTCTTGTCGAGCTTCTCTTCTACTGTACTCCTTATCTGCTCAAGTTTACGGTCTGAGCGCTCTATCAAAAGGTTCTGGGTCTTGTCTATTCTCTCCAGACTCTCCTTCTGGCTCCTCTCCAGCCTTGCCAGATTTTCACTCTGGCTCTTCTCCATTCTCTGTAGCCTTTCAAGCTGCATTGTTTCAATCTTCTGCAGACGCTCTTTCAGAAGATCATTATGAAGAGAGGCATTTGTATTGTAGAGCTCCCTATTGGATGCCTGCAACCTTTCAAATTCCCTCTCAATGCTCCTCTTGAACTCCTCAAACTCCCGTTTGGTTGATCTTGACGAGAGGAGCTGGACCACAACTATTGCCAGAATGGCCACTGCCGAAACTAATATAATATCCATAAGACTCTTTATTATTCTGCAAATTTAAGAGATATTTCGCTCAAGAGTTTCCATCTTGTACAAATTATATTACCTTTGCGAATTAGTAAAAGGTTATACTATATAATATGATACTTAATAAGCAGGTTGGAGTCTATCTGAATCTGGTACATAACAGGTTCAAGCAGTATATCACCGCTTTCTTCCAGGAAGAGGGATATAATATAACCCCAGAACAGTTCCTTGTTATGGATACACTCTGGGATGAAGGCAAGATGTCGCAACAGAAGATTGCCAATGCCATTATGAAAGACAAGAATTCTGTTACCAAACTGATTGACGGATTGGAGAAGAAGAATCTTGTCAAGAGGATTGCAGACGCCTCCGACAGGCGTCAGAATCTTATTGAACTTACTCCTTATGCCAAAGAGATCCAGCAAGGTGTAACCGATATTGCTATGGATGCTGTCGACCGCATTACCAACGACATCTCCAAACAGGATCTGTACATCTTCATCAAGGTGCTCACCAAGATGGCTCAGAATATGAATGATGATATAAGCCTGCAGAATTTGACAAGAAATTAAATTTACAGAAATGGGAAAATTATATGATAAACTTACCGAGGACTATAGGGTTAAGGAGGGTCTGAAGGCCTGCATCAACTGCGGCACCTGCACAGCCATCTGTCCGGCAGCCGAATTCTACCAATATGATCCCCGCCAGATTGTAGATATAGTACAGAGCAAGGATGATGCAGAAATAGAGAAGCTCCTCAAGAGCGAAACCATCTGGTATTGCGGTGAATGTATGTCGTGTATCACTCGATGTCCGCGCAAAAATGCCCCAGGACTTGTAATTATGGCACTGCGTAACCTCTCAATGGAGCTTGGCTATTTTGTTGAGTCAGAAAAGGGCCGCCAGCAATATGCAATCACCAAATCACTCTGCAATAATATACTTAATTATGGCTACTGCGTCTATCCTCGCACATTTGCCTCTGCACTCCACCCTGAAGCGGGCAAGATATGGGAGTGGCAGGAGAAACATATGGAGGATGTATACAGCAGATTGGGTGCAAATCTTGATGGAGACGGTACCGGTGCCCTAAGGAGAATTCCACAGGATGATCTTGATGAGTTGAAGAGAATATTTGACATTACAGGTGCAACAGAGAGAATTGAGACCATCAACAAATTCTCTATGGAGATGGCAAAAGAGCTGGGCCTCTCTGAAGAGGAGTATTTTATGAAGGTCTTTACAGAGACTGAAAAAGAGCATCTTAACCAATAATCAAGAAAAGAGAAGATAAAATGATATACGAAGGAAAACAGAAAATTTGGTCTGACTATCAGAAAGATATTCCGGATGATCACTATTTTTATGTAAGAAGCTGCATCAGACAGAGTTTTTTTCCAGCTTCAGAGAAGACCTTTTTGGATATTACCCGCAACAAACTCGGAAAAGATTTCTTTGAAACAGAACATCATACAACCTGCGGAGGCATAGCATACCATTCAGATGCAATTCCTCAGGAGACAGTTATGACAATCATTGCCCGTCAGTTTGCGCTGATGAACAAATATGGCTACGAGAACTATGTCTGCTCCTGCATCACCTCATTCGGTCTCTATACAGAAACACTTGAGACCTGGAGAGAGTTCCCTGAGCTGGAGGCAAAAATCAAAGAAAAGCTATGGGAATCGTGCAAACTCGAATTTGCAAAACCAAAATATCTTGCCCACGCAAGTGATATAATATATAAATTCCGCAATCAGATTGCGCAACAGGCAAAGTACAAATTGATAAACAAGAAGACAGGTGAACCGCTCCGAGTTGTGGAGCATATCGGATGCCACTATGCCAAGATGTTCCCATCGAAGGGTTTCGGAGGTGCCGAATATCCTTATGTGCTTGCCGGTATGATTGAAGCTTGGGGAGGAGAGGTTATCGACTACCCTGAGAGGCGTCACTGCTGCGGATTCGGTTTCAGACAATATCTTGTACAGAGCAACAGGGGCTACTCGCTCTCTAATACCCATAAAAAATTTGAATCGATGGAGCCTTACAAACCGGATATGATTATAACCAACTGTCCGGGCTGTCCATACTTCCTTGACAGATGGCAGTATGTAATATCTGAACTTGAAGGAAAGACCTACGGCAAGGATGGTCACGGTATACCGGTCTTCACTTACGAAGAGGTGGCAGGACTTGTTTTGGGATATGACCCTTGGGATCTCGGTCTTCAGGTACATCAGGTGGGTGTTGAACCGCTTCTCGACAAGATGGGAATAGAGTATGACCCGTCGAAGAAATTCAAGGGATTGAACAATAAAGATTTAGGACGACCAGAGCTGCCTACTTGCGCGTGCTTGTAAATTAATGAGATATGAATAATAACGTTATAGTGATTGGAGGCGGTCCTTGTGGACTTGAGGCCTCTGCACAACTCCAGAAATTGGGTTACAATGTAATTTTGATAGAGAGAGATTCTCGTCTTGGAGGCCATCTTGCCGAGTGGGACAGACTCTTTCCATATGGTCTTGAGGCCAAATCGGTTCTTGACTCGCTCATTGCCGGCATAAACGGGGTAAAGTATTTCCTCAATACCGAAGTAAAATCTATAAACCAGCTCGACAAGGAGTATAATGTGATACTCTCCAACGGAATCACAATTCTCGCCACAGCTGTACTGGTAACCACCGGATTCTCACTCTTCCCTGCAGAGAAGAAGGAGGAGTATGGCTATGGAATTTATGACCACGTCATAACCAATGCCGACCTTGAGAACTACTTCAAAAGCGGTTACGATGAGAGGGTTGTTGAGAAGCCACAGAGAGTGGGATTTGTCCACTGTGTAGGTTCAAGGGATGAGAAGGCGGGCAACAGATATTGCTCAAAGGTCTGCTGTGCAACTGCTGTAAAGCAGGCGTGTGAAATCAAGGAGCTCTTCCCTCAGGCTGAGGTATTCTGTTTCTATATGGATTTGAGGATGTTCGGCAAAGGTTACGAAGATCTTTACCTCAAGGCGCAGAAGGAGTTTGGCGTAAGATTCATTCGCGGAAGGGTATCGGAGGTTGCCGAAGATCTCAACAAGAAACTGATTGTCAAAGCAGAAGACACTTTAAGCGGCAAGCCTATAAAGATTACTCTCGATCTTCTTGTTCTGATGGCCGGTATGAAGAACAATACCGATGGTATAAGGGTTGCAAATATGCTCGCGCTCAGGAAGGATGAAGATGGCTTCTTTATAACCAAGGATCCACTCACCCAACTTCAGCTGAGCGAAAAGAGAGGAGTATTCTATGCAGGGGTCTGCACCGGTCCAAAAACTCTGCCTGATACACTACACGAGGCCAGAGCTGCAGCAATAACTATTCACAACTATTTTAACGGGAGAAACAATGGCTAATTTTGGATTTAAACTCACTCCAAGTTCCAGAATTGATATTACAAAGAGGGATAACAAAAAGTGGAACAGACTGGTGGAGATGGAACCTGATGTGCTCAAGTGTATGGCCTGCGGCTCCTGTACTGCAAGCTGCACAGCCGGAAAATTCACCAGAACGAGTTTGAGAAGTGCTATCCTCTACCTGTCGCACGGAGAGGAGAAGCAGGCTATGGAGTGCCTCTCATCCTGTATGATGTGCGGCAAATGCATAATGGTATGCCCCAGGGCAATAAATACCAGACACCTCATTTTATCAATATGTAAAATTTACGGAATCTGATGAGAGAGAGAATTATAGGTGGTTACGACCCGTTCGTCCTGCCATATATGGTAGGAATGATATTTATTCTGACATATCTTGTTATTGCCCTCATCAGGGTACTGAGGGCTATGCCGGGAGGTGACAGAAAGAGGCTTGCACTCTCCTTTGTCAATCCAAAAATAATGTACAAGAATGTGAGGGACATCATTTGTGACTGTCTCCTCCACATAAAGATATTCAAGAGAAATCTCCTTTTGGGCTATATGCACGCCAGCATCGCTTTTGGCTGGTTTATGCTGATTGTCATCGGACATATAGAGGTTGCCCTCTTTGTTCCACAAAGGAACGGCTCCCTCTACTACCCTCTATTCTACAGATATTTTGTAGCAGAGCAGAACTCTACACTAAAGGGAGCCTTCTTCTTCTTCCTGATGGACTTCTTCCTTCTTATAGTGCTCAGCGGAATAGGTCTGGCAATGTACAAGAGGGTACGCTCCATTGCTTTGGGAATGAGAAGGACCACCAAACCCTGTTTTGCCGACAGAGTTGCACTCTACTGTCTTTGGTCAATCTTTCCGTTGAGGCTCCTCGCAGAGGGATTCACCGCAGGCATCAGTGGAGGAAGTTTCCTCACAAAATCTGCCAATATCCTCTTTGCCAGCTTTTTGGGCAACGATATGAATATATTGCCAACCTGGTGGGCATACTCCACCGTATTGGGAATCTTCTTTCTGGCACTTCCGTTCAGCAGATATATGCATATCCCGACAGAGGCCTTCTATATCCTGCTCAAGAATGCAGGCCTTAAGGTAACGCATCCGCGCAAAGGTGTTGCGGAGGCTGAGATCTACTCCTGCTCAAGCTGCGGAATCTGTCTTGACGCCTGCCCTATGAATACACAGAAGAAGAATCTGCCATACTCGTCTGTCTACTTTGTGAGATTCCAGCGGAGAAACAATAAAAAGAAGATAAACGAGATAGCAGACAAATGTCTGATGTGCGGCAAATGTGTTGCCCTATGCCCTGTGGGTGTGGATTCCTGCCAGTTGAAACAGGCACAAAGAGCCACTGTAACCAATCAGTTGCCATATAACTATGCATTTCTGAACAGTGCTTCACACACACCTCCAGCTCCTCAGGAGAGCAATGGTACAGATGGTGGAGTACTCTATTTTGCCGGTTGTATGACCCATCTGACACCTGCAATCATCAAATCTATGGTTACAATTTTTGAGGCTGCCGGAGAGAAGTACCAGTTTGCCGACAAGGATGGAGGAGTATGCTGCGGCCGTCCCCTTATACTTGCAGGTAGAACGGATGCAGCCAAAGAGGTGATTGCACGAAATGCCGCTATGATTAAGGAGAGCGGCTGCAAAACCATAGTCCTCTCCTGCCCCATCTGTTTGAAGGTGCTGAAGGAAGAGTATAACCTTGAAGGCATTACCATTCTTCACCACACACAATATATAAACAACCTGATTGCACAGAAGAGGATAAATGTTGCCCGTACAGAGGAGAGTTTTGTCTATCACGATCCTTGTGAACTTGGAAGGGGATGCAGGATATATAAGGAGCCACGCACTATCCTCACAACTATAGGAGAGCTTAAAAAGGCTCAGAAAGAGGGTATTGAGAGTATTTGTTGCGGAGGCAGCCTCGGCAGTCTGACATTGAGCTACAGCGACAGGGTTAAGATAACCCAGGAGTCATTGAAGGCACTTGACTATTCTCATCCCGACAAGATTGTAACGGCCTGTCCGCTATGTCTGAAGACCTTCTCCGACCAGTCGCAGACTCCGGTTGAGGATATTGCCCAGACTGTAGCCGATAATTTGCAGTAATTTGAAGCAGGAATTGGGTATAATTCAAAACAGATTCTTACTTTTGCTGTAAATCATAAAAATGAAGATACAATAATTTAAACTATACATAATGGAGATCAAACCTACAGAATACACACTTCAGACCGTTGCAACAGGAAGAGAGTTCAGTGACAACGGCTGGTCACTCAATGATCCTGAACATCCGTCACCATCATTGATAAGGGCTATATATGCAAAAAAAGAGATTGAGTTCAAGGATAATTCATACGGGCTCTACAAATTTGCAGACTGGTTGCCTGTAAAAAGAATGCTTGAGGGCTCTTCGGCTCCTGTAACCTACAAGAGCGAAGGTTTGGCAAAAGAGCTCGGACTTGAGAATCTCTATATAACCTTCTCCGGATACTGGCCGGAGAAAGGTGCAGGTATGAAGACCTGTTCGTTCAAGGAGACCGAGGCCTACTCTGTATGTGCAAGAATGGAGAAGGATGAGGAGAGAATTCTTGTGATAGCCTCTGCAGGCAATACTGCAAGGGCTTTTGCCCAAGTCTGCTCAAACAACAATATTCCTATCGTAATTGCAATCCCTTCAGAAAATATGGAGGCTATGTGGTTCAAGGAGCCGTTGAAAGAGTGCGTTAAGATTATCTGCACACCTGAGGGAACAGACTATTTTGATGCAATCCAGCTTGCAGCCAAAGTTTGTGAGTCTCCAAGATTCCTGGAGGAGGGTGGTGCTAAGAATGTGGCACGCAGAGACGGAATGAGTACAACTGTACTCTCTGCAGTTGAGGCTATAGGTCAAATTCCTGACAGCTACTTCCAGGCAATTGGAAGCGGTACAGGTACAATTGCAGCTTGGGAGGCAAACTTGAGATTCATTGAGGATGGAAGATTCGGCAACAAGCTTATGAAACTGATTCCTTCACAGAACATTCCATTTACCCCTATGTATGATGCCTGGAAAGCAGATAGCAGGGCATTGCTGCAGTATGATGAGGAGGATGCTGTAAAGCGGGCTCTTGAAATCAAGGCCAAGGTTCTCTCAAACAGACGGCCTCCATACTCTTTGGCCGGAGGACTTTACGATGCACTCAAGGCTACAGGTGGCGACATCGAAGTTGTAACCAATGAGGAGCTTGAGCAGGGATGCAGTCTCTTTGAGAGAGTTGAAGGCTGCGATATCAATCCTGCTGCCGGAGTTGCCGTAATGAGTCTTAAAAAGGCATTGGAGAGCGGTAAAGTGGCAAAAGATGAGATAATTATGCTTAACATTACCGGTGGCGGAGAAAAACGCTTCAAATCTGAATTTGAATATATACAGGCCAAACCGGACCTTGTAATCTCAAACAATGAGGATTCAAAAACTATAATTGGGAAGGTTCTCGGACTCTTCGAATAGTTATAGTTGCAGTTAGAGTGGGATTCTTGAATAAAGAGTCCCATTTTTCATTATATTTGCGGCCGATTTGAGGGAAAATTCCCGTTTGCTGACACTAATCTAATATCTAATATACAATGGCTAAACTTAACCTGTCGGAAGTTTTTCAACCTAAACTTCTGGAACTTTTCAAAAAAGGCAATTACAACAAGGAGACTTTCACCTCCGATCTTATTGCCGGTATCATTGTAGGTATCATTGCTTTGCCTTTGGCAATCGCATTCGGTATCGCCTCCGGAGTATCACCACAACAGGGTCTCATTACAGCTGTGGTTGCCGGATTCCTCGTCTCTCTTTTGGGCGGTTCACACTTTTTGATTGGAGGTCCTACCGGAGCCTTCATCGTTATCGTATATGGTATCGTTGCTCAATATGGAATTTCAGGACTCATCATCGCCACAGTTTTGGCGGGTATTATGCTTGTTCTGATGGGTGTATTCAAACTGGGCAGCATAATCAAGTTTATCCCCTATCCTATCGTGGTCGGATTTACCAGTGGTATCGCAGTCGTTATCTTCTCCACTCAGGTGAAGGATTTTCTCGGTCTTACAATTGAGAATCTTCCGAGCGAATTCATTCCGCAATGGAAAGCATACCTTACAAATCTTGGCACATTCAATCCGAGCGAATTTCTATTGAGCCTTATCTGCCTCCTGATAATCATCTTCTGGCCTAAGGTAACCAACAAGGTTCCGGGTTCTCTCATTGCAATTATCGTGGGAACAGCAGGATCTGTTATACTTGCAAACTATGCAGGCATTGAATTTGCCACAATCGGAAGCAAATTCCCTGAGTTGGCCAACGGTATCGAGATTCCAAAACCTACAGCACCTCACATCACCTGGGATACAGTTGAAAAGATGTTCCAGCCGGCCTTTACAATTGCCCTTCTATGTGCAATCGAGTCGCTTCTTGCAGCAATGGTTGCCGATGGTGTAACAGGTAAAAAGCACAACTCAAACACTGAGCTTATCGGACAGGGTATTGCCAATATCATCACCCCATTCTTTGGCGGTATTCCTGCCACAGGCGCATTGGCAAGAACTATGGCAAACATCAACAACGGTGGAAAGAGTCCTGTTGCAGGTCTTGTCCATGCAGTAGTGTTGCTGCTTATATTCCTCTTCCTTATGCCGTATGCTGTCTACATTCCTCTCGGATGTCTTGCTGCCATCCTCGTTATGGTTGCATACAATATGAGTGAATGGAGAACATTCAAATACCTTTTGAAGGGAGAAAAGACAGATGTTGCCGTATTGCTCATCACCTTCTTCCTCACCGTAATCATCGACCTTACAGTAGCTATTGAGGTTGGATTGGTATTGGCCATCATCCTCTTTGTAAAGCGTGTATCAGAGACATCTACAGTAAAGATTATGAAGAGCGAATATGTTGCCCTCACCGAGAATGACGAGAAGGCCCAGCTTGAGGATACTGAGCATCTTAATGTTCCAGCAGGTGTTGAGATCTATGAGATTGACGGTCCTTTCTTCTTCGGTTTGGCAAGTAAGCTCGACGAGGTTGACCGCGAAACAAACAAGCTTGGAACAAAGGTGCGTATCATCCGTATGAGAAAGGTTCCGTTTATCGACTCAACAGGATTGAACAACTTGAGAAACCTCTGGAAAAGAGCAGAAAAAGAGAATATCCAACTTATTTTGTCGGGAGTTACCGAAAAGGTTCACGGAACTATCAGCAAATCCGGATTTGCAAATGAGATTGGTGAGGAGAATATCTTCCCTCATATAATTCCGGCCTTGGCAAAAGCTACAGAACTTGCTTCCAAATAGGCAATTGATTCTGTTCTCAAAAGAGAAGGGGGCGACTAATAAGTGATTTAGTCGCCCTCTTTTTTTTCGTTTGAAGTGAGCCTCCTTTCTATCCTATGGTCACAAAAAGGGTAAGGAAGAGTGGAACCGAGAAGTCCATCACAACTCCGTGGAAGATCGAGACTGGCACATATTCATTGCCCAGTGTTGCCTGTATTATAGGCAAAGTGGAGTCCATTGAGGTTGCACCGCCTGATGAGATTGGAGCCAGTTTGCCAAACCATCTGGCCATCAGAGGAGCAAAAACCACAGTCATAAGTTCCCTTATGATATTGGCAGCAAGTGCCATTGTCCCTATCTCTATACCCCTTGCCTCATTAAGCAGAATACTTGAAAGTGAATAGTAGCCGAAACCTGCGCTTACCGCCAATGAATCCGCCATAGAGATCCCCCCCTGCTGATATATTTGGAGTGCATCAATCAAGAGCCAGGCCATTACAGCTCCGGCAAAAGTGCCGGCCATAGTTGAAAGTGGCAAGAGGAGCATCCTTAGGGGCTGGGATTTGATTGTGGGCCAGATATTTTTGTCAAGCCCCAAACTTAACCCGACAGAGAAGGTCAATGTATAGAGTATGCATTGGGAGAATATTGGGAGATCCATTCCGTCCGGAATAATGCCGGATATGGAGAAGAGAATCCCCAAAACAAAAATAGAGAGAATTATCAGGCTACTTTTCATCACTTTTTCCCCCTTTGACAATATATCTGTAAAAGATTGATGCTGCAATACAGCTTCCGACCACACCTGAAATGGAGATTAATGAGGCTGATACCCCTATTGTGGCAAATTTTGAAACCAGCTCCTCATTTTGTCCGAGCTCCACACCAAGGACAAAGAGAAGCAGGCAGACAACGGCAAAGATAAAACCGGAAAGTCTTGGTTTTACCCTCTCCCTGAGGAGCCTTCCACAGAGAATTCCTGCAACCATAAATGCCAATGCTACATACATCTGTCGAATTTTTTATTCCTCCTGAAAAAAATTGATTGGATTTACCTGCGAATATACATCTTATTTTCTTATATTTGTATCAGGCCAACTGCAACTGCGGCCAATATAAATGCAAATAATAACAACAAATATAATTGACAGTATGAGTATCAGAAAACACTTGTTGGCCCTATTGCTAATAGGCCTTACAACAACACTTTTTGCCCAATCCGCCCCCTTCAATCCCTATGATGAGAATGAATCTGAGAGCTGTACCTCCATTATGGTAGGTAAAAAGGCAAGTACAGACGGCTCCGTAATGACAGCCCACACCTGTGATTCAAACTACCGCACCTGGCTTACAATGGAGAAGAGAAAGAGATATCAGGCAGGAGAGACCCAACCTGTCTATTGGGGTGCACTCCATACAGAGGAGCCGCACGATATCCGTGGCCTTAAGGAGAAGGGAAGAATTCCTGCCATTGATGGCGAAACATTCTCATTCCTAAATGTGGCATACCCCTGTTTGAACGAGAAACAGCTTGCTATTGGCGAGACCACAACTGTAGGTAAAAGGGAACTTAAAGATACAACAGGACTTTTCCTTATTGAAGAGCTTGAGCGTATTGCATTGGAGAGGTGTACAACCGCCCGTCAGGCTATTGCCCTTATTGGCGCATTGGCAGAAGAGTTTGGTTATGCTGATAATGGTGAGTGCCTTACAATTGCCGATAAGAATGAGGTTTGGCATTTTGAAATATATGGAACTAATACCGTAAAGAAAGAGAGTGCAGAGAAGGGAAAGAAGAAGAAGGCATCCAAATTTGACAAGCCCGGTGCACTTTGGGTTGCACAGAGAATTCCGGATGACCACGTGGGCATCTCTGCAAATATCCCAAGAATCGGAGTGGTAGATTTCAATGATCCAGATAATTTTATGTATGCATCAGACCTTAAGGAGAGAACAATCCATATGGGACTTTGGGATGGAACCAGCGAGTTCAAATTCTATAAAATGGTCTCTGATGAGAAGAAACCTTTCAGTGTGAGGGAGTATTTTGTATTGAATGCTCTTGCACCATCTTTGGGGCTCAAATATGATGCCGACGAACTTCCGTTCTCGGTAAAACCTGACAAGAAGGTCTCTCCAGAGACAATGTTTGCCCTATATCGCCAAACCTATGACGGAACTGAGTTTGATCAGGTTAAGGGTATGGATGTGGTTGTAGACCGCAGGGTACGCCAACATAATGGGGAGTATATCAACTTCAAGGATACCGTTTGTCCGGTCTCTACATTTATGCCAAACGACTTGAGAGCCCTATTCAACAAGATAGAGCCTGGCGTTGCTCCCCGTTTCCGTACAATCGCCGTTATCCAATGTTCATATTCCCACATAATCCAGCTCAGGGACTGGCTACCTGATGAGATTGGTGGTGTTGCCTATTTTGCATTTGACAACCCTGCCCAGACTCCTAGAGTTCCTATCTATTGCGGAGGCACTGAACTTCCTGAGGGATTTGACGTTTGCGGTCAGCACAGATACAGGGAGGATGCAGCCATCTGGTCATATAGAGAGAGTAACAGAATTGCCACCATCAATTGGGATAAGACCCGTCATATGATTGAACCATTGGTTCTTGACTATGAAAAAATTATGATGGAGGAGTGCAAGAAGATTGAGACCCAGGCAGCTGAATTGATCAAAGCGGGCAAGAAAGATGAGGCTATAGCACTGTTGAACCAGTTTACCCGACTCTTTGAGGCCTCTACAAGAAGCAGTTGGGAAGGTCTTAAGGCAGATTTGTGGACAATTTTTGCAAGAAGCATGTAATTATGAATCCTTAGCAATCTGAATTATCTGATAATGGAAAGGGTGACCCAAAAGTTTGTGGGTTACCCTTTTTCATATAACCGTAAAAAAAAGAGTTCACATCATATTGATATGAACTCTTTTTATGTTTATACCATCTATTATCAGGGATTCGCTTCAAACCATTTGCCTCCCCTCCCGGACTACTCCGTCACCTCAAGCCTGCTTAAAACCGGATTTGCATAGATATGAAGGAATATATCCTCCAGCTCCTTGATATCCCCCTCTGCAGATGAAAGTTTGAAATTCATATACTCCACAAATGATTTTTTGTCGGCAGGGGTATATTCATTCTCAAATCTATTGGTATTGTTCAGTATATCATAGGCGACATAGTTGTTCGGCCATAATTTATATGTAGAGTAGACTCTTTTGTCGATACAGGATGCAAGATATTTGAATCTCTCATTCTTGTCAAGTTTGGCAGCCTCTTCTACCTCCTGCTGCGATATAGGCTCAGTAAACTGGATATGGATATTTCCCTTGAACTGCATTATACCTGTAAGAATGCTGTTAAGGTCCTCATTCTTTGATTTTACATACTTCCTGCGCTTTGAGATGTATACTTCAACACACTTCAAAAGATCACAAGGTTCAAATTCATAAGATATGGAAGCAGGCATTATGTTTATCTCTGTAAAATCCTTTACAAAATCTCCGCTTCCGCTCATATCCAACATCTTGAGCAATCCTTGCTCTGTCATATCCCTACCATCCTTTGTCCTTCCGTTACGCTGGGCAATCCATACGGAACTGCTGTTTGAAGAGACATTCTGTCTGATATAAGAAGATAATTTCTGTGAAGATGTATAGAGCTCCCTCGGATTTGTGCTCCTGACAACCTTTATCATCTTGTTGCTTCGGGTAAGATCCTCTATGAACGAACTGGTAATAAGGTTGTCCCCTACAGCAATCTCCGTAGTATTCAAACCGTTGCGATAGAGCAACAGCTGAATGATGGCAGGATCAAGCACTATATCCCTATGATCGCTGATTATAAGATATCTCTTGTCGTTCCTATAGTGCCCAACACCATCAAAAGTTACCTTCTTTGCCGTATCCTTAAGGATTTTGCTCACTACAAAAGACATTACCCTTTCCTGAAAATCATCAATTGTCTTACAGGATGTAAGCAACTGCTTCAACTCGCTTGAATCCCTTCCTGGAAAGAGATATGAAGAGATATTCTCCAATAACGGGTTTGCCACTATGCGCTCCATAGCCGGAGCAATCTCCTCATCCTTATAAGGCCTTATATCCTCAAATTTATCTATATTCATCAATTGCAAGTATAGTTTATCTTGCGAAGATACAAAATAAAGCCACCATAACCAAATAAGAAATCCAAAGTTTGGATAACTTTTAAGCTCCCTTCAGGAAATAAAATGGAGATACAACACCCTTGCAACAATAATGTAAAGAGTAGCCAAAAAGAGCATTATTCCTAAAGAGCCGATTGTCAGAGCTGTTATCAGACAATAGAGGAATGAGAATCCCAAAAGAGAAATTATTAATATGCCACAGATGCAGATTACTCTCCTTATACCTGCGTAGGGAATGAGTGGAGGCAGCGCTGCAATTATCAGTGGAATCAGAATAAAAAAGTTCTCTCCTGTAAGGATATAAAATAGCAATGATATGGGTAGGAAGAGTAAAACAACCCCTGCTGACATCTCGGCCAAAAAGGTTTCCCGGATATTACAAAGCCTCTTAAATAGAAATACAACAAGCAGATACATAGCTACTAAGCTACCTATTATTATTGCGTAGTCATACTCTACATACTTGACTGAACTCAAAGAGAATCTCTCGCCATTGATATAGGCGGCAAGCCATGCTACAGCCTCACCAACAATCAGTGCTCCGAGAGCAAGCGCAGTGGCATAGAGTACCATTTTAAATACTCCACACGCCTTGATCCCACGGTGGATAATGACTTTATGGAGGGCAAGCAGAGAGATAATCATTATGACGATATTTACCCATAAATAACCGCTCTTTGAAAAGAGGAAGAGTCCCAGGAGAGGAAGAGTAAAGAAGATGCTCTCTTCGTCCGATTCAAGCGAGTTGTTCAGAGAATATTTGCTGTCGGTTATATATCTATGCAGAACCGGAACTATCTGACTGCCGTAATGTTCTATTGATTCAAGTGATATATTTGAGAAGTTATCCCTCTCTGTATGATAATATTTCAAATTGTCTATAACAGCAAAATTGAATCCTGGTATAGAATCTTTCACAATGGAAAAGTCTGTATCATTCGGCAGGATTGAGTAGATAAATGTTGTCAGCGAGTAGGCATATGGATCCTCTGCCTCTCTATAAAGTTCCATTACATTCCGGTTTCCCCGGCCTGTTTCAAACAATAGCGCCGGTCCCTTTACCCCACGCGCCTCCACATTAATGACAAAATCCACATTATCAAGGATATGACTATCCTCTGTGGCCATCTTATACATTCCGTCAAGATTATGCTCCTCAGCATCAGTAAATAGCACCTTGATTCCCTGCTTCCAGTTCTGCTTATATCCGAGAGCCAGTTTAAGGGATTCCAATATCACCCCGACACCGTAACCGTCATCTGCAGCACCTAAAGAGTATTGTCTTCTGCCAAGAACATTCTGACGGAATCTTGAATCATAATGGGCAACCATAAGAATGTAACGGGTTGAATCAGTCTCCTGGGGAGGATCAAACTTCGAATAGATATTTGCAATATTTATCCAGCCACCTAATTTACATTCAATTGAATCATATTCAAATATTTGCACCTCACCACCCAGCTGTTCCAGCCTCCCGGCAAGATAATTTCCCACAACTTTTCTCTCTTTCGGGTGTTCTATAGAGTGAGGAGTCATACTGATAACCCTGATATCTTCCGCAACTCTTTTGGCTGAAAAATCGGGAGAATCAACTCCATCCGTTCCGGCTCCATTACCTATATTATATGCAATAAGGGCCGAAACAAGTATGACAAGATAGAAAAGGAGTGCTTTATATCCATTTTTAATCCTCATAATGACACCATTTATAGGACAACAAAAGAGAAAAGATTATAACTTTACAAAATTAAGAAACTTGCCGATAAAATGCACAAAACATCTTCACCTTATTTAAAACAACTTTTCAAAGGAGAAATAGAGTGGAAACCATACAGTATAAAGAGTCTCGCTCTTGCCCAAAAGAGTGACAAGATAATCTTTCTGCATATAGGATATATAGGAAATATAGAGGAGAGGGAGAGGGCCTATGAGTTGTTCAGCGACGACAGGGTGGTTGGTATAATCAATGAAAATTTCATTCCCATTGCCATTGATCTTGAAGATGTTCCCGAGGCTTTGCTTGTTGGAATGGATCTGCTGGTCATAACAGAACAGCACTACTCTATCCCAATCAATGTATTCTCTCTACCAAATGGAGAGCCATTCACCTCATTCTCAAATATTTCTGCTGAAGAATTCTTAAATTTGGCAAATAATGTAATCTACTCTTTTCACCAAAAGAGAGAGTTGCTGTTCAAGGCAGGAAAGTATATATCCAACAGACTGGACGGAACAGCAATTATTCTGAAAAAGGAGAAACCTTATCCTATTACCGAAAAATTGCTGCACGCCTATGTAAGATCTTGGGTATCAAGATCTATAGCCAACAAAAAGAGGGAGAGAAAATCGCCATATACAATAAACTCCAGATATTATGTATTTCTGCTGAAGTATTCGGTAAGGTATAATAATACCGAATTCCTTGAATATCTGAATGATGCACTATATAGGGTATACCATTCGGCAATATTTGACCCAATTGACGGAGGACTCTTCTCCCAATCCACAAACACAACTTTCAAAGAGCCGCTGTATGAAAAACACCTTTCCGAGAATATACAGGCAGCAGTCCTCTTTTCGTTCGGATATAAATATTTCAGAGATGGGAATTTTAAGGATGCATCACTCAGAATACTCTCTTTTATAGAGAATTGCTTTAAGATTGAAGGTATGGGATATGCAACAGCCATAACTCTCAACAAACGGGCATATCTCTCATCCTATTACAAATATTCATTAACTGAGCTAATAAAGGCTTTTCCAGCTGATTACCTGCGTATTGCCCGGATTCTTGGAATGAATCTGCAAGAGGAGGAGAATCTGCAGCAGACAATATTCAATACAAAAAACTATTCCGGCCTTACAACAGAGGAGCTCTCAAAACTCAAGGAGATACGACATAAAAAGGCAAAGGAGCTAATATCCGACAGTAGGGTAATAACAGCATACAATGTAATGTATGCATCTTCTTTATGTCTGATATACAACAATCTGGAAGAACAATCGACTGAACTTACAGATAGAGCCGAATGGATTGTAGATATAATACTCAAGCGCCAGAAAGCGGGTGAAATTCAGCTCTACAGATATATTTCAGCCAACAATAAAGAGCATAAGAAGGCACAACTTCTCGACTATGCCTTCTTCCTTAATTCACTGCTCAATATCTACAGGTATAAGCAAAGCCAAAAATATGAAAAGCTCATAAGCAGGTATACAGCATACATATTGCTCAACTACTATCAGTCACACAATGGAATGTTCAGCAAAACAGCCCGCAGCGAGGAGATAACACCTTATAAAAGGGAGTCAATAATAGATTATATACGCTTTTCAGCCAACTCTGTAATGGCCCGCAACCTGCTGATATTGCATAAGATACAAAAGGATGATTTCTATCTTGAAGCATTCAGGCAGCAGTTGTACAATATTGCCCCACACCTTATAGGCACAGGTCCGCTTATGGTGGGATGGGCTTTGCAGATACTCAACTATTTGACCAACAGGAGTGATGAAGATTAGACTCCCTGCTCCCTGAAGAGCACAGAGCTGTCTCCATAGCTAAGAAAGCGGAATCCGTTCTCCAGAGCATAATCATATATCTTATGCCAGTTATCGCCACCTGTAAAGGCCGAAATGAGAAGCAGAAGAGTACTTTGAGGCTGGTGGAAATTGGTAACAAGAATATCCACAACCCTGAATTTATATGAAGGAACAATGATAATGGCAGTCCTTGCAGTCAGTACCTCCAGATTATTCCGCTCCATATAGGCAAGAAGTGCATCTACTGACTCCTTCAGAGAGTACTCCTTCTTGAGAGAGTATGGCTCCCACTGCTTTACAGCATCTGGTTCACCATTCTCAATACACTGTACACCAAGAAAATATAGCGATTCCAAACATCTTGTGGAGGTTGTACCTACAGCTATGACACACTGGCCATCTCCAAGTCTGCCCAGCTTCTCCAAAAAATCTCTGCTTACTGAGAAGGGCTCTGTATGCATTTTATGATCGGCAATATACTCACTCTTAACCGGAACAAATGTTCCTGCTCCTACGTGAAGACATACATTTTCACGTACAATACCCTTTGAATCAATCTTTTCCAGAACATTCTGGGTGAAGTGCAAACCTGCAGTTGGAGCAGCTACCGAACCTCTGATCTTTGCATAAAGTGTCTGATAACGCTCCAGATCAAGTTCTTCCGTCTCCCTTTTGAGATATGGAGGAATAGGAATTTTGCCACAGATATCCAAAACCTCTGAAAATGAGGCTCCACCATCCCACTTGAATTTGACTACAGAGCCATTGTTATCACCTTTATATATAAGCTCTGCCTTCAGATTGAGGTTGAAAGCATCCATATTGGAGTCATCGCATATAAGCGAAACATCACCCTCTTTCCATCTCTTGGCATTACCGATAACAACATTCCAGCTACAATATCCAGTAGAAGCAAAGGAGAGCGCATAATCCTGCGGTTCAACGGGTTCAAGACAAAATATCTCTATCACCGCACCTGTACTCTTACGGAAGAGCAGACGGGCAGGAACAACCTTTGTATTGTTGAATACCATAAGTGAGCCTGCAGGCAATATCTCGCTGAGATTTGAAAATTTGTCCTCACAAATATTATTCTCCTTAAATATTAAAAGCTTGGAGAGATCTCTCTTCTCCAGAGGATATTTGGCTATCCTCTCATCCGGCAGATTATATGAATAATCCTCTATCTTAATTTTAGGCTCCACAATCAATTATTTTTTGCAAAGGTATATAAATGTACCTACAACTGAAAATCGTTTAAAATTGAATTTTTGTTAACATTTGTAATATACTTTTGTAATTACAGATGAACTACTTTTGTAATTTTATAGATTTAGCATTGTAAACCATATCCCTATACCTTATATTCTCTTATAACGAGGAGTTATAGGAGAATATTTGAGAAGTTTATATATTTAAGACCCAGTCACTTACGAATTTTATATAAAGTTATTCATTATGTAACTTATGTAAAAATGGGGATTTTGCAGGCATATTATATCATTTTCCATACATTCCTCTTCTTAACTTATTGTTTTTCTTACATATACACATCTTACCAAAACCTTTTATTTAGGTTGGGCTAAAATTTGCACTTCTGCGTTATAGGGCATTGGGAGAGCACTTCTCCCCTATCCGTCAGATATAAGATATTTTTAAATATTTTTCAATATTGTTACAAATGTTACCTATATATTTACTACATTTGTAGTGAACATATTTTACATTTATGAATAAGCGTTTACAGCAATTTTTAGACCTTGAAAACCTCACTCCTGCCCGATTGGCTGATATACTCGGAGTGCAGAGATCGGGAATGTCTCACATTCTCTCCGGAAGAAACAAACCAGGATTTGACTTTATCCATAAGTTGCTTACAAAATATCCCAATATTAGTGCAGACTGGTTTATAACCGGAAAGGGCAAACCATATAAGGAGACCACCCCTACTCCATCAACTACCCACTACACTCCACAAGATTATAAGGAAGAGAAGAAGAAGTTGCCGGGTGATGGTGAACAAAATGATGAAATTGTTCCTATCACTTCATCACCTCTTGATTTTGACTCCAATTTGTTCGACTCCGGAGAGATTTTTTCGCAAAATGAAGAAAATCTATTTTCCGACGCAAATATCCAGCATCAGGAAAACACGCATCAAATAACTGATAACAAATCAGTTAACCCTCAAAATAGGGCTCAACAACTCAACGAGAATCAAATATTTGAGAAGAGGCCACCCGTTGCACAGCAAAAAAGGTCTATAAAACGGGTTATTCTCTTCTACAGCGACGGAAGTTTTGAGGAGCTCTTCCCCTCTCCGGTTATAAAACATAGATAGAAGTTGTAAAATAATCTTAAGGAATAAACGATATAAATGATTACCTTTGTATTGTTATTCAAAAAGAGATTCTAATATGTATAAAATATTACGTCCTATATTTTTCTGTTTCTCTCCGGAGACTATCCACAAATTTGTTATGACAATGTTGAGGATTATAAGTTTCATCCCTTTCTCAGGAAAGATAATGAGACTCCTCTATTGTTATCAGAACCCTAAACTTGAGAGAAAAGTATTTGACCTTAACTTCAAGAACCCTGTTGGCCTGGCTGCTGGTTTCGACAAGAATGGCGATTCATATAACATTATGGCCAATCTTGGATTCAGCTTTGTGGAAATAGGTTCCCTTACACCTCGCCCTCAGGATGGAAATCCCAAACCGAGATGTTTCAGACTAACTAAAGACAAAGCCATTATCAACCGTATGGGCATCAACAATAATGGTGTCAAATATGCTGTAGAATACATTAAAAAGCATAAACCGAACTGTATAATAGGTGGAAATCTAAGCAAGAATTCAGATGTCAGCAATGAGGATGCTCCAAAGGATTACGAAAAGTCTTTTGCAATGCTCTACGACTTTGTGGATTACTTTGTGTTGAATGTTTCGTGTCCGAATGTAAAGAACCTTGACAAGCTTCAGAATATCACATCCCTATCGGAAATTATCGACAGATTGCTGAATCTTAGGGTCTATTTTGATGATTACCGCCCTATCCTGTTGAAACTTTCACCCGATATTCCACTCAAGCAGCTGGATGAAATCATTGATCTTGTGCTTGTATCCGGACTTGATGGTGTAATTGCCACAAATACAACCCGCAGCAGAGAGGGTCTAAAGAGCGACAAGGAGGATGTGGAGGCTATTGGTGATGGAGGTTTGAGTGGTGCACCCCTATTTGAAAGGAGTCTGGAGTTTGTAAAATACATCTCAAAAAAGACAGACAAACAGCTCCCTATCATAGCAGTAGGTGGCATTATGACACCGGAAAATGCAAAGGCTATGCTTGATGCCGGAGCCTCATTGATCCAGGTCTATTCAGGCTTTATCTACAATGGTCCCGGTTTTGTAAAGGATATCAATAAATACTTGGCAAAAACACTATAATATGATTACAGCATCTATATGTACTATAGGAGATGAAATACTTATAGGACAGATAGTTGATACAAATTCCGCCAAAATTGCTACAGCTCTCAACTCTATTGGAGTAAAGGTGAACGAGCTGGTATCAACATCAGATAACGAAAGCGATATCATTTCAACGCTGGAGCGCTCACTTGAAGCTAATGATGTAGTTATAGTTACGGGAGGATTGGGCCCTACAAAGGATGATATTACCAAGAAATGTCTTGCCAAAATATCAAATGCCACCGGTTTTGTAAGAAACGATGAGCAATATGCCATTGTAGAGCGGCTGCTCACTGCAAGAGGTGTTGAGATGAGCGATATAAACAGGGCTCAGGCTGATGTTCCTGATAGTTGTATCGTAATTCCGAATGAGTGTGGAACAGCCCCATATATGATGTTTGCAATGGAGAAATATGGGCACAAACCGCTCCTATTCTCCCTTCCGGGAGTTCCATTTGAGGCAGAAGCAGCAATTCCCAAAGTTGTTAATGCAATCCGTCAGCACTATAAAAGCGACAACATTTTCCACAGAACAATCTGTACTTTCGGTATTCCGGAATCAACTCTCGCCAAAAAGATTGAGGAGTGGGAGGATAATCTCCCTGAAAATATACATCTGGCCTATCTGCCTAACTCCATATTGGGCGTAAGGCTTAGATTGTCTATATACGGTGTAGAGAGAGAAGTTGGAGAAAGAGAGCTAAAGGAGGAGATAGAGAAGCTCAAGGCTCTTCTTGGCGATGCCATTTATGGAGAAGGAGAGGATTCTCTTCAGGCTGCCATAGGAAGACTCCTTAATGAAAAGGGGGCCACCCTATCAACAGCAGAATCTTGTACCGGAGGAAAGATTGCCTCACTCATCACCTCTGTTCCCGGCTCTTCAGACTACTTTAAAGGAGGTGTCGTATCATACAGCAATGAGGTGAAAATAACTACACTCAATGTAAGCAAAGAGACCATTTCAAGGTATGGAGCCGTGAGCAAAGAGTGTGTAGAAGAGATGGCCCAAGGAGTTAGAAGAGCTCTCGGCACTACCTATTCTGTTGCAACATCCGGTATAGCCGGTCCCGGAGGGGGCAGTGACGAGAAGCCGGTCGGCACAGTATGGATCGCTGTAGCCGGAGAGAATTTCACCATCTCGAAAATGTTGCGTTTCAATGGCACCCGAGAGGTAAACATCAACAGGTTCACATCCCACGCCCTTGATTTTCTAAGGAACTGCATAAAATAGTCATTTTATATCAAAATAATTATAAAAAGCTATAAACCAACTAATAAAACAAATATGTTTTATTATATGTATTAGAGGAATATATAAATAACATTATTGTAACAAATTATGAATATCAACAACTTAACGCAAAAAGTCCTATTTTGGATTATTGCTCTATCAACAACAGTAATTATGCTATCCTGCAACTCAAATGTCAAGACTCCGCAGCAAGTTGCTGCCGAAAAAATCGATTCATTGTTCACAGCACGCTACGGTGAAAATACTCCAGGTGGTACTGTACTTATCCTTAAAGGCAATGATATTTTCTATCAGAACAGCTACGGTGTGGCAAACTACGAAACCAATCTGATGATTGACACAACCACATTTTTCAATATAGCTTCCGTGTCTAAACAGTTTACCGCAATGGCAATTTTAAAACTACACCAGGAGGGTAAATTGAGCATCGAAGATAATGTAAAAAAATATTTTCCGGAGTTCAAGGCAAACTTCTTTGAGAGGATAAAGATCAAACATCTCCTATCCCAATGTTCAGGTCTTCCAGACGACAGACCGAGAGATGACAGAAACTTTGTCTTGACGGCTACAGATATGCAGTCAATCGAGTTCTTCAAGGAGCTTGACAAACTCAACTTTGAGCCGGGCACAAACTATGAATACCAGAACCCAACTTTCCAATTGTGTTATGCAATTATAGAGAAGGTAACAGGCAAGAGCTTTGAGGAGTATATGAAAGAGAATATCTTCTCCCCTGCCGGTATGGATGAGACCCTATATTTTGAGGCTGGCAGAGAGATTCCAAGAATGGCTCACGGATATATTCCTGAGGATGATGCAAAGAGCCAGTGGAAAGAGTATGATTACGGCGAAGAGTCATTCTTCGGTACAAAGGCTGACGGTGGAATCTACACCTCAATTGAAGAGTTTGTAAAATGGGAAAAGGCTCTACGCAACAACACAATCATCTGTGATTCATTGAAGCAGATTGCCCATTCAGCCATCACTCCAGTAAGCGGAAGTACTTTCAGCAGCTACCAGAACCGCCCATACACATCATATGGTTATGGCTGGTTTATCGAAGAGGTTCCAGGATGGCCTAAGAAGGTATATCATACAGGTGATAATGGAGGATTCCAGATCTACGCAGGAAGATTCCCTGAAAAAGAGGTTCTTGTCTTGGTATTTGAAAACAGAAACGACAACAGCCGCTGGAATATGGTCAAGGAGCTTGATGCCATTGTAAAAGAGGCAGGATTGCTTGACTAATCAGTTGAGATTCAATAAATCAAAAAGAGGATGGTCCCACAGGTCATCCTCTTTTTGTATTACCAGTCACACTTGCATCATTCCCCGATTAAGTGTACAAGGCTTCTTGCCGGTATTTGTCACTCACGAGCTATACGAATTGTCTGTAATGTCAAATATAGACTGTTTACTTCAATTTTTGATGTGCCTTTTATCCCATTGCCACCTGAGACTCTACACCAAACCACTCATTGAGTGTCTCCTCAACCTTAGCATTGATTCCAGGAGTAATCAGATTCTTGATTTTCTTGTAAACATAGAGCATAGCAATGCCATCATCCAATACACCAAGAAGTTTGTATACAGCTCGAGGCAAAAGGTCCACTGGCAAAATAGTGTATACAATCGCCGCATAGATCAACACACGGTCAAGCGTAGGTGTATTCTCATCTGCCATTACATAGTAGAATTGCAACATCGGACGAGTTGCCGCACGACCGGCCTTCAATGCCCACGGGTGCAGTCTTTTCATTACAGCATTAACCATACCACGCCAATCAACATTCTTTACGCGCTCAAAGAGAGGCTTAATATCCTTGCCCATAATCATATAAGCAAGAATCAATAGTGAAATTGTAATCAACATATATAAATTTTGCCAAAAATATAAGGTGTGCCCACCGTTCGGGCTAAACACCTTATATCTTCTTCTTTGTAATTATAGAGTTGAACTTATGTCAAATCTATAATTGGAGTTTATTACTTTACACCAATACCTGCAGGTTTCATTTCGCAGTAGCGTTCTTTCCACTGTCGCTTCTCGGGAGTGTCGATAGGGTCATACTCACTGATGATGCAACCCGTAGTGAGGTCATCGGCAAGCGCAAGGATAATCTCCGATAGTTCAAGGGTATCTTCCAACTGCTTACCCTCGGGACAGAATATATTACGCTCCTTGATATGCTCGTAGCCATAAATGGCACCCATAATATTGCCGCAAACCGAGCCTGTAGAGTCGCTATCGCCGTCGTGGTTAACCGAAGCTATAATCGCATCCTCCACGCTGTCGATATGGCGAATAGCCGAGTAGAGTGCAATCGCCCAAGTCTCCTCTGCAACCCAGCCTTCACCCAACTGACGAATAGCATCTGCATCCGGGACATTGGAGTGTGCCAACTGTACAGCCTTGTTCGTCAGTTCCTTTAAATATCGTTTGTCGGCTTCGTAGCTGCCTTTATAGATTCGGTCAAGTATATTCACAGTATCGGCAACAATGCTGTCAATCTCCTCGCAAACCTGGTTGGGTGACATCGGGACAATTTTATATAGTAACACTGTAAGTAGTGATGCGGGCAAGAAACCGAGTGGGTGCTTGTGGGTAACCTCTGCGATCTCACCACCAGCCTCTGCAAGTTCTGCGATAGAATAGCCCTCTCCGTCTCTTGAAGCATATCCGGCATTAAGCAGCGCCATTGGAGCAACACGCATAATGCCGCCGCAACCCTTACTGTTGTTTTGCACCATTTCTCCCCTGAACAGACTCTCACAAGCATTCAAACAGGTACTGCCCGGAGCGCGAAGTTGTGCCATTTCGGGTAGGTCACGAAGCCAAGTCGGGTGCCAATCACCAATTAGCATTTCGCGTTTTCTGCCTGTCTGCGTGTAATACCAATCGATGTATGCTCCATTGACATACTTTTCAGGACGGCCACCAATACCACGCATACATCCACGAGTAAGTCCCATCAGCATACCATTAGCGGTAAAGAGCGTCATCTGCGTATCATCACTTATGAGAGCCTTGTCGTTATTGTCTAGAGCAAACTTTGTGATACCATTCCCTCCAAAGCGAGAAAAAATCGAATGACGACTCATAAACTCAACCTCATAACCGAGCGCATCGCCTGCAGCTCCCGCCATCATCGAACCACGAATAGAGTCAGAAACTCGCTTGGCCTTCTCTTCATTGTACGAACTATTGGTATTTATGAATTGCTCAATAAAGTTAATCTGCTCTTTTGTTTCGGGAGTCTCCCTATAGGACGATTTTGGCATCTTAAAAAATTTGCCGCGAAGCACCTCTAAAGTTTTATTCAGATCGGGCTCTTCCACATCTTGAGACAGATAACACGCCACAATTGTTCCAGTACGGCCTACACCACCCCAACAATGCAAATACACATAACCATCCATCTTCTTGAGTTCCTCGATGCGCAACAATAAACGTCGAACGCTTTCAATACTCTTTGGTACGCCACAATCCATTATCGGGAAACGGGTGTATGTTGTATCACTTGGCAACAAATGGTTGTAGGGACAAAGTTCACCCTCCTCGGTAAGGTCGATGAAGTGTCGGATACCAAAGTGATACAAATGTGCAATCTTCTCTCTGGCTACAACCTCGTTTTGATCTCCTGGATATTCTCCAGCATACACAGCACCACCAGCAACTGAAACCTCGTATGATTGATGAAGCGGGCGTTTGACAAAAGCCAGGAAGCGGTCATTGATATCCAACAAATCGGGAGGAAGCAACTCTCGGCACTTGTCTTCAATCTCATCTGATAGACTGCTACTGCTGATAACGTGAGGTCTTTCTGTTGTTGCAATAGATGCAGTCATACACCCGATAGTGTCGGAATCGCCACCCATTGACACTGCCAAACGGATTGCCTTCTCTGCGCTATGCGGCTCCTGCAGGAATGCCATAATTGCAATAGGAACACTTCCCTGACAAGTGACATCAAACGTGTAGTCCTGGCGAATCTCCCTTAAGTCAATACCAAGGTTATATCCGAAATTCTTTTCAACAAAGCGTTTGATTTTGCCTTTCACATCAAATGTCTCTGTTCGCTTTAAGTAGATAGCAGCAGCAATTGCCTGCGCACCTTTAATGCCTTCAGGGTGATTGTGACTTACAGATGCTGTAATGCGGGCAAGCTCCAAAGCCTCCTCCATAGAGTTTGCATACAAACCAACCGGACTCACTCTCATAGCCGAGCCATTGCCAAAGCTGTTATATGGCTCCGGATTTTCTGTATTAAGCCAATGACGAAACATTCCACCATAGCCGGCATAGGGGTACTTACGACCCAAACGCTGCATACACTCCACAAGTGCGCGCTCACTATGTGTTGGGTCTGTCATCAACCACTCTGCTACTGCCAAAGTCATTACGGTGTCATCAGTAAAGCAACTACCGGCAGGAAACAATTCAAAATCTTCAACTTTAATATTGCGCCATTCGCGAGTAGAGCCGATAATATCACCGACTATTCCACCTAATATTTTATTGTAATACATATTTTCCCTCCTTAAATTTCCAATCTAAATTCTTTCTTTAAAGCCTGAAATCACACAGTCGTCCGGAACATAATGGTGCGGATACTTATAACAAAATTCGGCTCGCTCATATTTCAGTGCGTTAATTTTACGCAAAAATAAGCAGAACTTTTAAAACCTACAAATATTTTGTGTACTTTTTACGCAATAATCTCAATTTTATTTTCGAAAGAAATATCCAATATGATAATCATACTCCTTTATACACTTCTCGGCACATCGTATACAGGCGCTCCTAATCCTCTCCGATATATTGGAACTTTACCAATACATTCATCTCCGAATCAATTAATCCATGGAGGAGAGAACCATACTTTTATTAATCATACCAAACTTTTTTATTTCCGGGCATATAGTCATTGCTGTACCCTGGTTGTAGAATGAATCCTCTAAAACAGTGATCAAACTCATCAGTAGTACGGTCAAAATCCATATACACTGGTGTAACATACAGATAATGCAAGCGATTAAAACCATAATAATGGTTTTTGGTAGCTTGATGAAAGAATCCCATACATACATCATCAAACCACATATTACTCATATATTGTTGCAATTCATCTTCGGTACCTTTGAATAGGACTGCAGACTGGCTTTGGATCATAGTCTCTGCATCGGGTACATCACTGTTGTAGTGGTACTTTCGTTCTTTGCTTTTTGCGTAGAACAAATCAATTTTCAGTTCTACGGTTTTATTATCTTCATCACAATAATGTTTTGTCACCCGATAATTGGTGCAATGTGCTACCAATCGCTCCAATACATCCAACTTGGAATCATCTCCTATCTGGAAATCAAACGCCCCAAAAGAGTCTTTACAAGAGATAATGTTGTTCATTATTTCCTCTTTATGGCGATTAATATATATGATTTCATTTATGTAGGATGAACGCAACCTGATTCTTTTCGTCAATTCTATTTCTCTGCAAGTGACATATTCTTCTATGGTGGTCTGTTCAACAAAGAGCAAACCTTGATATTGGTGCGGTTTGCCAATATAATAATCATATGGCTGAATCCTTGCCAAATATTGTTCAAGAGCATTCTGGGCTGCCCTCCTGTTACCGCACAAAGCAATGGAATATCTAATACCCGTAAAGACATCTATTCCATAAACCTCATAACACCTCTTTTTTGGATTCTTTTTATTCTTAAAATAAAATCTGTTCATAATGCGTAAGCGGAACTTTATCCGACACTTAAATATAGTTTGACATTCTTCTTAATATATATGTAACAGAACAAATGCCCAAGTTACAAACTCATTTTCATTAATTAATGAGCTTTAACTTGGGCAAAATCTATCATTTAACCTATGTATACTATTATACAATGTGCGGAAACTTCACGCAGCTTTACTCCACCTGAAGTTTTTTATCAAAAATCGTTGAGTTGGCCTGGGCGGCAGGCATTATTACCATATCATTGATATTAACGTGAGGCGGGAGCTTTACCATATACATTATAGCATCAGCCACATCCTCAGCCTTCAAAGGGACAAAACCCTTATATACATTGTCGGCCCTCTCTTTGTCGCCTTTAAACCTTACAATTGAGAACTCTGTCTCTACAGCTCCGGGGCATATTTGGGAGACCTTAATTCCATACTTCAATAAATCTATCCTCATACCCTTTGTGAGGGCATCTACAGCGTGCTTTGTTGCACAATAGACATTTCCACCGGGATATACCTCCTTGCCGGCAATTGAACAGAGGTTTACAATATGGCCACATCTGTTTGCCACCATATAGCCGGAGATGACCTTTGAGACATAGAGAAGCCCCTTTATATTGGTATCCACCATCCTCTCCCAATCATCTATAACTCCTTCATTTATAGAATCAAGTCCGACAGCCAGGCCGGCATTGTTCACCAGCAGCGCAATATTCCGCCACTCTTGAGGCAGATTTCCAAGATTCTTCTCCACCGCATCCAAAGAGCATACATCAAACGAGAGAGGAAGCACCTCAACTCCATAAACAGATGACAATTCTCCGGCAAAGGCATCAAGTCTACCGCTCCTGCGGCCTGTTATTATCAGATTGTAGCCATCCTTAGCCAACAATTTGGCAACAGCCTCCCCTATTCCAGCTGTTGCCCCTGTCACTATAGCTATCTTACCCATCTCTATCTCATGGCAAGATTTTCAACCTCATTGAATACTCTCAAGAAGTTCTCACCCAAAATAAGCTTGATATCCTCATCTGAATAACCGCGGGCCTTAAGCTCCTCAGTTATCACGCCAAACTTGGATGCATCCTCCAATCCCTCAGGAGCCGATTCAATTCCATCAAAATCAGAGCCAAGTCCAACATGTTTTACACCAACAAGTTTGATCACGTGTTCAATATGGTCAACCAATACCTTATATGAAGGTCTTGGGACAGCAAAGAGTGCCTCCTTAGCCTTCTCATATCTCTCCTTTCTACGTTTGCAGCGCGGATGCAACTGGTAATCAATAAGAGACTCGTCAAACTCATCACACAAATCCCCGGCAACTTTAGAGTAGTTCGGATCAAGGAATGAAGAGTAGAAGTTAATCTGTATAACACCGCCTGCAGCAGCCAGATCCTTAATCATCTGGTCCGACATATTTCTCGGATGGTTACACAATGCCCTGCAACAAGAGTGGGTTGCCACAATCGGAGCCTTTGAATATTTGAGACAATCATAGAAAGATTCATCTGACAGATGGGAAACATCTATTATCATACCCAATCTGTTCATCTCCTTAATAACCTCCACTCCAAATGGACTTACTCCATTCCATCTCTTTACTTTAGGTGCACAGGAGTCACAGATTTCGTTATTTCCCGCGTGGGTCAAGGTCATATACCTTACACCCATCTTATAGAAAAGATATAGCAATGAGAGATCCTTCTGGATAGGTGAACCATTCTCCAATCCAATGAAAATGGCACTCCTTCCCTGGGCCTTCAGCTCTCTTGCCTCCCTTACAGAGGTAGCCAGACCAACCTTCTTGGGATTCTCGTCACACACCTTGTGGGTAAGGGCAACCAATTGGAGCGCCCTTCTTGTTGCCTCATCCGGAGCAAGCGAATTGGATGTATACGCCGCAAAGAAGACTCCATCTACGCCACCCTCTTTCAGTCTGTCAAAATCGATGTGTCCCAACTTCCTTCTCTTCGACACATCCTGCCCTCTTATTATAGCTAATGGAGTATCTGAGTGTGAATCCAATACAAATGCCTTATCGTGTAATTCTTTTGCTGTCATAATAATAGTTGTTTTGTTAATTGACTTTTCTTTTGGAATTGTCTGCTATATTAAACTGTCCAATAATCTATTTCATATATGTATATCTGTAGTCGACAGGAGAAACAAGAGTCTCCTTTATGGTTCTTGGAGTTACCCAACGGATAAGATTGAATTCTCCGCCAGCCTTATCGTTGGTTCCTGACGCCCTTGAACCTCCAAACGGTTGCATTCCAACTACAGCTCCTGTAGGTTTGTCGTTGATATAGAAGTTTCCGGCACAATACCTTAGTGCAGCAGTTATCTTCTCCGCAGCAATTCTGTCCTGGGCAAATACCGAGCCGGTAAGTCCGTATGGAGATGTTGACTCACAATCGGCAACAGCCTCGTCAAGTTTCTCATCATCATACACATAAACTGTCAGAATAGGGCCAAAAATCTCCTCCTCCATCGATTTGAAATGTGGATTTGAGGTCTCTATAACAGTAGGTGCGACAAAATATCCGACAGATTTGTCATATTCACCTCCTACCACAATTGAGGCATCCTCAGCACCCCTTGCATACTCTATATACGATACACAATTGTCGAATGAGGTCTCATCTATAACTGCATTCACAAAATTGAGCGGATCAGAAACATCTCCCATCTTTATCTCACCTGCCCGTCTCTTTATGCCCTCAAGAATATCACCCCACAAACTCTTTGGTGCATACATTCTTGAAGCAGCCGAACATTTCTGGCCCTGGAATTCAAATGCACCACAGAATGCCGCATTGGCAACAGCCTCAACAGATGCCGAGGGATGGACAAAGATAAAATCCTTTCCGCCTGTCTCTCCAACAAGACGCGGATATGATCTGTATTTAGGAAGATTCTCCCCCACCTGCTGCCACAAATGGTTGAATGTTGCACTCGATCCTGTAAAATGGATTCCGGCAAGATCCCTTGAAGCCAGAGCCACACCTCCTATAACAGAACCCTTTCCGCAAAGGAAGTTGACTACACCCGCCGGCAAGCCAGCCTCAATAAAGACCTTCATCACATAATAGTTGGAGAGAAGTGCTGTTGTGGAGGCCTTCCATACAGTTGTATTACCCATCATAGCCGGAGCCATATTGAGGTTTGATGCAATTGAGGTAAAGTTGAACGGAGTCACTGCAAAGATAAATCCCTCAAGTGCCCTGTACTCCACAGAGTTTATCTGTCCGGCTGCCGATTTTGGCTGGGTTGAGTAGATTTTGCAGGCATAAGCCACATTATATCTCAAAAAATCAACAAGTTCACATACAGAATCAATCTCAGCCTGATAGATATTCTTGCTCTGTCCCAACATACAGGCTGCATTGATTGTCGCCCTATATTTTCCCGCTATAAGGTCGGCTGCCTTCAACATAATTGATGCCCTTACCTGCCAATCCAGCTCCGACCACTCTTTATGTGCCGCCATAGCTGCATCAATTGCCATCTGTACCTCCTTTTCAGAAGCCTTGTGGTAAGTAGCCAGAATATGTTTATGGTTATGAGGCATTACAACGTTTCCAACATCTCCTGTCCTGACCTCCTTGCCTCCGATAATCAACGGTATATCTATTGTTTGAGAAGATTGTCTCTTTATCTCTTCATCCAAAGCAATGCGCTCAGGTGATCCAGGTAAATAACTCTTGACCGGCTCATTTGCCGGAACCGGAAATGAAAATATCGCGTTGTTCATACTCTTTATTTTAAAATTCTGAGTAAATTTAAGAAATAATTTGCAATCAGATGCAACATCCTTCAAAAAGCTCCGTCTATTAGACAGAAAACAGTTAGAAAGTGAAAGATTTGGAAAACATAGAAAAACTCTACGACAGCTATGCCCAGAGACTCTACTCCACAAGCCTTGGCATCACGGCAGACAGCTTTGACGCAGAGGAGGCAATGCAGGAGACCTTTATAAAGTACCTCACCTTTCCAGGACGCTGCAATATTGAGAATAGGGAGGCCTGGCTTGTCTCTGTCTGCATACGCAAATCTATCGATATAATAAGAGCCAGAAGGAGAGAAAAGGAGATGATTGGAGAGCTTTTCGATGAAGAGAGGAAAATATTTGCAGGGCAGAACTATACTGGGGAACTGGAGATAGACTACACCTCCCTCAACATAGAAAATATCAGGAAAGCCATTGGCTCACTTCCCGACGGATATAGGGTAATAATTACCCTTCACCTGATTGAAGGATATGACTATGAGGAGATTGCCCAAATAACGGGGTTAAAGGAGAGTTCGGTAAGAAGCCAATATTTAAGGGCAAAGAGGAGACTTGCGGAGCTCCTTAAAAATTAACATAACAAAAGATTAAAGGAAACATAACCGATCTGACAAATGGACAAATTGGAGAAATATATAACCGAAAAGAGAAACCTTATTGCGCAAAACGAGCTGCCCGATGGTGCAAAAGAGCGCTTATTTAAGAGATTAAAGGAGGCTGGAATTGACACTTCATCCGATGGAAACAAGATAAAGCAAAAGTCATCGGAGCCGGAAAAGCGGATAAGGCCACTCCACTTTGCACTTGGTGCAGTTGCCGCTGCCCTCATAATGGGAATCATTATCCTCACTCCAAGAGAGGAGGCTGCAAGAGTAGAAGAGGACTACTTTGCGCTGATGAAGAGTCTCGAATCTGAAATACTGGACCTTGCAAAGAGCTGCAGTCCGAAGGTGGCAAAACAGGCGATCCGTGCAACGGAGAGGGTTACTTTTGAGGCTATTCCGCTCTCGGAACAGCTTCCAGAAGAGATGCCCGAACTTGAAAGGGCTAGAAAATTGCGGAACTATTACAAGCAGAAAAGCGACGGCCTTACAAAAATCAAAGTATATCTCGCGGAACAGGCTGCCGGAGAGTGCGAATAGAGAGTATTAAGAATTAAAAAGCGATATAAAAACAAAAATCAAAACAATATGAGAAGATTATTTACATTGGCAGCAGTAGCCATTATCTCAATTGGACTGGCATCTGCACAGACAACAAAAGAGTATTCATTCGGGGATTTTACAAAGATATCCGCATCATTCATCTACGACATCCATATAACAAAGGGTGAGTCAAACAACATCAAAGTGACTTCACCTGAAAAATATATCGAATACCTTGACATCTATGTAGAGGATCAGACACTTCATCTGGATGCCAATCTTCCTAAATTCAAAAAGATAACCAACAATTCAGATGACAAGATAATTATCTGTGCTGAGATGGAGGAGATTAGGGAGATCCGCCTTTCAGGAGCCTCCGCCATTACAGTTGACGGGGAGTTCGATACTGATAAGTTTGTACTGTCAATGTCGGGTGCAACTGAAATTGAGAATCAGCTCAACATAAATGCAACAAATGCAAGATTCACCCTCAGCGGGGCATCCGAAGGGGCTGTAAGTGGAAAGTTTGGCACAATCACCTGTCTGATTTCAGGTGCGAGTGAACTTGAAATGCAATCTGATTCCAGAACTGCAGATTTTACCTGCAGCGGTGCAAGCGACCTGCAATTCTCAGGAAATGTCACCGAGGGAATCACATTGGGATGTTCAGGAGCATCTGATGCAGAATTTAGTGGAATATGCAAAAATATTTCAATTATCTGCAGTGGAGCATCCGAAGTTGATGCAGAGGAGATGACAGCTCTCTCAGCAACTGCAGTGGCATCCGGTGCAAGCAATATAAAAATAAAGGCAAATGAGAGCCTCAATTTGAAGAGCTCCGGTGGTTCTGAAATCAAATACTACGGCAATGCTGCACAAATTATTGCAAACGGCGATGAGGATTCTATTGTCAGAGGCAGATAGGCCGACTTCCAGATAAAGATAACACAGACAAACGATAATATAACAACAGGACAAGATTCTACAGAAGACCAAATCAAGTTAATATTAAGGGGAGGGGATGAACAGAATGTGAGAATAGAAATTTCACATTTTGTCTCATCCTCTACCTTTTTCAACAATCAGGCACTATCTTTGAAGCAGCAAGCTTGCGCAGAAAGTTTGCGTAAACAGAAGACTCGTAAGATGGACAGAATAAAATCAAAAAGGATAGCCACAATCTTGTTGGCAACATATATATCGGCTCTCTTCTTTTTTTGCCTCTACAAATTTTCATTTGAAGGGGGGCCGGATCTTGGCAGATATCTCTTCAATATAAGGCTCGACAGATATGCCCACTTTATGCTTATGTTCCCATATCCATTCATCGCAGCCCTCTATCTCCACTACAGCAGAAGGATGGAGCCATTCAGGAGATTTATCTTTCCACTTATCCTTATCTCAGGATTTTTCCTTGCAGCACTGGCAGAATCTGCACAGGAGCTCTTTACCTCCTACCGCGACACAGATCCTCTTGACTTTGCTGCCAACTGTACAGGAATCTGTACCGCTACACTTATAATAGCCATCTTCAAAACTCCTCTTAAAAAGACGGTTGACTGGATTCAGCACCATATTTAAAATCAAGAGGATGCCATAAAGGTCCGTTGCCCTCTCCTATCACCATCCTGCTTCCCATCTCTATTGCCTCTGTCACATAACTTTTGGCACACTTTACAGCCCCCACAACATCCATTCCTTTGGCAAGATTAGCCGCAATTGCAGATGAGAGTGTACATCCTGTTCCGTGCAGATTTTTGGTATCTATCCTCCTCCCGGTAAAATGAGATACCTTTACCCTGTCACCATCCCTATAGGCAAGAATATCTTCCATCAGCTCTCCATCCAGATGGCCACCTTTTACAAGTACCGCAACATTATACCGTGTTGCCAATACGATTGCCGCCTGCTCCATCTGCTCCATATTCGAGATCTCCCCACCATAAAGGACTCTGCACTCTGCAAGATTGGGTGTAATAAGAGTTGAAATTGGAATGAGAGTCTCTTCAAGAAGTGCAGTTACATCCTCATCAATTAACTTGTCGCCACTTGTCGCCACCATTACAGGATCATAGACTATATGGGCAGGACGATACCTCTTGAGAGCCGCAACAATTGTCTCCACAATTCCCCTCCCCTTGACCATACCAATCTTTATGGCTTGAGGTTTAATATCCTCCATAACAGCCTCAATCTGGGCTGCAACAACCTCTTCCGGTATTGGAAAAATGGATGAGACGCCCTTTGTGTTCTGAACTGTAAGCGCAGTTACAGCAGTGGATGCATAGCACCCCATCATTGTTATGCTCTTTATATCTGCCTGTATTCCAGCTCCTCCCGATGGATCAGAGCCGGCAATTGCCAATACTTTTGGCGGAACTTCAGCACATTTTTTCATAATTTGATACAATTTGCCTGATTTTTATCCAATAAAACTCTTTTATCCTAAATTCTACCGCTCTATTCTGCCTCTACATTTTACCTCTGCACATAATCTACGCACCAGAGCGACAGCTGTTTCAACACTGTTTTGAGACCAGACGGCACCAAGCAGGGCGGCCCCTCCAAATCCATACTCCGCAACTCTACCGATATTCTCCATTGATACTCCGCCAAGTGCCACCACCTTCTCATCAATTACACCTCTTTCTCCGGCACTCTTGAGAGACTCCTCAGAGAATTTGGAACTATAGCCACTCTTTGATATGCTGTTGAAGATTGGACTGAGGGTAACATAACTGCAGTATTCCTTTGCGAGCTCCACCTCCTCCAAAGTATGGCAAGAGCGGCTGATTCTTCCCTTGAACCCCTCCAGTGGAGCAGGATTCCTTCCATTAAGATGAATACCGCCAAGCTTATAGAGACCTGCCAGTTCAAAATGGTCGTGAAGGGCCAATTTTCCGTAAAATTCACTTGAGATGGAGTTCAACATCCGTTCTACAGCAACAAGATCGGAATCGGGTTTTCTGATATGGAGCGTGGTTACTCCACTCTCAAGAAGCCTCTCAATCCATCTGCACTCATCACCAAACATTATCTGGTCTGTAATGACTATCAGTTTAAAATCTCCCATCGCCATTTACTCAAATTTATCACAATTCAAACCAACCACTTCAAAATGCATCTCCAGCATATTGCATATCAACAGCTTGCCAGACAAGAGATCTCCCACTCCGCATATTATCTTTATCACCTCATTAGCCTGAAGAATGCCTGTTATTCCGGCAGTTGTACCTATTACCCCCTTTTCCGTCTCCATAGAGAGCAGCTCAGTCTCATCCTGCCACAAATCTCTATAGTGGAAAGGGGACTCTCCATAATTGAATATTGTCACCATCCCATCATATCCAGAAATGGCACCATAGATAAGGGGAATCTGGAGCCTGCCTGTCACATCTCCCAATAAAAATCTTGTCTTGAAATTGTCGGTAGCATCAACTACCATATCATAACCGCTGACGATTGCCTCAGCATTCTCCTCAGATAGAGAATAGTTATACCCAACAATTTCAATATCAGAGTTTAATTTACGCAGCCTCTCTACAGCTACAGTAACTTTAGCTCTATTGCAGTCGTCCTCTTCATATAGAATCTGCCTGTTGAGGTTTGATGGCGATACATTATCATAATCCATTATGCCTATATGTCCAACCCCAGCTGAAGCAAGGTAGATGGAGGCCGACGAACCGAGTCCGCCAACTCCAACTACAAGTACTTTGGCTGCCGCAAGTCTCTGCTGTCCGTCCTCCCCTATCTCAGCAAGCATAATCTGTCGCGCATATCTGTCACACTTTTCCATAAACAGCTCCTGAATTGAATGATCTGTCCCAATCTTTCCATACAGCCACAATCCCCATCTCCTCCAGAGCATCACAAATTTCAGCAGCTCTTCTGCCGTCTGATACTGCAAACTGCTCAAGTGCCTGAGGATATGAGTAATACCCTCCAGGTTCAGTACGGCTCTCTGCCGACATTGTGGTAACTCCAAGCGGAGCCATATTATCCCTGAAGAGAGGAGCCTCCCTTGTCGAATAGGATATATCAACATCGTGGTCAAATATCCTCATTGCAAATGTCAACTGGGCAAGTTCCTTGTCGGTCATTATTACATTCGGTTGAAATCCTTCATTCTCTGCAGGTCGCATACGCGGAAAGTTTACGCTGTATTTGGTTTTCCAATAATGCTTCTGAAGATATCTCAAGTGGTGGGCAAGCATAGTGACATCACATCTCCAATCTTCCAGTCCAATGAGGACACCCATTCCAATGGAGTGGAGTCCGGCAATTCCCATCCTGTCGGGACCATTGACCCTCCATTCAAAATCAGCCTTCATCCCCCTTGGATGATAGATATTATACCTCGACCTGTTATAGGTCTCCTGAAAACAGACAACACCATTCAGACCGTGTCTTGCCAACTTCTGATACTCCTCTGCTGCCAGCGGCATAACCTCAATCTTCAGGTTGCTGAAATAGGGTTTGGCCAGATCAAGTGCCTTAGCAATGTAATCTACACCGGCAAGGCGGGGATTCTCTCCTGTAACAAGGAGAATATTCTCAAAAGGGCCAAGTTTTCTGATTGCCTTATACTCATTGACAATCTCCTCGGGAGTAAGAATTACCCTCTTCATCGGGTTACTGGAGTGAAATCCGCAATAGACACAGGAGTTGATACACGAGTTTGTCAAATAGAGAGGTATAAAGATTGAAATTGTATTTCCGAACCTCTCGCGCGTATATTTTTGGCTCAAATGCGCCATCTGCTCAAGGTATGGAGCAGCGGCAGGTGATACAAGAGCCATAAAATCATCAATATCACATCTCGCTTTCGACAAAGCCCTCTTCACATCTGCATCACTTTTCGAATGGATTGCCTCCACTGTCTCATCCCAGGATATCTTCTGTAAATACTCTGAAAACATACTATTCAAACATTAATTAATAAAAATCAACCCTATCTATCCTCCGGTCCCCCCTTTTTTCCATAGTTGGCCCTTATATCGCGGCTTAGCCTCATTGCACAAAAATTCGGTCCGCACATTGTGCAATACTCGCCATCTGTATGGCGTCCCTCGTGAAAATATTTCATTGCCAGCTCCGGATCAAGAGAGAGGTCGAACTGGTCTTTCCATCTGAATTCAAATCTGGCCTTGCTCAATGCATTGTCCCTTATCTGTGCACCAGGGTGGTGTTTGGCCAGATCGGCAGCGTGTGCAGCTATCTTATATGTAACGACACCTCTCCTGACATCCTCTTTTCCAGGCAGACCCAAATGCTCCTTTGGTGTCACATAGCACAACATTGCAGTTCCAAGCCAACCTATCTGGGCAGCGCCGATGGCAGATGTTATATGATCATAACCGGGAGCAATGTCTGTTACAATCGGACCTAAAGTGTAGAATGGCGCATTGTGGCATTTTTCCTTTTGAAGTTCCATATTTTCAGCAATTTTATCCATCGGCACATGTCCGGGCCCCTCAATGAAGGCCTGCACTCCCCTGCTCCAGGCCCTTTTTACAAGTTCACCCAACACCTCAAGTTCGGCAAACTGGGCACGGTCATTCGCATCAGCTATGGAGCCGGGTCTCAATCCGTCACCAAGAGATACTGCCACATCATATTGGGCGAGTATATCACAAATCTCATCAAAATGGTCATAGAGGAAACTCTCTTTTGAGTGATGGATACACCATTTGCTCATTATACTTCCCCCTCGGCTCACAATTCCACAAAGGCGGTTATCTGCCAGATGAACATTTTGCAGACGTATTCCTGCGTGTATCGTAAAGTAATCCACACCTTGTTCGCACTGTTCAATCAATGTATCTCTATATAGCTCCCAATCAAGCTCTTCAACCTTTCCGCCAACCTTTTCAAGAGCCTGATAAATTGGAACAGTACCTACAGGAACGGGGCAATTTCTTATTATCCATTCCCTTGTCTCGTGAATCTTATCACCAGTTGAGAGATCCATCAATGTATCTCCCCCCCATTTGCAGCTCCAGATAGCCTTCTCTACCTCTTCCTCTATAGACGAAGAGGTAGATGAGTTTCCTATATTTGTATTGATCTTTACAAGGAATTTGCTGCCTATAATCATCGGTTCAGCCTCAGGATGGTTGATATTGGCAGGAATGACAGCCCTTCCTGCAGCAATTTCAGCCCTTACAAATTCTGGAGTGATATAGCTCTCTATCCCAAGTTCCCTACAATTCATATTCTCCCTTATTGCAACATACTCCATCTCCGGAGTTATAACACCCCTCTGTGCGTAACAAAGTTGCGTAATTCCCTTACCTTCTCGAGCTCTATAGGGATTGGAGAGATGTTTGAACCTTATCTTGTCCAATGATTTGTCCTCCAGCCTCTTTCTTCCATATTCCGATGAGAGTTGCGGTAACTGCTCTATGTCATCTCTCCTGCCAAGCCACTCCTCCCTGATCTTTGGCAACCCCAAATTCAGATCTGTCGCAATAGAGGGATCACTGTAGACTCCGCTTGTATCATAAATACAGACCTCCTTGTTGGGGGTATAGCTCTTCTCTCCATTCTCTCCGAAAGAGATTGACGGCAACTGCTCAACAGCCCTCATTCCCACCTTTATATATGGATATAACGAACCGTTCATATAGATCTTTTTTGAACGGGGATATTTTATTCTTTCCAAAACTTTTCCCATACTTCTTTCAATTTAATGGTTGATTTTGTCTTGTCTAATCAAGGAATGAGGTGAGAGGCGAGCTTGCTTCTGCCCTGAATCCTTCACTCTTACCACCCAATCCAGCCTCATAGGCTCTTCTTCCGGCAATGACAGCCTCCTTGAATGCAATTGCCATCTCAAGAGGATTGCCGGCAACTGCGATGGCTGTATTTACAAGGCAGGCATCTGCACCAATCTCCATAGCTTCAGCAGCGTGGCTTGGAGCTCCTATACCGGCATCCACCACAACCGGAACATTTGACTGCTCTATGATTATCTGCAAAAACTCTCTCGTCTGCAACCCACGGTTGCTGCCTATTGGCGCACCAAGAGGCATCACTGCAGCAGTTCCAACCTCCTCAAGCCTTTTACACAATGTTGGATCTGCCTGGCAATATGGCAGCACTATAAAGCCCAATTTGACAAGCTTTTCTGCAGCTTTCAATGTCTCCACAGAATCTGGCAGGAGATAACGGGGATCGGGATGGATCTCGAGTTTAAGCCAATTTGTCCCAAATGCCTCCCTTGCCATTTGAGCAGCAAAAACTGCCTCCTCCGCATCCCTTACCCCTGAGGTATTTGGCAATAGCTGTATATTTGGATGGACAATATGGTTAAGCATTTCATCCTCACTGTCTTCAAGATCTATCCTCTTCATTGCAACTGTAACCATTTCTGTTCCAGATGCCATTATCGATTGCTCCATTATTCTGTTGGAGCTGAATTTTCCGGTACCCAAAAAGAGTCTTGATTCAAACTCCCGTCCGGCAATTACAAGTGGTTTCATATTATCTTCTTCTTTAAATTTCAAATTATTGTTCCTGCAGAGATACCGTAATCCCTCAATTTTCCGACAAAAAGCTCCATAGCTGCAGATGGATTGGCTAAGCCGGTTATGGCTCCCGACAGGGCTATCCCCGATACTCCACTCCCAAGCAACTCCGGAAGGTCCTCAAGAGTTATTCCTCCTATAGCTATAAGTGGCAGGGAGATTTCATTCTCCTCCATTAGTGCCAAAATTTTACGGTACCCCCCAATACCCAGAATTGGACTGAGATTCTTCTTGGTTGTAGTGAAGCGGAATGGTCCGCAACCTATATAGTCTGCACCATCATTAAAATGTCTCACTACATCCTGAAATGAATTTGCAGTACCACCTATAATGGAGTTTGAACCCAAAATGCGTCGGGCCTCTCCAACAGGCATATCATTCAACCCCAGATGGACTCCATCAGCACCTGTCTCTCCAACAAGTTCAACTCTGTCATCTATTATAAAGACAGCTCCATTGGCAGTACATACTTCACGCACCTTTTTTGCAGTCTCAACAAACTCATTATCCGAAACATCCTTCATCCTGAGCTGAATCCACTTGCACCCTCCGGCAAGCGCAGCCTCCACTGATTCGAGGTGTGTGAAGCGATTGGTACAGTTTGAGATAAACTGCAAGCCGGCATATTGTAGAAGCTTTTGTCTCCTTGCAGAGGAGAATTTCTCCATATTACTACCGTAGTTCATCTCATCATCCTCCACAAACAGCTTTGATTACAGTTACCCGGCACCCTTCGCTCAGATATGAGCTGCTCCAACGCGACCTCTCCACAACTTTGTTATTGAGTGCAATTGCCACCACTGAGGGCAGCTTCAATTCAGAATGCAGCTCCGCAATATTTTGCGATGCAACATCAATAGACTTTCCGTTAAGATAAATTTCCATATAAAAATCCGTTGCAGAAGCCCTTCGAGCTCCTGTACCCAAAACCTATATGGTGAATGATATAAACGCCAGACCGGACGGTCTCAATGATTGGAAATCACACAATCCCTACGTCAGTATTATCTGCATCAGGTTCGAGGGTATAATCTCAGCCCAAAGGCACCCCTTTGTATTTGTTGTCAAAGATAGAAATATTTTTTTTAAATAACCATTCATTCCCTATAAATTTGTCTATTGTAAAACTTTTCAATAACTTGCAGAGTCAATAAATAGCTGCCAATATGGATATGGAAGAGTTACAGAGGCTGATAGCTTCTAAAGAGATTATAGGTGTTGACCTTTCAGGAGAGAGGCTGGAAAGGGTTGATTTTTCGGGATGCAGGATAGAGAGGGTAAGTTTCAAGGGGTGCGAAATGGTCCACTGCCGTTTCAGGAATGCAAAAATATCCTGGAGCGACTTCAGATACGCTGAGATTCAGCACGGCACATTTGAGTGTGCTGAACTTGATTTCTGCGACCTCTATCGGGCATTTATCGACGGAGTTGTCATCTTCAACGGCAGCAAAATCTCCAACTGCAGCCTTAACAAGAGCTATTTGGGAGATTGTGCCATAATTAGGAAGGAGAATCTTCTCAACGGAAAGATTCTGCAGCAGAATAAGGAGGCCTACCGCAAATTTCTCGTCGACTGGCACACATACGGCACAGGAGAGAGGACCAATGACCTTAATGTAAGGTCTGACTGGAGCCCTGAGGCTGCACTTGATGCAAGGTGGGCAGATGCCGAGGTGATTTTCAAGAATTTCAATGCACTATGGTCGGGTAAAGGCTATATTGCCGACGGCAACTGGGCTTATGTAGAGGGAAAAAGGATGGAACGCAGAAGAATGATAAGTGAGTTGGGCGACAGCTCTGTATCCATTTTCAGGAAAATCTCATACTGCTGGAGAATTATCACCAACCTCTTGTCTGATCTGCTCTTCGGATTTGGTGAGAGTATGACAAGAATGATAATCACCTATATTTTGACAGTCTTCTTCTTTGCCTGGGCCTTCACAGAGAATGTACCTATCATCGAGTATGGACAGGCACTCGGAATCAGTCTGAAAAATATGGCAGGTATGGACTCGTCCGAATTGCAGGATATCTCCCCTCTCGTTGATATGCTCAATGTAGTGCAGACCACAATAGGAATTCTGCTTACCGGAATCTTCGGTTTCATTCTCGGCAACAAGATAAGGAACCAGTAAACCAATCGGAATACCAGATACAAATATCCCGGAACTGGAGCCCGCCTCTTTATGATATGGGTCACAATTCCGGGATTTTATTGTTCCTGAAGTGTCAGGATATGCTTTTACTGGCTATTTGAGAATCTCCAGACTCCTCTTTATAAATGAGTGGAGCTCTTTTCCTTTAAGCATATTATTGGAGAGAAGTGCAAGGTCTGCCAACTGTTTTACAAGAGTGTTGTTTCCTGCAAATTTGACCATTGCATCTTTGCACTGCTCATTCAACGACTCAATCTCCTTGTTGAGACTGTTCTTCTCATCCTTGTCTGCAGTTGGAATTTCATCATATTTTTTATCCTTGTTTCTCTCGTCAATCTCATTGAGAGATGAGTTGGCAGCATCAAGTTTTGCATTGATTGTATCGGTAAAGCTCTTGGTCTGGAGCTCTTTCATCTCAATCACCTTCTTGATCAGAGGATGCTCATAGTTGAGAAGCACATTGTAGGAATCAGGCATCTCTCCATAGAAGTTGAGGCCTCCTCCCAAAGCTGACATCTCCTTATATCTCCTCATAAACTCGCTCTGTGTAATTACAATAGGGGCAGATGTCTCTCCAAGATTCTCTACCTGCACATTGTAGTTTGCCCCCTCAGGAAGCACACTTTCAAAGATATATGATATCTCTTTCGACTCACGGTCTGATAGTTTCAAAGGCTCTTTATCCCCTTTATCAATCAATTTGTCAATACTGTCGGCATCTACCCTTACAAATTTGGCATTCTCCAGCTTGTTCTCAAGAAGACTTACAAAATGGGCGTCAAGATTGCTGTCAAAGAGCAATACCTGATACCCCTTATTCTTGGCATCTTCAATATATGTATATTGGGCAACAGGATCTGTCGAGTAGAGATATACCACCTTATTCTCTTTATCAGTCTGCTCTCCCTCAATAAGTTTTCTGTAATCCTCGTAGTTGAAATATTTTCCCTCCACACTCTTGAGAAGGGCAAACTTTTTGGCCCTGTCAAAGAATTTTTCATCCGACAACATTCCATACTCAATGAAGAGCTTGAGGTTGTCCCATTTTGCCTCAAACGACTCTTTGTCATTTTTTGATATCTCCTCCAACCTGTCTGCCACCTTCTTTGTAATATATGTTGATATCTTCTTGACATTGGCATCCTCCTGAAGATAGCTTCTCGAGACATTCAACGGGATGTCTGGTGAATCTATCACACCGTGAAGAAGTGTGAGAAAATCGGGAACAATGTTCTCAACAGAATCAGTTACAAACATCTGGTTGCAGTAGAGCTGGATCTTGTTCCTTGTAATCTCCATCTTCTCCTTGATTTTGGGAAAATAGAGAATACCTGTGAGGTTGAAGGGATAATCTACATTCAGATGGATATAGAATAGCGGATCATCCTGCATAGGATATAGTTTGTGGTAAAATTCAAGATACTCCTCTTCCTTTATTTCACTTGGAGTTTTAGCCCAAAGTGGAGCTGTATCATTTACAATCTTATCCTCCTCTGTATCAACATATTTACCATCTTTCCACTCCTCTTTTTTACCAAAAGCTATTGCAACAGGCATAAATTTGCAATATTTGTTGAGCAGTTCATTTACCTTTGCCTTTCCGGCAAACTCTTTGGAATCATCGTCAAGATAGAGTTTTATCTCTGTACCCCTGTCGCTCTTTTCAACCTCCTCCATAGTATATTCAGGAGAGCCGTCGCAACTCCAAAGGACACCTTTGGCCCCCTCTTTCCACGACAATGTTCTGATCTCAACCTTCTTCGAAACCATAAATGCCGAGTAGAATCCCAAACCGAAATGGCCTATGATACTGCTCAATTGGTCTTTATATTTTTCAAGAAATTCTCCGGCACTTGAGAATGCTATCTGGTTAATATATTTGTCCACCTCTTCTGCTGTCATACCTATACCTCGGTCGGTAATTGTCAAGGTATTTTCACTCTCGTCTGCCGCTATCCTAACTGTAAGATCACCCAATTCACCATTGAACTCACCCATACCCGAAACAGCCTTCATCTTCTGGGTTGCATCCACGGCATTAGCCACAAGCTCCCTTAGAAATATCTCATGGTCAGAATAGAGAAACTTTTTGATTACAGGAAATATATTCTCTGTAGTAACACCAATTTTACCTTTTTGCATATCTTCTATTATTTAATTTGTCTTTATAATCTATGGAACTCCCAAATCGATGGAGTACGGAGAGTGATAATCAAATGGTGTACCAACAAAAAAATATGACAAAATGTCGCAAATGGATAGCTATCCAGGGAAATATTTGGTAAATTTGTAGAAAAGAGAAAATATAATAGGTATGGAGAATTATCTTGCAGTCAACACCCCGGAAGAGCATCAGATTTTCGAATATATTTCAGAACTTGTATACATTGAGATAGAATGGGACTGGATGCAGAATATGGCAGAGGACAAATTCCGTCATATTATGAATGACAAACTGCGTAAGTTTACAGCCAAAGCCATTAAATTCTTCAAGGAGAAGTCTGCAGAAGATACAAAGAGAAACAATAAGGAGAGTTTGAATTCCGAAAAAACAGGCAATGTGGAGCAGCTGGATGTTTACCACTCAGACTACAAATATGATAAGGAGATTCTGCTATCTTGCGACATCAGGGCAACAGAGAGTTCCGATTATGAAGATTATATTGAGGGCAACAGAAGATATTATGCTCCGTCGAATTATCACTTTCTTGTTCTGGATATCTATAATGACGAGTCTGTATCTGAATATCCCGAGATAGTTGTAGAGATAAAAAATATCAGGGATAAGATTACCCATTGTATTGAAATCCCGGCTGAAGAGTTGAAGAAAAATACATTTATGCTATCAAGAATATTTGGGATCAATAAACTCTTGCCTGAGGGCTATGAAAGGAGGAAGAATGAGTTTCTTGATCTTGAAATTTCCATAAACGAATTATACTCAAGTGATATACTTGCCACCAAAACTGCCCGGATTCCATTTACAGAATCAATGGCTGAAAGCGTTGGCGATCTCAAGGCTGTCATTGTCCCTAACAAGCTGTATAAAGATATCGGAACAGCAATAAACTACAGGAGTGAATCTTCCTGCATACTCAATTCAGATAAACTTGAAATAGTCAGCGTTGTAATCAATTTGAGAACAGAGATAGAACTGGATCTGAACGATCAATTTTCGTATGCCAAATTCAACCTCTACTCAGTTGAAGAGAATATTTGGATAGACTACCGCTATGCGGAGATTAAGATGATTGAAAAGGGGAAATACTCATTTGCCGCCTCTTTCAGGGCCAATTATGAAGAGTATGAGTGGGAAGCCGGAGAGTATGAGTTGAGATTGAGTCTCTTTGATGAAGAGTGCGCAAGAGTTCTCTTTTCTGTGGCGGAAGAGGGTGAAGGCAGAGGATTCCCTTACGCTGAGATTATCTGGGAAGAGTCCGTATCAAGTCCCGAGAAGGAGCCTGAAGAGAGTGGAACCTCTTCTCCTGAAGAGGATAATTTGGTTGAAAATGGGATTGATGAAGTTGATGATGAGATAACCGGTACCGATGATGAGAGTGATGATGTAGAGATTGATTATGATGAGAATAATGGTTTCGATAGTGCGGGAGCCGATAATGATGAGGAAGATAATGGGGAGGATGAATTTGACCGTCTTTTGAATAGTTTTATCACAGAACAGCTCAATGATTTCAAAATTGAAAGAATTGCATTCAGAACAGGGAAATATATAATAATGGACCCTGTAGAGGAGCAGTTGAGTCCATTTTACCCACAAGAGAATAATGGCGGATATTTCTTTATGGAGTACCCGGTATGTAAAAGTTATCCCAATCTCAAACTCAAAATCAAGAGTTCAAAAGATGAGGAGATATCTGTGAAAATTTCTGCTTCTGAACTTGAGAAGGGTAATGGCAAGATCCATTTTGTATGCAAGATGGAGAATCTCTTCAAAAGTTACACTGGAAGGAGCATTGAATCTGTAAAGATCAAAATATATGATGATGCCACTAAAGACCTCTATATCACCAAAGAGGTTAATCTTCCCTGTATAGGCAATATACTTGAACTTTTTGTACCTGAAAAGATCTCATTTTTCAATAATGACAAGAATGAATCTTTGAGCTTGTCAGAGAATTCACCTCTAATGATCTTCTCCCAAAAGAGTCTGGAAAATCTGACCATATTTGCAGCCTTTAAGGCTACAGAGGGGTTGGACTATCTTGAGTTGCCCGATTTGGGTATCTCGCTATACGATCAGACAGGAAGGCTAGTGGACCATACAGAGGCCTCAATAATGAGCACCAATTCCAATGACAACGTCATCTATGTAAATGAATCTTTTGGTGAGAGATTTGACTATAAATGGGAAAAGGGAAGATATCGTCTGGAATTCAGCATCTTCTCTGAGCCTTTTGCCTCCCTCTCCTTTGAAGTTGCAGATAGGGAACTTACAGGTGAACCCGATTTGGGACAGCTTATAAATTCCATTCGCAAGAAGGGGGACTCTTCCCAAAAAAATGTAAAGCGGGAGGAGAATGCAATGGATATGCTGGACTCTATGATTGGTCTTGCATCAGTAAAAGAGAAGATACACCTCTTCAGCAAAATGAGCAATCTCAATAAAAAGAGGGCTGAACTGGGATTACCCGTCAGCAATATGCCGCTTCACGCCCAATTCCTTGGAAATCCCGGTACAGGAAAGACTACAGTAGCCGAAATTCTGGGTAAAATATACAAAGAGCTTGGTCTGTTGAGTAAAGGACACGTAGTCAAGACTGAAAAGAAGAATCTGGTGGGAAGATTTTATGATAGTGAATTCAGGGCAATAGAGCAGGCGCTTGAAGATGCAAAGGGAGGCATTCTATTTATTGATGAGGCGTATAACCTTTATGTGAAGGATGACCCTAAAAATCCAGGAAATTCTGTTATTGATGCACTCATTACAGCGCTTTCTGATGAAAACAACAGGGACTGGATGTTGATTCTTGCCGGTTACCCTGATAAGATGACAGAGCTGATAAGTTCCAACCAGGGTCTTGCATCCCGCGTTGATGAGAAGTTTATATTTGAGGATTACAATGTTGACGAGCTTATTGCAATTGCAGGACACTTCTGCAATAAAAATCAGTATGAACTTACCGATGAGGCCTGGAGCCACCTCCGTTCTGTCGTTTCCAGAGCTTATGCTGCCCGCGATGAAGAGTTCGGCAATGGAAGGTATGTTATCAATCTTATCCAGAGACAGGTCCTTGCCAATATGGCACACAGATTGAGCGGCATAGAGAATCCGTCTGCAGATGATCTGAGGAGAATTACCGCGGCTGACATTCCAAGTATCTCAAAAACAAAGAGTTCTAAAGGAATTGAATCGCTTGAAAATATGGTTGGTCTGGAGAATTTGAAGACAAGCATTACCAAACACCTCAATTTTGTAAAGATGAAGAACAGAAGGATGCAGCTTGGACTTGATACCGAGATGCCTCCACTCCATATGATATTTTCCGGAAATCCTGGTACAGGAAAGACAACCGTGGCCGATTTTATGGGAGAGATTTATGCCTCTATGGGAATTCTTTCACAAGGCAGCGTCATCAGGTGTGAAAAGAGTGATTTGATAGGAAATCATCTGGGAGATACAGAGCTTAAGATGAGAACTATTTTAAAGAGAGCCAAAGGCAACATTCTCTTTATAGATGAGGCATACCAGCTTAATTCAGTTGAAGGTGGTGGCCGCGACTACGGTATTGATGCTATAAATACACTCCTTACAGCACTCTCCAAAGAGAGTCCTGATCTGATTGTCATCCTCGCAGGATATGCAGATGAGATGGAGAAGCTTCTTGATTCAAACAAAGGTTTGCGTTCCCGTTTTCCATACACATTTACATTTGAGGACTATTCTGTTGATGAACTTGTAAAAATTGCCTGCCAGAGGGTTGAAAAGAACAACTTCACCTTCTCTCCGGCCGCAGTCAAGAGACTTAAATCTCTTGTCAAACTTGAGTTGAAAAGAAAGAAATCCAACTTTGGAAATGCCAGATTCATCACGAGACTAATCTCATCCCAAATTCTGCCGAATATGGCCACCCGCGTAGGAAAATTGGAAAATCCCACCATTAAACAGCTTAAAATGATAACAGCTGCGGATATTCCTATTACAGATAAGGAGATCAGACAGGCAGAATATGGTCTTTTCAACAATGAAGAGCTCAATAAAGCTCTTGAAAAACTTGACTCACTTGTAGGTCTTGAAAAGGTAAAGGCTGCTATCCATAATTTTGTTGACATAGCAAAATACCAAAGCTCAATTGGAGAAAATTTTGTCGGTAAAGGAATATTGAAGTGGAATTTCTCTGGAAATACAGGTACAGGCAAGAGTACTGTGGCAAGAATCTTTACAGAGATACTTAATGCAATGAACCTTCTTGAAAAGGGAAATTTTGTTGAGGTAAAGGGCGAGCAGATATATAATGTGCCCGAACATATCTGCGATGAGGTATTGCGTTCAGCAATGGAAAAATCAAGATATGGTCTCCTCTTCATTGATGGAGATGCTCCTGAGTTCCGCAATAACCAATATAAGATGAGCAATGAGCAGCTTCGCATAAAACTCACCTCACTTACTGCCGAAACCGGAGGAGTTGGGGCTATTATAATAGCTGAATGCAGCTCACCACGCCACTCAATGGCAAATACACTTGCCATAAATGGCATATATGATTTTGACCACACATTTGTCTTTGATGACTACACCGAAGAGGAACTGTTTGAAATTCTCCTCAAATGCCTCTCAAAACATAAAGTCAAATTTACCCCAGAGGCCGAGCAGATAATCAGAAAATACATCAATGACCTCTGCCTTAACCGAGAGCTCTCATTTGCCAATGCAAGAACAATGAAACTGCTTTCAAGAACAATCTATGATGCTATGCTGTTAAGGGAGAGTAAAGAGAAAAAATCTCCACGCAGAAGAGTCATTAAAGAGGATGTGGAGAGCTTTGTCTGGAAAAGGACTCACGACAGAATAGGATACAAACCCTAAACAATTACCAATCGGGATAAAACGGAATAGTTAACTAAAAAAGTTCTATAACAATCAAACAATCTCCAACAACAGTTGTTATATATACGAAATAGTTTTTTAAGTTAGGTTAAGTTGGGCAGCAGCCGGCAGATCAAGCAGAGATCGTCGGCTGCTGTTTTTATAGGTTGGGAATTCAAATTGTCCCTACAGAGCGTTGCAGGGCACATTGGCGGTCCCAACCCTCTTGCAAATGAGCCAATTTTAGCGCCCACCTAAATTTCCAATTACTACCACAAATGACCCATATACAAAAAAAAGACCTTCAAGATTGCTCCTGAAGGTCTCACAAAGTTGGCGGCTACCTACTTTCCCACTTGGTATAGCAGTATCATCGGCACTAATGGGCTTAACTTCTCTGTTCGG
>JAZNXX010000059.1:0-20457 GCA_045594125.1 Candidatus Egerieisoma sp.
GCCTCCTTGATGAATTTCTTCCGGAAACGCTCCACAAGATCACGGCTGCCGTCGGAGCCCACAGAGACTTTAGAAGTGGATGCATCACGGTTGCAATGCTCCTTCATAAAGAACTCCTTGATGGCAACTTTCCTGTTCAGAGCTGTCTGGAGGGCAAGATAGGTTATGCCAAAACCGCCCTGGCCGAGAACTCTCTCAATTCTATATTTTCCACCCTGCAATAGGAAGCCTGATTTTAAATAGGTTGATCTATCCATAATTTAAGCATTGGTCATATTGTCACGTAAAAAGGAAACTCTTTTCAGAAACATCTCTTTTCTCACACAAATTTAGAAACTTAAACCTGCTCAGCCAACTATTGCGACAGTTAATGTATGATATGGCGGGATTAATTTATGAAATGGCTGCTATCTTTTTATTCCGAAATGGTCAAAGATAGCCTTTGCCAAAGATTTGCCCACAACTGACACCAATTCTTCAAAAGAGCTCTCTTTCAGCCTTTTGAGACTTTTATAGTGGAGCATCAGCTTTTGCATTGTTGCCTCACCTACCCCTTTGACCTCCATAAGGGCTGAGGCGGTCTGGCCTTTGATTCTCTTCTCACGGTGATGGGTAATGCCAAAACGGTGGGCCTCATCTCTCAGGTGCATCAGCAGCTTCAGCGATGGGGAGCTCTTGTCGAGAAAGAGCGGAGTGGGATCGCCCGGGATATAGAGCTCCTCAAGCCTCTCTGCAATACTTATCAGCTTTATCTTCTCGTGGAGGTTGAGATCTCTCAAGGCATTGTGGGCAAAGTGAAGCTGACCTTTTCCACCATCTATAAGTACCAGCTGCGGCAGCTCGCCCTGCTCTTCAAGCAATCTTGAATATCGCCGGTAGACCACCTCATACATTGAGGCAAAGTCGTTGGCTCCCACAACCGTCTTTATATTGAAGTGACGGTAATCCCTTTTGCTCGGTCTGCCATTTTTGAAAACCACACAGGCCGAAACAGGATTTGTTCCCTGAATATTGGAGTTGTCGAAACACTCTATATGCATAGGGAGCTGCAACATATTGAGATCCCTCTTCAGCATCTCCACAGATTTGCTTATTCTGACAGATCCTCCACCAATCCCGGATTTATTGCTCCCGGCAAAACTGCCGGCGGCCCCACCGCTTCTATTTTTCCCGGCATTGGGTCCATCACCCGACTCAACTTCATCCGCAGAAACCTGCTCTTCATCTGCAAATTTGATGGCATCCTGTTTTAACCTCTGGAATTTGAATGCATTGGCATTCTTGAGACTCAATTCAAGCAGACTCAATTTGTCGCCCCGCAAAGGGATATGGATACTCCTTCCCTCAAACTCCTGATCGGGCATAAACTGCACTAGCACCTCCCTTGAGTTTCCCGCAACAGCTATTCCGGCCGGTTCTCTTGTACTCCCTAACCTGTCAGGGGTCTCAGTTTCTCCAGCACCATCTGCTCTATCGGCTCTATCTGCCCTATCGGCACAATCGGCCCCACCTCCAGTACCGATTTTACACCTCCTGCAGCCATCCTCCATCCGGCTTATCTCCCCCTCCTCACAGTCATCTTTACTCTGTGGCTTCAGCTCACCGGTAATCCTGTAGACCTCAACCATAAAGCGGCTGAGCATCTCGCTCTGCTGCTCCTCAATATTCATCCTGAACTCCAGATTGAGGGCCTTGACAATAGCGCCATTATTCAACTGGAGAAAATTCCCGTAAACTTTATATCCCTCAAAAACAAGCGTGAAGACATCCACATTTGTGATGCTCGGATGAACTATAAGAGATTTGCTGTAGTGCTGCTGCAACATCTCAAGACTGTTCTTGTAGAGTTGCGCCTGCTCAAAATCGAGTTCGGCAGCGGCGCTCTGCATCTTCTCCCTGAACTCTTTGATAAGGCGTCCTGTATTTCCACGCAACAGATCCCTGATACCTGCAATCTGCTCACCATACTCCTCCTCACTCATCCTGCCAATGCAGGGAGCCAGACACTTCTTGATGTGGAAATCAAGACACTCCCTTAACTTTCCCGACTCAATTGCCTGTTTTGACAGGCTTAATGAACAGGAGCGTATTTTATAGAGGGAGTTGATAAGATCCAGAAGATGATATGCGTGCTGCACAGAGCTGTAGGGGCCAAAATAGAGCGAACCATCCTTCACAAAGCGGCGGGTGAGAAAGACCCTCGGAAATGGCTCTCTCTTTATACATATCCAGGGATAGGTCTTGCTATCCTTCAAAAGGATATTGTATCTGGGCTGGTACTGCTTGATAAGATTGTTCTCCAGAAGGAGCGCATCCTCCTCACTTCCAACCACAGTATGCTCAAGATCAGCTATCTTAGAGACAAGAATGCGGGTCTTGCGCGTCAGCCTCTCAGGGTCAACAAAATATTGGGACACCCTTTTTTTCAGGTTCTTTGCCTTTCCCACATAGATAATGGTCCCCTCCGCATCCTTAAACCGGTAAACACCAGGCTCTGATGGGAGCGTTTTTATCCTCTCTTTTATCTGGGCAGAATCCATTATCAAAAAATTTTGTTATATATTTGTAACCCTATAACTTTATGAGCACAAAATTAGTCAATAATTCTCAAGTTCAACAGGCCCTTAAAGTAAAAGGATTCTGGGGTTCACTTGCAGCCTCTGCAGCTATGAGTCTGTCGGGGCTTAACAGGATAAACAGGATCTATTCACCGATAGCGGAGTATCAGGGAATAGAGTTTGCCGGCAAATTGCTGGAGCGCCTCAACATAAGGTGCAACTACATTCCACAGGAGCTCAGCAACATTCCAAAGGAGGGTCCTTTCATAATTGTATCCAACCATCCTTTTGGGGCTATTGACGGAATTATGATGCTCAACATAATAGGTGCAGTGAGGCCCGATCTGAAAATTCTCACCAACTTTCTCCTGTCATATATACCGAACCTCAGTTCAACATTTTTTCCGGTAAACCCGTTTACCAACAATCCCGGACTGCGCAGCAGCTTTTCCGGACTTAAGATGGCCACTGCCCACCTTAATGATGGCGGGGCTCTGGGACTCTTCCCGTCAGGAGAGGTCTCTTCAAATGCAAACAAGGAGAGGATTGTAAAGGATATTGAATGGCAGCCCTCCATCATAAAGCTCATACAGAGAGCGGGAGTTCCTGTAATTCCAATCTTCTTTGAGGGACAGAATTCAGCCCTTTTCCACTTTTTGGGAAAGATTCACCCGCTATTGAGGACAGTACGGTTGCCACACGAACTCTCAAACAAAAAGAACAAGGATATAACACTGCGGATAGGTTATCCTATATCACCCTCAGAGATAGATGAGTTTGCCACAATCAGGCAACTCGGAGAGCATCTTTGGAACAGATGCTATTCACTGGAAGCCAATATACCAGAAGCGGAATTAAGTTTCAGGCACAAAAGGGCTGATAACCCTGATACAACCTCGGCATCCAAAATTATTGACCCGGTAGAACCGGCTCTTCTAAAGGAGGAGATTCTCCGCAACAGCTCATCATTTCTTTTTGAGACAGGCTCCTACGCCTGCTACCTGATGGAGTATGATGATATTCCAAACATAATGAGGGAGATCGGGCGCAAAAGGGAGATTGCATTCAGATCCATTGGAGAGGGGACAAACAGAGAGCTGGATACCGACAAATATGACACATACTACAAACATCTGGTGCTTTGGGATAAGGAAAATAGATCCGTTGTAGGGGCCTACAGGTTGGGATTCTGCAGTGGCATTATCCGCAAATTCGGAATAAGGGGACTCTACAGCAGCACACTCTTCAAATACAGGAAAGAGTTCAGGTTCAAGCTGTACCACTCCATTGAACTTGGGCGCTCGTTTGTAGCTGTCGAATACCAGAAAGATCCAATAGCCCTTATGCTTCTTATAAAGGGACTGCTCTACACTGTAATCAAGAATAGGGAGATCCGTTACCTTATAGGCCCGGTGAGCATCAGCTCTTGGTATCCGCCATTCTACAAGAGTGCAATGATCTACTATCTGAAAAAGATGCACTCAATACCACAGCTGAAAGAGATGATTACCCCGCGGACCCCATTTATAATGAACTTTGGCAAGGTAAATCCGGAACATCTGCTTGACTGCAAGATGCAATCTCTTGAAAAGTTTGACAGATTTCTCTATAGAATCAGCAACTCCCAATATAGATTGCCGACTCTGCTCAAAAAATATCTCAAGATAAATGCCCGCATAATCGACTACAATGTAGACCCAGATTTCAACTACTGTATCGACGGGCTTATAATGCTCGCCATCAACGAGGTACCCCGCAGCGAAATTGACGCTTTGTCGAAAGAGTTTGAGAACAAAGAGGAGCTGTACAGACGTTTCGACATTGAAGCAATCTGATTGTCCGGGCCTTTCGGTTCAGGCTGAAAATCAATAGAATGATATGCTCGACAAGAAGCCTATATAGTTGGAGCCGCCCTTTTCGTTGGTTCTGGCATATCTTACACCAAGGCTGAACGGTATATCTATATGGCATATAACTGCATCAAGTAACAGATCACCGCCAAATGAATTCATTGGCTTGAATCCGGCATTGCGCTTCATATATGCCACATCTGCAAACGGAATCACCTGCAGACGCTTGAAATAGGCGAGCCAGCCCAGACTGAACCCCTTGAGATTGATCGGAATGGCATAATCTGCAGAGAACTTGAAATACTCCTTACCGTAGGTATCACTGTCGAAACCTCTTGGCATTGAGACAAGATTCCCAAGATAGAAGAGCTTGTTATCCATATACTGCTTCTGATACGATGCAGCCAATCTCAAACCCTGTCGCCTTGCAATTCCTGGAAGATAGAAATATGAGTCGGCAGCCGCCAAAGAGCCGAAATTCTCCCGTCCGATAGGAGATGTTGAGCCCATAAGGGTAAAGCTGAAACCCCATTTAGGGAATATTGCAGCTGTAGCTACAGGACGCATCTGATAATACCTCAACGCACAGGCAAGCTGCTGACGGTTAGCATATCCCCCCGTCTTATAGCTATAGAATGCATTGTTCTCATACGACCATTCCACCTGAGGAATCAATCCCCTCTGCCATCCCCTGCTGCTCAAGTTTATAGGAAGATATGCAAGGGCATCCAATTCAAACAGAGGGACATTGTTCGTGGTTGTGACGGGAACTATCTCATCATCCTCAATCTCTATCTTGAATTTGTACCTGTCTGTAGTATTGTAATCTGCAGCAATTTTAAAGACAGGATAGAGGCCGGAATATTCAAACGAGATATGTCCTGCGTGGTGTCCCTCCCTGAAGGAGTAGCCCAACATTGTCACTGCAGTTCCGAGGCTGTTCTGTGAGTAGACAGTTGCTCCAAGGGCAGCAACTTCATAAAAATGGTCGAAACTCATCGACATAATCCTGTCAACATTATAATAGAATGGTGCCCAGGAGTGGAACTTGAAGAGGTGGGACCCTTTTCTGTAGGGTTTTGATGCATAATTGACATCAGCGGGCTTCTCCTTTACAATCTTATCAGTTATCTCTTCACCCTCAGCCAGGATGCCCTTATCCCTGAAATAGCTGTTTGCCTGCGAAGTGAGCATCTCTGCCATAGGGTAGGTATACCTGCTCTCCATTACACCATCCGACAAAATCTCACCTTCACTCTCCGCTGGGAGATTGATATAGACAATCCTGTCGCCCTCCGGCTTGAGGTTCGAGTAGTAGAGCCTGTTGCCTGAGATAAATGGATCGTGGGCGGCAAAATCGGAATTTGTCAACCTTGACAGCATCTTTGTCGACGGATTATAGGTATAGATATTGTTTACACCGTCACGGTCAGACTCAAAATAGATCAGATCTGCTGTTGAATTCAAGCTCTTTATATTGTGATGCTGTCCACAGATCTCCACTCTCCATACTGCATCACCTCCAGGTTCAATAGAATAGAGACCTATGCCTGATTCTGTTATGGCAGTTGCATAGATGCGCTCTCCTATCCAGGCAGACTCTGTAAGCTGTCCATTCTCCGGAGAGACAAATGAAGCTGTCACCTCGCCACTCTCCGCATCAAGCAGGACGAGATTGGACCCACCCTCCAACGGATACTCCACAACGGCAAGCATCTCGCCGACGCCATTAATGGATGGGCTGTTATATGAGCTCTTGCCCGACATCTTCTCCACCTTTCCGCTCTTCAGATCATATTTGAAGAGTCTGTTGTAGAACTCCTTTCCCCACCTCTCATCAGGGACACTCTCTGTCCAGTAGATATAATCTCCGCAGAGTTTGATATTGCTTGTGAGTGAAGAGAATGGCCTCAACCTCTTCTCTCCGCTCCTGTGTTCTTTCAAAAAGGCAGGATCACCACTCAACATTACAAGTGTCTGGGGATTTTCGAAACTCTGCTTTATGCAGATAACCGAATCCCTGCCCACAACCACCGGTGAGGTATATTTATAATAGTAATTGCTCGTTTTTGCTGCCATCTCTACAGGAACTGTATGCTCACCCCTTCTATCATAATCCTCTCTCCACATCTCCCTATAGTGCTCTATACCCTCAATAAAGAGATCACGCGGCCTGTATCCACCGGTCAGCTCTTTTGATGCCTTTCCAACTATCCCGGGATTGTATGGCTTTCTGACATACATCTCAAGTTCCTTTCCCGCCAAAAGATAGTTGTCGGACCTCATTCTTCCCATAGTGTTCACCACATATCCGAATGTATAGATATCGGGAGTATAATGTTTGTAACATCCATATCGCCATTTGCGCCACGGCCGTTCGTCTCCCGAAAGGAATGAGGCCCTGTAGTACTCAAGGAACTCTGCACTGCGTCCCCTTCCGCTCTCCGACAACTCTGTCTCCGCAACTACAGCATCACCCTCAAGCAGCCATTTTGAGGCATAGATTCCAACGCCAAGTCCTGTTATCTGCTCTCCCAAAAACCAGTTGAGCGGTTTATATACCCCCTTTGTAAAATGCGACATCTGCCCCACGTGACGATTTTCGTGCAGACTCAGCTGAAGTTCCCAATTCTCCGGATAGGTGACATCCGCACCCGGCCTTGTATAGAGTTCCATCCTCTTTGGGGCCCATACAACCATTCCATTGTTCAATGTTGTATACGGATGGAGAATTACAGGTATCTTTTTTGGATCGGATTCCAGACCGGCCATTACAAATTCCCTGTTACCCTCCAGCAACCAAAGATACCTTTGCGCCAGAGAATCAATCTCCTGAGGATAAATAACTTTGTAGTGTTCTCCTTTGATCACTCTCCATTTTACCCTTGCTGGGCTCTCTCCTGTTACATAGAACTGGGCAAACAGACGGCTCCCCGGAAGAAACAGCAACATCACCAGAGCCACTGCTGTTCCTATAAATTTTATACTCTTCATAAAGATTGAATGACCCTTATCTCCATCTCCATTTTCCACCCACAAAGTCAAATTATTAAAAAATTGTTACAATGTTACAAAAATAATAGTTGTTTTTAGAAACTACGAATTTTAGAATTATCTTTGCCTAAAATATTATACTTATTTTATGGAAATAATTGAAAATGTTCTGACATTACTCGGTTCATTGGGTCTTTTCCTTTATGGTATGACCCTTATGAGCGAGGCGCTCCAAAAGGTTGCCGGAGATAAGTTAAGAAGTTTCTTGGCGGCAATGACTTCAAATTCCCTCAAAAGGATTCTCACAGGCATGTTCATCACAGCAGTCATCCAATCATCAAGTGCAACTACAGTAATGGTAGTCAGCTTTGTAAACGCAGGTCTGCTGTCGCTTGTTCAATCAGTAGGTGTAATTATGGGCGCCAATATAGGTACCACAGTTACTGCCTGGCTAATATCATTTTTAGGTTTCAAGGCAGATATCTCCGCACTTGCCATCCCAATTATCGGTTTTGGTTTTGCATTTATGATGTGCAAGGCCAAGAAAAAGAAATCCATCGGAGAGTTGCTCATTGGTTTTGCCCTTCTTTTCTTGGGACTTACATACCTTAAAGGCTCCGTTCCGGACCTTCAGAGTTCTCCTGAGGCTCTTGCATTCCTCAACCAATGGACCAATATGGGATTCTTGTCGGTTATTATCTTTGTAATGATAGGAACATTGCTCACAATTGTACTCCAGTCATCAAGTGCAACCATGGCATTGACACTTGTTATGATCAGCAACGAATGGATTCCATTTCAAATGGGTGCAGCTATGGTATTGGGTGAGAATATCGGAACAACTATTACAGCAAATATTGCAGCTGCAGTGGCAAATGTCTCTGCGAGAAGGGCAGCAAGGGCTCACTCTGTCTTCAACCTCTTTGGTGTTGCATGGGCTCTGATTCTCTTCAATCCGTTCTTAAAACTTGTAGCATGGATAATCACAGGTGTGGGTTGCGACAATCCTCTAGAAGTGGGAGCAAACGATACATCGCTTTTATACTCGGTAGCGATGGTGCACTCCCTCTTCAATATCTTCAACACCTGCATATTGGTTTGGTTTACCCCTCAAATCGTAAAACTCGTAACATATATGGTAAAGAGTCCGAAAGAGGAGGAGGTGTTCCGCCTTCAACATATCTCCGGAGGTTTGTTGAACACATCAGAGTTGTCGCTCGGACAGGCAAAGGCAGAAATTATCCACTATGCACAGCTATGTAAACGCCAATACGGATATGCCATTGAGGCACTTAATACCACCGATCCGAATAAATTTGACGATTTGTACAAGAAACTTGAGCACTATGAGCAAATTACTGACCGCATTGAGCTTGAGATTGCAAAATATCTGAATGATATTGCCGAGGGCCAATTGAGCGAGGAGTCGGGCCGCAGACTTCAGGCGATGTACAAGATTATCAGCGAGCTTGAGAGTGTGGGCGATTCAGGATTCAATATTGCAAGAATCCTTCAGAGAAGAAATATCCACAACAAGAGTTTTGACGAGGCAATGGTTAAGAAACTCAACTATATGCTTGAACTTTTGAACAATGGATTTGATGTAATGATCACCAACCTTACACTCGGTTACGACAAGATCACCAACATATCCAATGCCCAGGACATTGAGCAGGATATCAATGAGTACCGCAACAATTTGAGGGAGGAGCACCTTCTTAACCTCGAGAACAATGTCTATTCATACCTTACCGGTGTCTACTATATGGACCTTATCTCAGAGTGCGAGCACGTAGGTGACTTTATGATCAATATCTCAGAGGCAATCATCGAGATCAAGTAGATATAATTTTTACTGATTTGATGAACTGTTTGTACAAGAAGGTTGTTTATTAACCGAAATAGTTTTTTAAGTCAGGTCAAGTCGGCAGGAGCAGAGAAGTCGCAAGGCTTTCTGCTCCTGTTTTTCTTTATAGTCCTCACAGCAGGAGAATCCTGTAGCCATTACTCCATTTGCAAAAGGGCTGGGACCGCAAATGTGCCCCATACGCTCTGCAGGGCCGATTCGAGTTCCCAACCCCTCCAAATTTTACCGGGTTGGGCCCCCTAAATGCGCTACAGCCACGATTTCGGTGCCCAACCCCCTTGCACCTGCTCGTGCACCTGCTTTTACTCTTCTCCGCCTATTTTTCCAACTTCAATTGCTCCCCAACTGCACCGAAAGCGTACCACACCAAATGCAAAAAGAGCACCTACATTTTACTGTAAGTGCTCTATTTTGTCGGGGTACTCCGACTCGAACGGAGGACCCTCTGCTCCCAAAGCAGATGCGCTAACCAACTGCGCCACACCCCGATTACCTTTAAGAACTTGCTTTGGTATCTCCCAAAGCGGTTGCAAAGGTATGAGTATTTTTTTTATTTGCAAAAAAAAATTACATTTTCAATCAATTTTTTTCATTTTTCGCCTAAAAAACCTCTTATAGGCCAGAACTATCACATTTTACCTATCAGAATATCTGCCAATCCCGCTATCTCCCTTATGTTTATACTCTCTTTTATAACAAAAGGGGTTCTTCTTACAGGACAAAGATAGATTACAGGAAACGATTCAACTTTGAGGGCCTGGGCTATATCGGGGTCGCTTGTATTGTCAACCACAAAGACATTGTAATGGTTATGGTGCCGTTTGGCAAGCACCTCCAATGCCGGTTCAAGCTCCCTGCAGAATCTGTTGTGTGATGAACTCAATACTACCATACTGGGTGTTGCCCCTATATAGACAAAACTGTCGGGATGAAGCTCATAGTTATAGATATTGTTAAGGAATTGGGATTTTGTGAGTTTGTTCAGATGTTTCATATTCTCCTCCGTTTAAAATAGATTCCATTAATAAATGTCTCTTAAGAATAGCCATCGCCTTAAAGCAGCAACCTATAAACATTTATCTATTTTTATAGTTTAATGTATCTTTGTGAAAAATTATGGAAGATATGAATCCAGTATATAGAAGTTTTACCAGATTGCTGATTGCTGTATCTCTTCTCTCTGTTGTGTTACTCTCGTGCAAGAATGGAGAATCAGACCAGGAGAGATCTGTTGAAAATGAAGAGAAGAGAGAAAATAGGGAGTTTCCCCTTACGAAAGTCCCTCTCTACATTACAGACCAGATGGAGGCTGCTACATATGTTGCATGCCATTTTTGGGACAACTACTTCAAAGAGGCCAAGAAGGATACCTCCTTGTACACTATTGATGCTGCCCTCTTTGAAAAGGCATACAGCAACTGGATCTCCATTATAAATGCTTTTGAGAAGAGACGGCATAATGGCACCCGCCAGAGTGGAATTGAGGGGATATACCAAAGAATCTCCTCTTCACACAAGAAGATCTATGCCCTGGCCGATTCTCTCTATCTTGCAGGGCATAAAACTCCTCTTTTAAGACTCATTGAATTGAGTGAGAAGTATCTCTACCATCCAAATTCGCCACAACTCAATGAGGAGTCATATATTCCTGCTCTGGAGGCTACAATAGCATTGAAGAGCCTCGACTCCCTTAACAAGATGACATACCGTTATCAGCTGGAGCTGGCCAGCCTAAACAGGATAGGGAGGGCTGCAAATGATTTTGAGTACCTTTATGTAAAAGGGAGAGAGATCAATGCCCCTCTGAAAAAAAGTTCCGTATACAAAACAAAAGCCAACTACCTGCTTATCTACTTCAACAACCCCGACTGCAACAGCTGCCGCGAGGAGACCACCATTCTCAAAGAGAATCCGCTCATCTCGGCACTGCTTGAAAATGGCGAACTGAAGATCCTTTCAATGTATATAGATGAAGATGTGGAGCTCTGGAAAAAACACCATTATGAATCGCCGGAACTCAAGAACTGGATCTACGCCCGTGACGGCAAATTCATTCTCAGGGACAATGGGCTCTATGGCATCCGCGCTATACCGAGTATCTATCTGCTCGACAAGGAGAAGCGGGTACTGCTCAAAGATGTAAACGCCCGCCAGGCTGTTGAGTTCCTGCAGAAAATAGACAACGGGACTATTTGTTTTTAGTCTCGTTGATGTGTTTGTTGAACAATCTCTCAAGCTCGGCTCTGTCAACCTTGCTCCCAACCTCCTCATCCAACTCCGAGTAGAGAGTCCCAAAAAATGGGAGGATTTTTGGTAGGATAAAAAGAGAAAGAGGCTGCAAATTGCTGACAATCAGCGCATCACAACCTCTTTCTGCGGTGAGAGGGGGATTCGAACCCCCGGTACGGTTACCCGTACGACAGTTTAGCAAACTGTTGGTTTAAGCCACTCACCCATCTCACCAAATCCCCACAAACAAAACCATACGAATCTCATTCGGGACTGCAAATGTATGTATTTTTTTTTGAAGAACAAAGGATTTGAAAAAGAATCTCTCTGTTATTTAACAAAAACACACTTGACATTTGCTCTCATTGGGTTGCTCCCATCTTCTATATGGGAGTCCATTGTTCAGATACTGTTTAATTTGGGAAACTATTTGGCAATATTCTCCCTCATCTCGGTATCTGCCTGAATATTCTTGATCTTATAATAATCCATAATACCAAGATTGCCTGTTCTGAAAGCGTGAGCTATTGCCATTGGAATTTCACACTCAGCCTCAATCACTTTAGCGCGGGCCTCCTGCGCCTTTGCCTTCATCTCCTGTTCAAGTGCTACAGCCATTGCACGTTTCTCCTCAGCACGGGCCTGGGCAATATTTTTGTCGGCATTAGCCTGATCAATCTGAAGAACGGCTCCGATATTCTTTCCAATATCAATGTCGGCAATATCAATTGAGAGAATCTCAAATGCAGTTCCTGCATCAAGACCCTTTTGAAGTACAACCTTTGAGATTGAATCAGGATTCTCAAGTACCATCTTGTGGGACTCTGCAGATCCGATTGAAGATACGATTCCCTCACCTACACGGGCAAGCACAGTCTCTTCTCCTGCACCACCGACAAGCTGCTTGATATTGGCCCTTACTGTTACACGTGCCTTTGCAATCAGCTGGATACCATCCTTGGCAACCGCAGTTACAGGAGGCGTATTTATAACCTTTGGATTTACTGACATCTGAACAGCCTCAAAGACATCTCTTCCGGCAAGGTCAATGGCTGCAGCCATATTGAAATCAAGCGAAATATTTGCCTTGTCGGCAGAAATAAGTGCATTTACAACCTTAGGGACATCACCCTTTGCAAGATAATGGGCCTCAAGCTCATTTGCGTTCAATTTCAATCCGGCCTTTGTACCGGTAATCATTGCCATAACAATTGTTCCTGGAGGAACTTTCCTCCAACGCATAAGCACCAGCTGCAATAGAGAAATCTTTACACCTGAAATAAGTGCCTGAAACCATAGATTGATTGGAAAAAACCATAGGAAAATCAATAGCGCCACTATTGAGAGTCCAATCCAAACTAACATTGTACCCATAATATCTGTTATTTAATTAAATTCATCCTATTAATTCAGATAACCTTGACCACATAAACCTTGCTGCCATCTACGGCCACAACCCTGATCTGCTCATTCTCACCTATTATACTTCCCTTTGAGAAGACCTCAAGGGTAATACCTCCGAATTGGGCCGATCCTGCAGGAGCCAATCTTGTGAGGGTAACTCCCTCAGTGCCAACACAGACTCCCTTCTCCTCCGGCAATTTATCGACCTTCGAATCTATATTTGTATTCAAGGCTGCCTTTTTCCAGGTCTTGGAACGAAGCACAAACATCAGCAGCAGCAAAATGAACAGCACCTCGGCAATAAGGACAATAAAGCCGCACATCGTACCAAAATGGTAGAAAGAGAGATAGCACGAAACCACAAAAGTTATGATGCTCAAGACTCCTGTAACTCCGAATCCGGGGATAATCAACAGTTCAACAGCCAACAGAAGCAGGGCTATCACTATCAAAGATATTACCAATGCCCACATAATTGTACCTATTATATATTAAACTAAAAATTCTGCTCTTTCAATCTATGCCGGAATTACTCCACCTTCTTTATCTCCACACTCTTCGCATCCACACCTCTCAATGCTGCGGCGAGGGTCTCCGCCTCTTCAAGTTTGCTGAACGGTCCTACCACATAGAATTGTACACCATTCACCACACTCTTTGCCAGATCCTTCTCCGTTGTACTTCTGATTACTGTAATCAATTCCTGAGGCAGCACCTCATAACCACCAATCAGAACCTGATATGAAACAGACTCCGCAATCTCCTTCTCCAATATTCTTGCACTCTTCACACTCATTGACTTGCCATTATTATATGCAGTAATGAGGGCCGACGGGAATCCTCTCCTCCTCACCTTGTTCAAATTGGAAAGTGCATCATTATAACTCTTGAAGACACCTGCAAAATAGAGATATTTTCCGGACGGACTCTTTCTCTCAAAGACTGGGGCCAATCCCTTTAGTGCCTTGAGTGATACCGGTTTACTTAGTGTAAACAGCTGTATCTGATATACCAGTCCCGACGGAATCTCGGCAAGATCAACCAAAAGTGCCTCATCCTGAATCCTGAATGACAAATCTATCTCAGGTTCTGGAACCTCTACCGATATACTGTCGGGTATCACACCCATCTTCATATCTGCAAATGCAAAAGCTCCCTCCTGAGCTGCCTCCTCCTTTCCCTTATCATCCCCGCTCTCCACCTCCTCAACCTGAGGAATGAAGATTCCCTTCATCAGAAACTCCATCTCAAGTTTCTGCAACTCAGACACAGCACTGTTCAACTCGTTCTGAAGGGCAAGCATAGCAACCTCCTGCTCCTGTATCTTCTTCTCCAAAGCCTTCAGATCATCCTCATTTGTCAATCTATTATAGAGTTCCCTATTCTCATCCTGTCTAGATATGGCATCATTCAATTTCTGCTGGCACTCCCTCATCCTGCTCACTGCCAGAGTATAATTGCTATACTCATCATCCTTGCTTGTCTCAGATATGCCTACTCCTCCGTTTGTTGTCTTCTCTTTCTTTGGAAGTTCAAGTTTTGAGAGGTTATAAGCCTCCTCCGAAGTATATGCTCTCTTGAGCGGCACATTATCAAATGCCATAGCATAGAGGGTCAGAGTATCACCTGCCGCATCCCTGTCGGAAGCAAATATTGAGTACAGTCCGTCAGGTGTGTTATAGAAAAAGAGGTCATCAGCAGGGGAAGAGTAGGGAAATCCCATATTCTGGGGTACGCCCCAGTCCTGCAGCTCTTCATCCCATTCAGATACATAAAGGTCGTATCCACCTACACCATAGTGGCCATTAGAGGCAAAATAGAGCAATTTGCCGTCGGAACTCACTATAGGGAAAAGTTCATTTCCGGCAGATGTGATATGTTCATTCATCAACATCGGCACACCCCAGAGTGTGTCATTCAGCTTCTTGCTGCTGTAGATGTTCCAGGCTCCACTCTCATCCGGCGCACTGAAATATAGAATGCCTACATTTTCAGGATAATGAATAACCTTGAATTCACCATCAATGTTATCTTCCGTCATCTGTGGGGCAAACTTAACTGTAAGATCCGCCCAGGTACTATCCTCCATTCCCGGATAGTGGAGAAAGAATGTTGCACGCGGCACATTCATCTTTGCAACCACCTCAGGGCTGAATGCAAAATTGAGCAGATTCATTCCGTTCTCACTCTGTATCACCTTATTCTCCAACTCTATCCTCTTGAGGGAATCTGTACAGGTTTCCAGCAGTTTACCATATATTTCCGCCGCCGCCTCAAACTGATACCTGTTATGCAATTGCGCTGCCTTTGCCTCATCCGGCTCCTGTCCGCATACGGTAACAGCCCCAATTGCCAAAAATATCAGCAACTCAACACCTTTTATAATATTATTTCTCATGATTTCACCTAAAAATGCAGAACAAAGATAGGAAATACTTTATATATTAGGAAAAAATTGTACATTTGCACCTTATTTATCAGAACCATGCTCTGATTTAATTGAAATTTTAAATTTTAAAACTATAATAACACATGCAAAGCAAAGGAGCCATTAAATTTGTGGCGATTCTAATCGCATTAGCCTGCGTGTACCAACTTTCATTCACATGGGCTACTTCTCATCAGGAGAAAAAGGCACAGGAGTATGCAGAGGCTGCAGTAGCAGAGATGCAACAGAGTGCCCAGTTTGCCAAAGTTGCGGATGTAGACAAAGCCTACTTCCTTGACTCATTGGCTAAAGAGAAAAATCGTTTCTATATCGATTCAATCTCAACAGAAAAGGTATTTTTAGGATTTACCTACAAAGAGGTAAAAGAGAAAGAGATCAACTTGGGTCTTGACTTGAAGGGCGGTATGAACGTTATGCTCCAGGTTCAGTTGAAGGATCTCATCAAAGCACTTTCGAACGACAACAAATCACCTGAATTTACACAGGCATTGGAGTTGGCCCAGCAGAAAGAGCTTACCACACGTGAGGATTTCATCACTTTGTTTGCCCAGAGTTGGGAAGAGGTTGCACCTGGCAAACGTCTCTCTACAATCTTCGGAACTTATGATATGCGTGAGAAGATTCAGCCTGAGACAAGCAACGAGGAGGTTATCAAAGTTATCCGTGAAGAGGCAGAGAGCGCAATTGCAAACTCTTTCAACGTATTGAGAAACCGTATCGACCGTTTTGGCGTAACCCAGCCTAATATTCAGAAATTGGGCAACTCCGGCAGAATTCTTGTTGAGCTTCCAGGTGTCAAAGAGCCTGAGCGTGTGAGAAAACTTCTTCAGGGTACTGCTTCATTGGAGTTCTGGCCAACTTTCGACAACAGCGAAATCTATCCGTTCCTTGTTGAGGCAAACAGTGCACTTAAAGAGCTTCTTTCAGTAGAGGAGGAGGTTGAGAGTGCAGTTGAGACAGCCGACAAGAGTGCAGAGGAGCAGCTTCTTGCTTCAGACAGCCTTTCTACAGATGAGGCAGCATTCATCAAGGCAAACCCTCTTTTCGCAGTTTTGAATCCAAGTGCATATAACGGACAATTGGCTCCCGGTGCTTGTATCGGTAGAGCACACTACAAAGATACAGCTCTTATCAACAACTACTTGAGAATGCCTCAGGTTAAAGCGTTGTTGCCTAACGAGCTTATCCCTATGTGGACTGTGCAGCCAAGCGCATTTGACCCTTCAGGTGTTATCTACGAGTTGGTTGCCATCAAGGCAAATACCCGTGACGGTAAGGCTCCACTTGACGGAGGTATGGTAAGTGATGCATCTGTTGCATACGGAAACAGTGGCGGATCACCACAAGTTGATATGGTAATGAATGCAGAGGGTAGCCGTATCTGGGCAAGATTGACAGCTGACAACCTCAAAAAACAGATTGCTGTTGTTTTGGACGGTATGGTTTACTCATATCCTACAGTTCAGTCAGAGATTACAGGAGGCCGTTCTCAAATTACCGGTAACTTCACAATTACCGAGGCTGAGGACTTGGCAAACGTATTGAAGTCAGGTAAACTTCCTGCTCCTGCAACTATTATCCAAGAGCAAGTTGTAGGACCAAGCTTGGGTAGCGAGTCAATCAATGCAGGTTTCATCTCATTCATCCTTGCATTCCTTTTGGTTCTTCTATATATGATCTTGTTCTACAATGGAGCAGGTATCGCAGCAAATATCGCACTTCTATGCAACGCATTGTTCTTGTTTGGAGCATTGGCTTCATTCGGAGCTGTTTTGACATTGCCTGGTATCGCAGGTCTCGTATTGACAATGGGTATGGCTGTGGATGCGAACGTTATCATCTATGAGCGTGTAAAAGAGGAGTTGAGAGCCGGCAAACAGTTGAGAGCTGCAATTAAAGACGGTTACAGCAATGCATACTCAGCTATCATCGACGGTAACTTGACAACCATCATTACCGGTATCGTATTGGCAATCTTCGGATCAGGTCCTGTACAGGGCTTCGCTACAACTTTGGTGATTGGTATCATCACTTCAATGCTTACATCAATCTTCATCACCCGTTTGATTTTCGAGGGCAGATTGAGCAAGGGCAAGAATATCACTTTCGACAACAAATTCTCAAGAAACTTCTTGCAGAATACCCATATCGACTTCGTTAAACTACGTAAGACTGCATATATCGTTTCTACAGTAGTTGTTGTAATCTCTATCGGCTCCATCTTGTTCAAAGGATTCTCTTATGGTGTAGACTTTACAGGTGGTAGAACTTATGTATTGCGTTTCGACAAGGATGTTACTGCTGAGCAGATCAGAAGCGCTGCAAACGCTGAGTTCGGTGAGACAGTAGAGGTTAAGCAGTTCGGCGGTGAGAGCCAGATGAAGTTGACAACCAAATACAAGATTGAGGACAACTCTACAGAGGTTGACAAAGAGGTTGAGGAGAAACTTTACAATGCATTGAAAGGTTTCTACGCAGCAGATATGTCATTGAATGACTTTACATCAACAGTAAATAACCCTAATGGTATTATCAGTTCCGACAAGGTTGGACCTACAATTGCAAACGACATCAAGAGAAATGCTGTTATCGCAGTAATCCTCTCATTGTTGGCAATCTTCCTATATATTGCTGCCCGATTCAAGAACTGGACCTGGGGTGCAGGTGGTGTAATATCATTGGTACACGATACTATTATCGTTATCGGATTCTTCTCATTGTTCTCAGGAATCCTTCCATTCAGCCTTGACGTTGATCAGACATTCATTGCAGCTGTCCTTACAATTATCGGTTACTCAATCAACGACTCTGTGGTTATCTTCGACCGTATCCGTGAGTACAATGTACTATATCCTAAACGTTCGTTGAAAGACAATATCAATGAGGCTTTGAACAGCACACTTGCACGATGCGTGAATACTTCAGTTTCAACATTAGTTGTAATGGTTGCAATCGCATTGTTCGGCGGTGAGGTGATCAGAGGTTTTGCTTGCGCCCTTATCGTTGGTATCATCGCAGGTGCTTACTCTTCAATCTTCGTAGGTACACCTGTTGTTTATGATTTGAATATGAAAAAGGCTAAAAAGGAAGAGCTTAAGAAATAATTCATAAACATTATATGAGAGAGAGGGTGCTGTCGGCATCCTCTCTTTTTTTATAATCACGAAATATGTTATTCTTGCATTATACTCTAATCATCTTATCTGGCATTATATCATATCCACTATTCCATAACCGGATCAAATTATTGCTAAATTGACAGTATGACGATATTATTTCTTCATTTTTAAATCATTTTGACTAATTTTGCAATAATCTGTAGCAATATCAGAGACTTTTATAAAAAATCACTATTAAAACTATATCTTATTTGTACTATGGAATTACCTTTCGCTGAATCGTGGAAAATCAAGATGGTTGAACCTATCCGAAAAAGCACCCGCCAGGAGCGTGAGCAATGGATAAAAGAGGCTAATTACAACCTTTTTCAACTTAAATCAGATCAAGTTTATATAGATTGCCTTACAGACTCCGGAACAGGAGCTATGAGCGACCGACAGTGGGCAGCAATGATGATGGGAGACGAGAGCTACGCCGGTTCATCTTCATTCTTCCAGTTGAAGGAGACCATTACCCGTCTCACAGGATTTGAGTATGTAATTCCTACCCATCAGGGCAGGGCTGCAGAGAATGTGCTTTTCAGCCACCTTGTTAAGGCAGGGGACATTATCCCTGGCAACTCACATTTTGATACAACCAAAGGGCATATTGAGAGCCGTAAGGCAGTTGCATTGGATTGTACCGTTGATGAGGCTAAAGATACCCAACTCGAGGTCCCTTTCAAGGGCAATGTTGATCCTGCGAAACTTGAAAAGGCTCTTGCAGAGAATTCAGACAAGATTCCTTTCATTATTGTTACTATAACCAACAATACAGCCGGTGGACAACCTGTTTCAATGAAAAACTTGAAAGAGGTAAGAGATCTTGCCGACAAGTACAACAAACGCGTAATATATGATTCTGCCCGTTTTGTAGAGAATGCGTACTTCATTAAGGTGCGCGAAGAGGGTTATGCCGACAAGACAATCAAGGAGATTGTAAAGGAGATGTTCTCTTTGGCTGACGGTATGACAATGTCGTCAAAGAAGGATGGTCTTGTAAATATGGGAGGATTCATTGCTACCCGTCACGAAGATTGGTTTGAAGGGGCAAAACGTTTCTGTATTCCATTCGAGGGTTACCTTACCTACGGAGGTATGAACGGCCGTGATATGGCAGCCCTTGCTGTTGGTCTTGACGAAAATACAGAACTTGACAATATTGAGACCCGTATCAAACAGGTGCAATACCTTGCAGCACGCCTCGACGAGTATGGAATTCCATACCAGAGACCTGTTGGTGGACACGCCCTTTTCATTGATGCCGACAGAGTCCTTTCAAATATCCCTAAAGAGGAGTTCCCAGCTCAGACACTTGCAATCGAGCTCTACCTTGAGGCTGGAATCCGCGGATGCGAGATCGGTTATATCCTTGCAGACCGAGATCCTGTAACCCGCGAGAACCGCTTCGGCGGTCTTGACCTTCTCCGTCTCTGCATCGCACGCCGCGTCTACACAAACAACCATATGGATGTAATTGCAGCCGCTTTGAAGAATGTATACGACCGTCGCGATGAGATCAAACGCGGAGTAAAAATTGTATGGGAGACAGAATTGATGCGCCACTTTACAGTAAAATTGGAGAGACTATAGCAGCAGATGCGCTACAGGGCACATCAGTGAGGAAAATGTGTACAACAATGTTTAGATATTCTCATTACCTCTCGCCGCTGAGCCTTCAGAGGGGTTTTGCTGAGGATATAGAAATGCAGGACCAGCAGATAGGCGGTTGGATGGGAGAACTGGGATTTTGAATTCTATTTGCGAAGTGGTTGGGTAATAAGGTTTTTGGACCATATATTATGCGTCTATGTAACATTTGCAAAAGGGTTGGGCACGCCAATGTGCCCCACACGCTCTGCAGGGCCGATTCGAATTCCCAACCCCTCCGAATTTTTCCGGGTTGGGCCCCCCAGACGCGCTACAGCTGCGATTTCGGTTCCCAACC
>JAZNXX010000060.1:0-11654 GCA_045594125.1 Candidatus Egerieisoma sp.
CAAATCGTGGCTGGAGTGCAGTCCGGGGTTCCCAACCCGGTAAAATTAAGAGGGGTCGGGAACTCAAATCGGCCATACAGAGCATACAGGGCACATCTGCGGGCCCATCCACTTTGAAAAAGCTCTGCTGCTTTGAAAAAAAGTACAACCACTTTGAGAAAGCCGGGGCGATCCACTTCCAGAATTCAAGATCTATCCCGATGAGGAAATGTCAATATAGATTCCGTATCAATTATACTATGGTAAAATTGATTGTATAGATATAGTATCCTGACAGTTTCCCGGATTACCGGATTGATGAACTCCTTCTCAGACCGCCCCGGCATATGTATCTGTAAGTTCTCAAGTAAGGTTCAGGAGGCTTGTTCCAGAACAGAGGTCAGATTACTATCTGTTCACCTCATCAAGTATCTCCTTGATTCTCTCCTGACACATACCGCATCCTGTTCCAGCGCTAATTTCATCGCCTACCTGCTCAACAGTTTTGAGTTTTTTAGCCCTGATTACATCTTCAATCTGTCCTTTTGTCAAATCGAAGCATTCACAAATAATTTCATCTCTCTTCATAATTCAATGTATTACTGAAGTTAATGTCACTTCCTTTATGGAAATTTCTTTAACTATTTAACACTCCTTTTAAAGGAATGTTCAAGCAGAGGCATAGATGAAATCAAAATGAGCGGATCTAATAATGAGCGGATCAGGATTAATTGGAATTTACAGGCTGGGAGCGGTGAAAAATAAGAAAGTGAATAGAAAAGGCCCAATAAAAAAAGGCACCTGTCCAAACAGCGTACCTTGTATCATTATAATCAGTATATACCAAAAAAACGCTCAATATATTCCGATAATCGTATCTGCTCTCCTACATCCCTTTTGACATCTCAAGGGCTGTGGCAAGCTGGTCGGGACACGATGTACATTTGTTTCCGCAGCAGATGCCCTTGAGCCTACGGATAACCTCATCTGCCGGCATACCGGCAACAAGTTTTGATATACCCTGGGTATTGCCGCTACAACCGCCCACAAACTGTACATTGCTGACTATTCCATTTGAATCGGTTTCGATATGAATCAATTTTGAACAGACACCCATTGTTGCATATTCAACAACTCTCAACCCATTAGCTGTCAACTTAGAATCTAATATTACGCCTTTATACATACTCCAATTTTTAATGATAGATCTTAATTTTATTCTGTTATGGTAAAACCGACACGACAGTTACGCTTTGGTCAGTTCACCCTCTTTCTCCTCATATCTGCGGCCACAACAGCAGGTCAGCGACTCATCCAACCTCTTTCCGCATTCGCATACCCACCCTATCTGCCTTGCAGGAACCCCTGCCATCAGGGCATAATCCTTTACATCCCTGGTCACGACAGCTCCTGCAGCTACAAGAGCACTGCGCCCGACAATATTACCGCATACTATTGTACAGTTTGCACCGAGGGATGCCCCCTCTTTTACCAAAGTCCTGACATATTTGCCATTTACAGGAAAGTGAGCTCTGGGCACAGTAACATTGGTGAAGACACAAGAGGGACCGCAAAATACATTATCCTCAAGTTCTACCCCTTCGTAAATCGAGACATTGTTCTGGATTCTCACGCCATTACCGATCCTTACATTGTTTCCTATATTTACATTCTGTCCCAAAGAGCAGTTTTCGCCCAATACTGCACCACTCTGCAGATGGCAGAAATGCCATATCTTGCTCTTTTTACCTATTACAACCCCCTCATCCACATAAGATGATTCGTGTACGAAATACTCCTTCTCTGCCATATCCAACTATAGACTCCAATATTTCAGTCTGCTTATTTTGTCTCTATACAGCCCCTTAATGTCAACCAGCACAGCCGGCTCCTTTACATATTCAAGGAAGAAGTCTTCATCCAGCTCCCTATATTGGTCGTGGGCAACAGCAACAACTACTGCATCATACTCCCCTTTATGCTCCATTTTGAGTCCGAAGCCATACATCTTCTCCACCTCTTCGCTCTTTGCATATGGATCAACCACATCGGTCTCAACCCCATAATCCTTCAGTTCGTTGATAATATCCACAACTTTGGAGTTTCTGATATCAGAGACATTCTCCTTGAATGTAACTCCCATAACAAGGACTTTTGCCCCCAATATTCCCTTACCCAAGGCTATCAGCTGCTTGACAAGTTTCTTTCCTATATATCCACCCATACTGTCATTTATAAAGCGTCCTGCACTTATCAGTTTGGTATGATATTTCAGCTCACTCGCCTTATATACCATATAATATGGGTCCACTCCAATACAATGGCCTCCCACAAGACCCGGATAGAATTTCAGGAAGTTCCATTTTGTCCCTGCCGCCTCAAGCACATCATAGGTATTTATTCCTATTCTGCCAAATATTATGGAGAGCTCATTCATCAGGGCGATATTGATATCCCTTTGGGTATTCTCTATAATCTTTGCCGCCTCTGCAACCTTGATATTTGGAGCTCTGTGGACGCCTGGCTTAACTACCAGTTCATAGACTTTGGCTATCTGGTCCAGCGAATCTGCATCACATCCTGAGACTATCTTGATGGTATTTGGAAGTGTATGCACCTTCTCACCAGGATTGATACGCTCCGGAGAGTATCCGAACTTAAAATCTTCACCGCCCTTCAATCCGCTCTCAGCCTCAAGTACAGGAAGGCAATCCTCCTCCGTACAGCCCGGATAGACTGTCGATTCATAAACCACATAATCTCCTTTTTTCAAAACCTTTCCAACACTTTGGCTTGCCATAACAAGAGGTTTGAGGTCGGGTTGGTTATGGCTGTCGATAGGTGTAGGCACAGCAACAATGAAGAAACTGGCCTCTTTCAGTTTATCGACAGATGAGGTAAACTCGATATCCACATTTTCAAACGCCTCACTCCCCAATTCGTTGCACGGGTCAATACCCTTACGCATCATCTCCAGCCTCTCCTCATTTATATCAAAGCCTATTACCGAAACCTTCTTGGCAAACTCCAAGGCTATCGGAAGACCAACATATCCCAATCCTATCAAGGCCAGCTTGGCCCTCTTCTCAATTAAACTCTTGTACATATATTTCTCTTTTTCATTCCTGATTCTTATGGAACACTCCCTATCCCCATCTACAAAGAGATACAGGTTCCAGTCGTATTTCTGCTCTCTACAATCTCCTTACCTGCTCTCCACAAACTCCGCCAGTGCAGCCAATATCCTCTCCTGAATGGCAGGTGTCATCTCAGTGTGGATCGGTAAAGATAGTACAGATGCCGCCAGCTCCCCTGACCTTGCGAGACTTCCGGAGACTCTTGCTATAGGGCTGAATGCCTCCTGCTCCTCCAATGAGAGGGGATAATATATCATACTCGGTATCCCCTTGTTGCGTAAAAATTGTTGCAGCTCATCTCTCAAGCCTCCATTCACCCTGAGTGTATATTGATGATATACGTGTGTTGAACACTCCATCTCCACCGGTGGACAAAGAATCTTCTTATGGGGATCTATCTCCTTCAACCTGGCTGTATAGTAGCGGGCTGCCTCACCTCTGGCCCTGCAATATCCGTCGAGATACTTCAACTTCACATCCAGTATGGCAGCCTGTATTGAGTCGAGACGTGAATTGCACCCTATCACCGAGTGGTGATATTTTATCTTCTGACCGTGGTTTGCAACCATCTTTGCCAACGATGCCAACTCATCATTATTAGTCATAATGGCTCCACCATCTCCATAGCATCCCAAATTCTTTGAAGGGAAAAATGAGGTACAGCCAAAAATGCCCATAGTTCCGCATTTTGCAACATCTCCCTTCAAAAATCTCCCGACACTTCTGCTGAATGTGTACTCTGCTCCAAGTGCCTGGGCATTATCCTCAACTACAGGAATCGAGTATCTCTCTGCAATCTCAAGAACCGGAGCCATATCACAACTCTGGCCAAAGAGATGGACAGGCACAATGGCCCTCGTCTTCTCTGTTATTGCCTGCTCTACACAAGCAGGATCAATATTGAATGTATCCCTGTCTACATCAACGAGAACCGGCACAAGTCCCAACAGGCCTATAACCTCTGCTGTTGCCACATATGTGAATGAGGGGACAATCACCTCATCTCCCGGCTTGAGGCCAAGCGACATAAGGGCAATCTGAAGAGCATCTGTCCCATTTCCACAAGGGATGACATGCTTTACACCAAGATATCCGGCCAGATTTCCGGCAAAATCTCCAACCCAATGGCCGTTTATAAAGGAACAACTCCGGATAACATCGGAAATTGCAGAGTCAATCTCCCCCTTTATCCTGTTGTACTGTCCCTTAAGGTCCACCATCTGAATCTTCTCATCCATATTTATCTCTCCTTGCAAACTATTTTACTCTATTGGGCAACGCTCATTCAAGGCTCTACCAGCCAAGCGGATGGCTCTCCAACGGCAGTTTTGCCAAAGGATGGTAATCACCTTTCAATCCTATAGGGGTGGAATTTCTTATTGTACTCACTATCTCTATACAGTTTCTCGCCTCCGAAATCCTGAATCCGTTGCCTGCAAGTATCTGCTGGTAGCTTTTTGTGTGAAGTTCGGTAAATCCTGCACTGAACTCAAACTCTTTTCCGTCAATCATAATGGTACGGTAGGTACGCTTCTCGCCCTCCACAGCATTGGCAGGCAGATTATTTGCATTGATACTCAAAAAGTAGCGTACCCTTGCCCTTTTCAATCCAAGATATCCGGCAACCCTATCGTGGCTCATCACGTGAACTATATTCTCCTTAACAGGTCCGAAGATCCACTGCAACATATCATAAAAATGGACACCTATATTGGTTGCAACGCCTCCACTCTTATGCACATCACCCTTCCAGGAGGTGTAGTACCACATACCCCTTGATGTTATGTAGGTAAGGTCCACATCATACACCTTATCTTCAGGGCCACTCTCAATCTCCCTTTTAAGCGCCACTATCGAGTCGTGCAGACGCAGTTGCAGAATATTGTATGCCTGACAGCCACTCTGCTTCTCCAGCTCTACAAGTTCATCTATCTCCTCAGGATTAAGCACAAGCGGCTTCTCGCAGATTACATTTGCACCCAGATTCATTCCGTAGCGGATAAATGCATCGTGAGTGTGGTTGGGAGTACATATCGAGAGCCAATCCAGCCCCTTTTCTCTCCCCTTTGCCCTGGTGCAAAATCTGTCAAATGCCTCGTGCTCTGTAAAGAACATTGCATCAGGGAAAAAGCTGTCCATTATTCCCACGCTGTCAAACTTGTCATACGCAGCCACCAGATTGTTTGATGTATCTTTTATAGCCCTCAGATGGCGCGGCGCAATATAGCCTGCTGCCCCTATCAATCCGAAATTTGCCATTTTCTTCTCCTTTTCTTTTGTCTCCTTCCTGATTATCTCCTGTTATCCTCCCCTACAGGTCCGACTTTACCATTTTTTCCATACATAAGCTGATAGTAGCTCTCATACTCTCCACTTGTTATATTGTCGAGCCACTCCTGATTTTCGAGATACCATCTGACAGTCTTCTCAATGCCCTCTTCAAACTGGAGTGACGGGGTCCATCCCAACTCCCTGTTGAGTTTGGTGGCATCAATGGCATATCTCAAATCGTGGCCTGCCCTGTCGGTTACATAGGTAATCAAATTCAGACTGCTCCCCTCCGGATTGCCCAGCAATTTGTCGACAGTCCTTATTATAACCTTTATCAGGTCGATATTTTTCCACTCATTGAATCCGCCTATGTTATATGTTTCAGCAATCTTTCCTTTATGGAATATCAGATCAATTGCCCTCGCGTGGTCCTCAACATAGAGCCAGTCCCTGACATTCTCTCCCTTTCCATATACAGGCAGCGGTTTACCCTGTCGTATATTATTGATAAAGAGAGGTATCAACTTTTCAGGAAACTGATATGGGCCATAGTTGTTGCTGCAGTTGGTTACAATTGTCGGCATCCCGTATGTATCGTGATATGCCCTTACAAAGTGGTCAGAAGAGGCCTTGCTTGCACTGTATGGACTATGGGGATTGTATTTTGTTGTCTCAACAAACATCTCCCTGCCCATTTCAAGTGCTCCATACACCTCATCTGTAGATATATGGTAGAATCTCTTGCCCTCATACCTCTCCGGCAGCTCTTCCCAATAGAGTTTTGCAGCCTGAAGCAGCGAAAGTGTACCCATCACATTTGTCCGTGCAAAGGTAAAAGGATCTTTTATACTCCTGTCGACGTGGCTCTCCGCCGCAAGATGTATTATACCATCAACCTTCTCCTCCCTCATAAGATTGAGCACCCCTTCAAAATCACATATATCCATCTTTACAAATCTGTAGTTTGGAGACTTCTCCACATCCTTGAGATTGGCAAGGTTTCCTGCGTATGTAAGCTTGTCAAGATTGATTATCTTATAATCGGGATATCTCCTGACAAACAGCCTCACCACGTGACTTCCGATAAATCCGGCGCCACCTGTAATTATTATCTTTTTACTGAACTCTTTCACTTCCAATTCTTTACTTTATATTTCCCATACATCTTGCCAGTGAATCCCTCCAGTAGGGCACATTCACTCCAAACTGCTCCTTTATCTTTCTCTTGTCGAGTACCGAGTAATTGGGTCTTCTGACAGGACTTGGAAATTCACTGCTGTAGCAAGGCTCAATCTGACAGTCACGGGAGGCAATCTGCGCTATTGCCTTGGCAAAATCATACCACGAAATTGCCCCCTCGTTTGAGTAGTGATAGATTCCGTCAGCCCCCTGATATTTTCTCTTTTCCAGAATTTCAAATATCGCATCTGCCAGATCTCCTGCGTATGTAGGTGTTCCCACCTGATCAAATACCACCTTTATCCCCCTCGGGCGTCCTGCTGCAACTCTCGCCTCCTGGCTCTCACGGGAGGTAAGCTGCAATATCTTCTTTACAAAATTTTCGCCATACTCGCTGTATAGCCAGGCTGTCCTTATAATTATATAGTTGCAGCCTGCCTTTGAGACCATCTCCTCTCCGTGGAGTTTGGTTACTCCATAAACACCTGTCGGGTTAACCTGTTCATCCTCCCCACAAGGAGTATTGTTGACATTTCCGCCAAAGACATAGTCGGTGGAGATATGTACAAGCAATCCGCCCCTTTTTGCCATTGCCCCGGCAAGAATACCGACAGCCTTGCTATTTATAAGTTCTGCAAGGGCTCCACTCTTTTCTGCAGCATCCACATTGGTATAGGCTGCACAATTTACAACTGCATCAACTTCGTGCCGACGGACAAAAGCTTCAACATCTTCTGCCACCGTAATGTCCAGTTCCGCCACATCAGTAAATATATAGTTATCGTTGCTCCCTACAGCAACCCTCCTCATATGGTTTCCCAACTGTCCGTTGGCTCCCGTTACCAAAATATTCATCTGATCAATAGAGTTTCTCGTTATAGTCAAAAAGCCACTCTGCTTCACTCAACAGTGGATTACAGCAATCTTTGCTGCTCAAAATAAGATTCTCCCCATCTATTCTCCAGTCAATGGCCAGTTCAGGATCATTCCATCTGATTGATCCTTCTGACTGGGGTGCATAATAGTTGTCGCATTTATACTGGAATATTGCCTCCTCACTCAAAACGACAAATCCGTGAGCAAAGCCTCTCGGTATAAAGAGCTGTCTGTGGTTCTCCTCTGTAAGCTCCACTGCAACATATTTGCCAAAAGTAGGTGATCCACGCCTTATATCTACAGCCACATCAAGCACAGCCCCCTTCACGACCCTCACAAGTTTGCTCTGCGCGTGAGGAGGTTTCTGAAAATGGAGTCCCCTCAATACACCGTAGGATGATTTGCTCTGGTTGTCCTGTACAAAATCTATCTCCAGACCTGTCTCATCCTTGAAGCGTGCGCTGTTATAGCTCTCGTAAAAATAGCCTCTCTGGTCGCCAAAAACCTTCGGTTCAAGAATGAAGACCCCATCTATATCTGTCTTTATTACCATTTATACTTCTCTATTACAATTTTACAATATCTGCCACTTCCCGACAGAAACTCACACTGTCAAGCTGCACTATAGCACAACTTGCCGGCATACTGCTAATATACTGCCTTATCTTTACGGTCCAATATGCTCATCAGATACTGGCCGTACTGGTTTTTTATCATAGGTTGGGCAGCAGCCACAAGCTCCTCCTCCGAAATCCACCCCTTGTCATATGCAATGCCCTCAAGACAGGCAATTTTAAGTCCCTGTCTCTTCTCAATCACCTCAATGAAGGTACTCGCCTCACTGAGCGAGTCGTGTGTTCCGGTATCAAGCCAGGCAAATCCCCTGCTCAGAGTCTTCACCTGCAGCTCCCCATCCTCGAGAAAGGCCTGGTTCACACTGGTAATCTCCAGTTCACCCCTCGCCGATGGCTTCACCTTTTCAGCTACCTCCACCACCTTGTTGGGATAGAAGTAGAGTCCCACAACGGCATAATTTGACTTTGGCTCCTTCGGCTTCTCCTCAATACTCAAACATTTTCCTGTTGAATCAAACTCGGCAACACCATATCTCTGTGGATCGCTCACCCAATAACCGAATACCGTTGCTGTTGCCCTCTTTTCTGCATCAGCCACCGCCTCCTCCAGCAATTTGGTAAAACCGTTGCCGTGGAAGATATTGTCACCAAGGACAAGACACACCGCATCATCGCCTATAAACTCCTTTCCAATGATAAAGGCCTGTGCCAACCCTTCAGGACGGGGTTGCACTGCATAAGAGATCTTTACACCGAATGTTGATCCGTCACCCATAAGTCTCTGGAACGACTGGCTGTCTTCAGGTGTTGTGATAATGAGAATCTCCCTTATACCTGCCAGCATCAATACAGATACAGGATAATAGATCATAGGTTTGTCAAATACCGGCAACAACTGTTTGCTCACCCCTTTTGTTATGGGATACAACCTTGTTCCCGAACCTCCGGCCAATACAATACCTTTCATTTCCCTCTGATTTTCTTTTAATTTTTTTCAAAGATATGGCAATTTTTATGCCTATCAAAATATTTATCTATCTTTGTCAGACTACAAAATATCTGATATATGTCGTTTGTTATCAATCCAAAATATGCCTTCCTTACCGATTTTGTCAGGCAACTCGAAATTCCCGGCAATTTCTTTAAAATGGATGGTTGTACCATTCTGCACGACGGGCGCAACAAAATCGCTCTTTATAATATTGAAGGTGTAAAGATTGTTGTAAAGAGTTTTGGCCATATCAGTCTGCCAAACAAGATAATATATGGAAGATTCCGCAAGAGCAAGGCTCAGCGGGCATACGAATTTGCGGTCAAGCTCAAGCAGGCGGGAATCAGCACCCCTGAAGAGGTTGCCTACATTGAGGTGAGAAGAGGTGGACTTCTCTCCGAGAGTTTTTATATCAGCCTCTATACCGACTACAAATCAATGTTGCCGCTCTTCTACAAACGCACACTCACACCAGAAGAGTTTTCACATATAACCCCTCTGCTCGACAGCCTTTCCCAATTCCTCCACAAGGTTCATCAGGCCGGTGTACTGCACAACGACCTCAACTATACCAACATTCTCTATAAGGAGTTGCCCGGAGCCGGTAAAACTGATGTCTCTTTGAACTCTGCTCCCGGGACCTCAGGTGCTGCCTCAGGTAATGGTTCAGATGTAATCTCGTATGTTGCTTCTGACAATAGTTCAGATATTGTTGTGGGTAATGGCAAAAAAGGCCGTCTGGATTATGACTTTACCCTCATTGACATCAACAGAATGGAGTTCCGCAAGGAGCTCTCACTAAAAGAGAGAATCCACAACCTGCGCAGACTGAATGTAAGCATACCTGCCCACATCTACATTATGGAGAGATATGCATCCCTCCTCGGCATAGATCCGAGAATGGTCCAGCTCCACCTGATCGACCTCCGCTACAAATTCGAATACAAACGCAGACGCCGCGACAAAATCAAGGCATTCATCAGGGGCAAGAAATTGCAAGATTAGCGATTACCTCTATCTGAAGTTATATCTGGAAAATACAATTTTTCGCGCAATAAAGTTCCTTTTATTTCCAAAGGAGAGCTATCTATTCCTGAATAGAGTTTATATAGAGTTTACGCTGTTCACGAAAGGTCTATTGGTCTGGCACGCCCCTTAAACACATCTATTCAATCCCTACGCACTGTTCCAAATGAATGCGTCCTGGGGAGGGAGTGAAGAGTATCTCGAAATGCAGGAACTCGCAGATGGGTGATTGTGATTGGGTAGGTCAGCAGGGATTATGGATACTATTTGCGAAGTGGTTGGGTTATAAGGTATTTGGTTGGGCCATGGATAGTGCATCCATTCAATATTTGCAAAAGGGTTGGGCACGCCGATGTGCCCCACACGCTCCACAGGGCCGATTCGAGTTCCCACCCCCTCCGAATTTTACCGGGTTGGGCCCCCTAAACGCGCTACAGCCGCGATTTCGGTGCCCAACCACTTTGGTCCTCGACCCCTTGCGCAAATGGTGAAAATTTAAGGATTGCGAAGGCGAGGAAACCTGAGTTTGCCGGAGTAAATGAGGATTCCCGAGGCAAGCATAACGAAAAATTTACCCATTTGCGTCACTCGTCATTTCTGGTGATACGGCGGCTGACCTCCACCCCACCCTCTAAGACAGGACGAACACAATGCCCGCTGTAACGGTTGTGCCAATCTACATCACGGAAGCTACTATTGAAGAAAAAGCCGTACGCGAAGCTGTAAGAACCCTCTAACAGCGAAGAACTCCAATAGTACCCGTACTTGCCCGCAAGTTTAAGCGAAGCTCCTTCGCGAGCACCGGCTGCCGGAAGAAAGATACTGTTCCCGTTAGGACCAATAACTCTATAGCCGTTGTGGCCGCCTTGAGTAGTCCATTCCCAGCGACATCTGTTTACTAACTCTTCTAATTCTGATTTGGTTGGCAATCTCCACTTCCCACCCCAATTGGCACGTGCCGCATCGTATGATGGATTTCCGGAGATATCATCCATATCATCTGGTACGCTGTTCGGGTCTGTATATTCCGATTTGGTCGAAGTTTCGCCCCAGGCGTAATAGCCGCCGTAATCACTTGGGGTGCTTGCCCCAACAATATAGCTTGCAACATTACAGGTTGCCCACTTCACGCTCAAGCCCAAGTCTACCCATTCGTGGCCATTCTCCTCTCCTCCTATGCTTGTCTGCAACTCTTCTGTAATTATCTTTTCATTAATCTTGCCACCTGCAATAAAGATTAGCCCTAAAAGAACCGCCACTGCGACTAAAACACCTATGATTTTTTTTAATGGAACAGCTCTTTTATTACTTTCAACTTCTATATGTTCAACCACCGCAGATCTATCTCCATCATCAGTGCTCTCTTTTTCCTTATTCAAATCTGGCTCCTTCACACGATGCACTGTCACATCGCGGCCATCTTCAACCAACTCTGCAACTATCGGTTTTTCTGCGGCTGAACAGCTATCCAGCATAGCAATAAACTCCTCCACACTCTGCGGACGGTCCTTGCGGCGCGGCGACATAGCCTTTTCTATGGCGCGGCTGGTGGATTGGCTTACTCTCGAAGGAAGTTCCGGCAGACCTTCATTCAATACTATGCTCGCTTTCGGCGGACGC
>JAZNXX010000061.1:0-77652 GCA_045594125.1 Candidatus Egerieisoma sp.
TTAAGTATATACGCTACTACAATAATGATAGAATCAAACTGAGGCTAAATGGAAAGAGCCCGGTACAATACCGAGCTCTGTTCCAATCCAGGTCCGCTTCTTAATAATGTTAAACCGTCCAACTTTTGGGGGTCACATCACGCTTTTGACCCGGTCTTTCATATTCATTTTGCTCTCTGGAAGTACCTTCTCCACTCTCTCTTTTACCTATTTCGCAAAACTTACAGATCTTGTCTCCCTGATGACGGTAATCTTGACCTGACCAGGGTATACCATTTCGTCCTGGATCTGTTTTGCTATATCTGCAGACAAAATCTCAGCCTCCTGGTCTGATACCTGCTCACTGCCGACAATCACTCTCAACTCCCTACCGGCCTGGATAGCATAGGTCTTGGTTACTCCAGGGTGTGACAATGCAATGTTCTCCATATCTTTGAGACGTTTGATATATGACTCAATCACCTCACGTCTTGCGCCAGGTCTTGCACCTGAGATTGCATCACCAACAAGTACAAGCGGTGAAAGCAGTGATGTCATATCGATCTCTTCGTGGTGAGCACCGATGGCATTGCAGATCTCTGGCTTCTCTTTGTATTTTTCTGCGAGTTTCATACCGAGGATTGCATGAGGAAGTTCAGGATCCTCGTCAGAAACTTTACCGATATCGTGCAACAATCCTGCTCTTTTTGCAGCTTTCGGATTCAATCCAAGCTCAGATGCCATAGTAGCACAGATGTTTGCCACCTCTCTTGAGTGCTGGAGCAAGTTCTGGCCGTATGATGAGCGGTATTTCATTCTACCGATAAGCTTTATAAGCTCAATGTGGAGACCGTGGATACCCAAATCGATACAGGTGCGTTTTCCTGTCTCCATAATCTCATCCTCAAGCTGTTTCTGAACCTTGGCAACCACCTCTTCAATACGGGCTGGGTGGATACGGCCATCTGTAACAAGCTGGTGAAGGGCCAATCTGGCAACCTCTCTCCTTACAGGGTCAAATGCAGAGAGGAGGATAGCTTCCGGTGTATCATCAACTACAATCTCAACACCTGTGGCAGCCTCAAGAGCCCTGATGTTTCTGCCCTCCCTTCCGATAATTCGTCCTTTGATCTCGTCGCTTTCGATATTGAATACGGTTACTGCATTCTCGATGGCAGTCTCAGGAGCTGTTCTCTGGATGGTGTTTATGACGATTCTCTTGGCCTCTTTTGATGCAGTGAGTCTTGCCTCATCCATAACATCATTGATATATGACATAGCTGCAGTCTTGGCCTCATCCTTCATTGTCTGTACCAATTGGGCCTTTGCCTCTGCTGCAGTCATTCCTGCAAGGCTCTCAATCTTTTCAATGGCCTCCTGTTTGAGTTTGTCGTACTCTTCAGACTTTTTGTTTACAATTCCGAGCTGATGGTTGAGATTATCCTTAATCTTGTCAATCTCACAATGTTTTTTAGTCAATTCAGCATTCTGCTGGTTCAAAGTGAGCTCTTTCTGTTTTACTTTGTTTTCAAGTTGCTGTATCTGATGGTTTCTCTCATTGATATGCTGCTCGTGCTCGCTCTTCAATTGGAGAAACTTCTCCTTTGCTTGAAAAATCTTCTCTTTTTTAATGTTCTCGCCCTCCAATGTCGCATCTTTCAAAATCTGCTCCTTCTTCTTTTTGAGGACAACGTTGTTGACAATGTAGTATCCCACTCCGAATCCTGCAATAATGCCAACAAGTGATAAGATGATGGTAATTAAAATGTTCATATCTGTATATATATATGTTGTTTAAGTTTTACATAGTTCCAGTTTAGTCTGATTATAACAGAAAAGAGGTCCCGAAACTCCAGCCTTTTGAGCCTTTGCCTCCAGTTGACCTCTTCAAGATATAAAAACCGTTAAACGATGCTGTTATCTGAAAACCTTATAGTATAAGATTTGGGCTCCGGTTAGTGCCGCAAACTTCCAACGTCCCATAAATGGAATCCCCCGAAGGGTCACCTAGGCCTGTTTTTGGCGTCCGGTTCACCCGGTATTGTTTTAGTGTTGATTTTCGCAAAGAGCGATCGCCTAACGGTCGGATGATTGTATATATTCTTCCAATTGTTTGTCTAATAATTTTAATTCATTCAGTAAGTTACCTGCCTCATCCTTTTGTTCGTAATCAACAATGATTGTAGCAAATTTAAGTATTGCCATCGAGAGTGCATCCTGAATATCCCTATTCGCGAATTTGGCTTTGTACATATCGACAGTCTCGTTGATCATCTTCACAGCCTTCCTGAACATCTCCTCCTTGTCTGCCTGCACACTCAATCCGAATACCCTGTCGGCAATGCTTATTTTTATCTGTTGCTTCATTATTAGTCATTTAGTAGAGAAATACATTTGTCAATTTCCCTAATCAGCTTGGCAATTCTCTGTTTAGCCTCTTTTATATCTTGAGACGAACCCTTGAAGGCATTCGTCAACTGCAATAATTCTAGTTTGTCTGTTAACTCCTTTACTGTTCTTTTACTTGTTTCCAACTCCGCTTGTGAGGCTGCCAGTTTCTCCTTTAGGATATTGTTTTCGTAAACAGCAGATTCATAGGAGGATATAATCTTCTCTATATGCCCCTTTAACCTGCCCAGTACTATTTGGCTCTCCTCACTCATATCCTTGTTTTTATGCAAAGATAATAGATATTTTAAATTCTACAACTCAAATTTAACTTCCTTTATCTTCTCTTTGCCCACATTTATTGCAGCTTCGTTCATAGGAATGAGGTGATGATGTCTTTCAGGAATGGATTTTTTCAGTCCCTCAATAACATTCTCCATTGTAACAACTGGCTTTTTACTCAGGTATGCACCTAATACTATCATATTGAATGCCTTTGTATTACCCATTCTTGCGCTCTCCTCAGCAGCCTCAATTGTGCATATCTCTATATCCCTTCTCTTAGGATGGCTTGTTATTCCGTTTGGATCATATATGAGAAGTCCGCCAGGTTTTACCATCGGTTCAAATTTATCCATCGACTGCTGGTTAAGTATGATTGCGGTATCATATTGGCTGAGTATTGGAGAGCTGATCTTCCTGTCGCTCAACACCACTGTCACATTTGCTGTTCCACCTCTCATTTCAGGTCCGTAGGCAGGCATCCAGGTTACCTCCTGACCCTGCATAATGCCCGAGTATGCCAATATCTTTCCCATCGACAAGACTCCCTGTCCGCCAAATCCGGCTATAATTATTCCCTCTTTCATCTTTTACCTTTTAAATGTTTCTACTCCTTTACTGATTTCTATCTCTCTTTAAGGTCTCCCAACGGATAGAACGGGAACATATTCTCTTCCATCCATTTGTTAGCCTTTACAGGAGATATTTTCCATCCGGAGTTGCAGGTTCCCACAATCTCCACGAATGATGTGCCCTTCTTCATCATAGAGTTCTCGAAAGCCTTCCTGATTGCCTTTTTGGCTTTGCGTACAGCCGCAGGTGTATGGGCCGATTGGCGGGTTACATAGCAGGTGCCTTCAAGTGTAGCCAGCATCTCTGTAATCTTTAGAGGATAACCATTGAGTTCTGCGCATCTTCCGTATGGTGTGGTGGCTGTTTTCTGGCCCAAAAGCGTGGTAGGGGCCATCTGTCCTCCTGTCATTCCGTAGATTGCGTTGTTTATGAATATGATAACTATATTTTCACCTCTGTTGCAGGCGTGGATAACCTCTCCGGTACCTATTGATGCAAGGTCTCCGTCTCCCTGATAGGTGAAGACATATTTGTTGGGGTGAAGTCTCTTTACTGCTGTGGCAAGTGCCGGAGCCCTTCCGTGAGCCGACTGCTGCCAGTCAACATCAATATAGTTATATGCGAGTACTGCACAACCTACCGGTGATATTCCTATGGTATCCTCCTGAATTCCCATCTCTTCTATTACCTCTGCAATCAGCTTGTGAACAACACCGTGGGTACATCCCGGGCAATAATGCATAATATCTTCCCTAAGCAACGGGCTCTTTCCGTAAACTTTGTTTTCTGGTTTTATAATCTCCTTAATATCCATTGCTGCCTCCATTATTTATTCTTGACAAGGGTTATAAAGTGGTTGTAAATCTCCTCCGGCGACGGGATTATTCCTCCGCATCTGCCATAAAAATCTACAGGAATCCTTCCATTGACAACAAGTCTCACATCATCGACCATCTGGCCCGCGCTCATCTCCACGGTGAGGATACCCTTAAGTTGCGGTATATAGGATTCAATCTCCTTTTTGGGGAAGGGGAAGAGGGTTATAGGACGGAGCATACCCACTTTTATTCCATTCTCCCTGGCCATCTCAACCACATTCTCGCATATTCTTGACATACTTCCGTAGGCCACAAACATATACTCAGCATCCTCCATCATATAGGTTGAGTAGAGTACCTCATTCTCCTCAATCTCCTTATATTTTTTCTGGAGTCTGATATTGGTTCCCTCCTGAACTCGTGGATCAAGTGCAAGTGAAGTTATCAGATTACGCTCTCTGTTGCGGCTCTTGCCTGTAACAGCCCAGGAGCCGTATCTCTCTATAATCTCCTCATCGGTCAGTCTCGGCTTTTCGGGTCTGAACTCAACCTTCTCCATCATCTGGCCAATTACACCGTCGGAGAGGATCATAGATGGAATCCTATATTTGAATGCAAGTTCAAATGCTGTATCCACAAAGTCATACATATCCTGGACAGATGCAGGTGCAAGAACTATCATTCTGTAGTCTCCGTGGCCGCCACCCTTTACGCACTGGTAATAGTCGGCCTGACTTGGCTGGATTGTTCCAAGACCGGGGCCACCCCTCATTACATTCACTACCAGACAAGGAAGCTCCGCTCCGGCAAGATAACTCAACCCTTCGCACATAAGGCTTATGCCGGGGCTGCTTGAGGAGGTCATAACCTTTTTGCCTGTTGCGGCACCTCCATAAAGCATATTTATTGATGATGTTTCACTTTCAGCCTGCAGTACAACCATGCCGGTACTCTTCCAAGGTTGTTCTGCCATCAGTGTCTCCATTACCTCCGATTGGGGAGTGATGGGATATCCGAAATAACCGTCGCAACCATATCTGATTGCTCCATAGGCGATTGCCTCATTTCCCTTCATTAATACCTTTTCTGCCATTGTACCAAAAATTAGATTTTTACTCTATAAACTGTAATTACCGAGTCAGGACAGACTGTAGCACAATTTGTACAACCTGTACAGTTTTCCGGATTTTTCATATATAAGAAATTATAGCCTTTACCGTTTACCTCCGGCGAAAGTGCTATTGTTTGGGTAGGGCAGTTCTCTATGCATACGCTACAGCCTTTACACCTCTCTGTGTCAACCACAATTGCTCCTTTTACAGCCATATCTGATCAATTTTTATTATTTGCCACTATAAAAGTCAAAACCTCTCAGCATCTCCTCAATTATGCTTCTCCATCTTATAATTATACCTATCACCAATATTATTATGAGTACAATCATACCTTGGACGGTAGGGGATGCCTCCTTGAATTTTTCAACCAAATTTACAATTTTTTGTTTAATCATCTGCACTTTTCAATTATTTATGCGCCATTTATAGATTATAACTTATTATCTACAAATATAACATTATGTTTTGATATTTCCTATTTTACTTCAAAATTGTTCAATAAATTGTTTGATAACTTTATTTTTATAATAAGACAGTATATTGATCTCTCTCTCCTTTTAGAGCTCTTTCCTTCTCTCCTTCAGAACCTTTACAGGTCTGTTGCGGTCGATACTCTTATTGTATACAAACCAATATCTCTCCTCTCCAATATCCATCCACCAGTAGCTGTTCTGGTAATTTTCGGGTTCAAAGAGAGGATTTTTTATCTTCTCCTCAGTGATTTTCCAGCTTTTCAAATTTTGGGCAGGCTCCTTCTTTATTGACAGACCGTTGCATATCCATCCCAATGAGAGCATCTGCAGATGTTTTGGATAGTATCTCCTGCAATAGTTGTAGAGCATCATTGCTTTTGATTCATAGCTATAGAGTGTCCCGGCAAAATCGCTCAGATAGAGCTCTTCTGTATAGTTTGCCAGAAAATCCGGCTCCTCCCTCACTATTGTTGAGAAATATTCTCTCCAGCTACTGTCGTTATACCAGAATTCAATCATTTTTGAGAGAATCATACTCTTTTTAAGCTCTTCGAATGTGATCTCTTCAGTTTGAAGCACTTCGTATGGTGGTAATGGAGAGTATTTTATTCCATATTTGAAGGCGTTCTCCCTGAAATGGGTACCGGGCAGGAGCTTGAGGAGTTCCAGCTGTATTTCGTCGGGAGCGATACAGACCATTCTCCTTATATCATCCATCAGGTTGGTGTAGCTGTATCCAGGCAGCCCAGCTATAAAATCTGTGTGGATTTCAAATTTTTTGAGTGAAAGCAGAAACCGCAGACCCTCTATGGCGTCCGCTGCATCTCCTTTACGAGATGAAAGTTCAAGTACCTCTCCATTCAGACTCTGGATTCCTGCCTCAATATGGAGCAGCCCTTCAGGCAGCTCCTGAAGTTTTTCCCTTATCTTAAGGTTGAGCAGTGCAGGATGTATTTCGAGATGGAATTTGAGTTTGCCATTGAATTTGTTGAATATCTCAAGGAGTTCAACCGCCCTTTTGGGGTTCCCGTTGAATGTCCTGTCAAGAATTCGGATCTCTCTGATACCTTTATCCACCACTCTTTGCAGTCTCAATTCAAGTTCTTCCAGTGGAATATTCATAATTGGGGCTGAACCTATGCCGCTGACGCAGAAGCGGCAGCTGTTAAAACAGTTGCGTGAGGTCTCTATCTGTATGAAAGCCTTGTCCCATCTGAAAAATCCTGACTCTTCAGGACTCTTTAATCCTGCAAAATCTTCTACCTTCACCTCATTTTTGCCTATGTAGGTACCTGTCTGGTTCTCTTTATATTCAAAACCGGGCAATTCGCGCCAACTCTCCCTATTCTCATCTCCTGTGATAATCCTTATGAATTGGGGGAATATCTCTTCACCTTCACCCTTGAAAACAGCAGTCACATAACTGTTTTTTTGGAGAAAAGTCCTGTTGTTACCGAGAAATTCAGGTCCGCCCAGTATAATGCTGATATTGGGATTCAAAGCTTTGGCTTTGGAGAGAATGCTCATCAGATATTCGTGGTTGAAGAGCCAGCAGGTTGCAAATATAAAGTCGGGTGAAATCTCAAGAATCCTGGCAATCAGTCTGTCCGGGTCGCTTTTTATTGTTCCTTCAACGATGTGCCATTCACATTTTGACCTCAATTTGTCGTCAAGCTGGGCCTCAAGTGCCGCGAGAGCGAGAGAGGAATGGGAGTATGAGGCATTTATGTCAAGCCAGGCTAATTTCATTTTTTTTGAGCGAATTTACTCCATATTTTCTTTTGTTGCTACTCCTTAATTGGAATTTGAGAGAATTTTATGATTATCTTTGGATGTTAATATTATTAAAATGATTGTATGGGAAGAATATTGATTAAGGGAATTTTGGTTGATAATAGTCTCAAGGATGTATTGATAGAGGATAATATTATTGCAAAGATTGCCGATTCGGGATTGGCTGAAGATATATCGGTTGATATGGAGTTCGACCAGGGTGCTCACGTTACCATCATTGACGGCTCCGGCAAAGCGCTCATTCCGGGTTTTGTGAATATGCATACACATAGTGCGATGACCCTGATGAGGGGAGTAAATGAGGATTCGCCTCTGAAAGAGTGGCTCGACATTATATGGGAGATGGAGCCCCGTCTCGATCCCGAACTCATCTATTGGGGTACCAAACTTGCCTGTCTTGAGATGATAAAGAGCGGAACAACTACATTCAACGACCAGTATTGGATGATAGATTCTGCAGTAAAGGCAATCTCTGAGATGGGAATGAGATCGTTGAATCCTTATGTGATACTTGATCTTTTTGATGAATCAAAGGCCGGATTACAAAAAAAGGAGTGCCTTGAACTCTATAGCAAATCCAGGGATTGGAGCGATCTTAACAGATTCGCAATAGCGGTCCACGCTCCATACAGCGTAAGTGAGAAGAGTATTGTATGGGCGAGTGATTTTGCAAGAAAGAATGATCTTTTGCTCCATATACATCTCTCCGAAACAAAGAAGGAGAATGATGATTCAATGGCTCTGCACGGCCTGACCCCAACCAGATATCTCGAAAAATTGGGAGTTTTGGGTCCGGAAGTGCTCGCTGCCCATTGTGTATGGATAGATGATGAGGATATTGATATTCTGGCAAAGAATGATGTAAAGCTTGTACACAATATCAACTCCAACCTCAAGTTGTGCTCGGGATATAAGTTCAAGTATAAAGAGTTCAAGGAGGCAGGTCTGACAGTCTCCATAGGAACTGATGGTTGTGCCTCATCCAACAATCTTGATATGATAGAGGCAATGAAGACTACAGCCCTTCTTCAGAAGGCGTGGCGTGAGGATCCTACAGCAATGCCTCTGAATGAACTTCTCGATTGTGCAACGCTCAATGGCGCACAATCTTTGCGTCTCAACTCCGGAAAGATAGAGGAGGGGGCATTGGCTGATCTGGCAATCATAGATATAAACAATTACGCATTTACCCCAAATTTCAACTTCCTTGCAAACCTTGTCTATTCGGCAAACAGTTCTTGTGTGGATACTGTCATTATAGATGGCAAAATTGTAATGCAGGGCAGGAAAGTTGCAGGAGAGGAGGAGATATTGGAGAGGGTAAACCATCTTTACAGAAAATTATTAATGTAGAAGAGATTATTAAAGCTGACAAGATATGGATCAGAGATTAGTTAGAATTAATGAGGCGGCTGCCTATATTAAATCCAGGCTTGGAGATTTTATCCCAGTTGCAGGTATTGTCCTCGGAAGCGGATTGGGCAAGCTCGGTGACAAGATTGAAGAGGCTGTTGTGATACCTTATAATGAGATTCCAAACTTTGCGGCATCTACAGCAGTAGGCCACAAAGGCAACCTTATTGCAGGAAAATTGGGAGGCAAACCTGTTGTGGCAATGCAGGGCAGATTCCACTATTATGAAGGATATCCTATGGAGCAGGTGACACTGCCGATAAGGGTAATGAAGGTTTTGGGTATAAAGTATCTCTTTGTATCAAACGCCGCAGGAGGAGTAAACTTTGATTTTAAAGTAGGTGATCTTATGGTAATTAAGGACCATATCAATCTCCTGCCCAATCCACTTATAGGTAAAAATCTTGATGAGTTCGGACCGCGATTCCCGGATATGACAAGACCTTACGAGCCTTCGCTTATATCTTTGGCTGAGAAGATTGCAGCGGAGGAGGGCATAGTGCTCAAAAGCGGTGTCTATCTTGCAAGTACAGGACCTACTTATGAGACCCCTGCCGAGTATAAATATTTCAGGACAATAGGTGCAGATGCAGTTGGAATGAGTACAATTCCAGAAGTAATAGTTGCCCGTCACAGCTCCATTCCTGTATTTGGCATCTCTGTAATTACCAATGAGGCGCACGACGACTATGCTGAGGATTATGTAAATGATGGTGATGATGTGGTTAAGGCTGCCGATGCTGCAGCTGACAGAATGACCAGGCTCTTTACAAGAATTATCTCTACTCTATAGGAAATTTAATTGTTGAATTAGATATGGATAGGAATGATTAAAAATCTTGTTTTTGATTGGGGTGGTGTGATATTGACACTCGATAAAGAGAAGTGCCTCAAGGCATTTGATACTGTGGCTGGTGTGCCCAATTTCGGAGAGTACCTTACCCCGTATCTTCAGAAAGGCTTTTTTGCCGCTTATGAGAATGGTGATATAGGTGATAATGAGTTCTGTGACAATGTCAGGGCTATATCAACTAAAGCTGATGTGACAGATGATGATATAGTTTCTGCGCTTGATGCGTTTCTGATAGAGATTCCGGAGTATAAGGCGAATCTTATAAAGGAACTTTCAAAGAGGTATAACATCTATGTTTTGAGCAACAATAATCCTATTTGCTGGAGGATTTCAAAGAGAATGTTTGAAGAGGTTGCAGGTGTTGCAACTGAGGAGCTCTTTACCCATTGTTATCTCTCTTTTGAACTCAACCGTTCAAAACCAGGGGCGGAAATCTTCAGAAAGGTTATTGAGGAGTCGGGAATGGTTCCGGAAGAGTCGCTCTTTATAGATGATGCCGTTGCCAATATTGAGGCAGCTGCAAAGGAGGGATTCAGGACCCTCTTCTATGATGTCAATAAAAACTTGGCTGATGAGCTTGAGATAGTATTGAGGGGTGAGTAATGGTTAGATTTGTAAGTTTGTCGAGCGGCAGCAATGGCAATTGCTACTACATTGGAGATGAAGAGACTGCTTTTCTCATTGATGCAGGTATTGGGCCAAGGACTATCAAGAAGAGGCTTGCCGAGCACAATATTCCTATTGAATCCATAAAATTTGTTCTGGTAAGTCACGATCATATCGACCATATAAAGAGCCTCGGAATAGTGGCCCAGAAACTGAATGTACCCATATATGCAACGGAGAGGCTGCACAGGGTGCTCTCCAACCATTTTTGCACAAGGGGAAAGTTGGGCGGATGTGTGAGAAAAACCCTACTTGATTCCATTACGGTATATGATTCCGTAAAGATTATCCCGTTTGAGGTTCCGCACGATGCCACAGAGACTGTTGGATACCACATTGAGATTGATGGCAAACGCTTTACCTTCATTACTGACGCAGGTGCAGTTACAGATGATATTGTGAAATATTCTTCGCTGGCTGATATCCTTATTCTTGAGAGCAATTATGACCTTGATATGCTTTTGCACGGCGGTTACAGCCCGGAACTCAAGTTGAGGATTGCGGAGGGTAACGGACATCTGAGCAATGAGCAGTGCGGATCAATTTTGAAGAGGGCTTACCATCCGGGTATGAGCCATATTTTCTTATGCCATCTGAGTGAAAACAACAACACTCCCCAACTTGCAGTTGAATATGCTTCAAAAGCTCTCAGGGAGGTTGGTGTAAAGGTTGGCAGCGATCTTATTCTCAAGACACTGCCAAGAAGGGTCTCATCGGAACTCTACTCTTTTGAGTAAATTTAAAGGAGGGTGATTCTTTAAGATTCACCCTCCTGAGTTTTATCTGGATTGATCTTGTGCTATTATTTCCAGCAAGGCATCAATCGCCTCCTCTTGTGGAACTGAATGTTTTACAGCCTCTTTGCCTTTGTAAATGGCCACTTTTCCCCGTCCTTCACCCACATATCCATAATCTGCATCAGCCATCTCGCCCGGACCGTTGACTATACATCCCATTACGGCAATCCGTACACCCTTAAGGTGTGCTGTACGTCTCTTTACCTCATTGAAGGTCTCTTCAAGGTTATATAGAGTCCTTCCACATCCGGGACAAGCGATATATTCAGGTTTTGTGAATTTTCTTCGTGATGCCTGCATAAGGTTATCCTTGAATTCAAGGATTTTCTCTGAACTCTTTCCAAAATGCTCCCCATTGATTGTACAGCTGACATCAAAGTCATCTATCTTTTTGTCAAGCAGAAGTGGGCCAAATAGGGCAGAGGCTTTTATTATAAAGTCATTCCAACTCTTCTCTTTATAGTGGAGCACGGGCTTAACACTTCCTGTCATCGCATCCTTTATTGATTCGTAGTCCTTTGAATAGCTATCCCTGTCAGCAAAATAGTTTGACAATGTCTGAGCTGCCGGTATCTCATTAACGGGGTCTTCTGTGAGTGACACTCTTATTGTATCACCCATACCCTCTCCAAGAAGGGCGCCAATTCCTACTGCAGATTTGATTCTGCCCATATCACCATTTCCTGCCTCGGTAACACCAAGGTGAAGGGGAAATAGTATACCTCTCTCTTCCATCGCCTTATAGAGCAGCCTGTAGGCGTTTACCATAACTACCGTATTGCTCGCCTTGAGCGAGATTACCACATTGTAGAAATTCTCCTTGATGCACATATCAAGCCACTCCATAACTGCCTCCTTCATACCGAGAGGTGTGTCGCCGTAGAGATTGATGATTCTCTCCCCCAATGATCCGTGGTTAAGGCCTATCCTTACGGCAGTGCCATACTCCTTGCATACTGCAAGGAATTTTGAAAACTCTCTTTGTGCCACTGTGTGCTCCTTTGCAAAATTGCCTGGGTTGATCCTCACTTTGTCTGCAACTTTGGCTGCCGCTATGGCAACCTCTGAACTGAAGTGAACATCAGCAACCAATGGGGTCTTATATCCCTCTCTGCGCAGTTCTGCTTTGATGGATTCGAGCGCTTCAACCTCCTTTATCCCTTGCGTTGTTAGTCTTATTATCTCTGCACCGGCATCAATCATCCTTTTGCATTGGGCCACAGATTTCTCTATCTCTTGTGTATGTGTGTTGCACATTGTCTGTACAACCGCACGGCCAGTAGAGCCAATCTCTACATCATTTATCTTTACGCTTATCTTTTTCATTTTCTGTATGCTTTTCCTCCGCCTAATCTGTAGAATACTCCAAATGAGAATATCATCTGGTTGGAGTGGGTATAGAGCCAATGGTCTTCTGAATAGATCTCGGGGTCATAGTAGTGCGACAGGGCATATTTATAGTTGCACTCCAGATGGAGTTCAATGGGCTTCAATACAAGAGCAATACCGCCTCCTCCCATTATACCCACACCAAATTTGTTTGTGGTCTCAGGGATTCCTCCCTCCATATCTGTTGAAGTGATATAGTATCCGTATGGACCAAGATTTATCATAACCCTCATCTTCCAGAAATCTATTCTGAATTGGGAGAGCAAGGGCATTTGTATAGTCTGGTACCTCTCTTCAATCTCAATGTTTGCAGTCTCTGTCTCGTTGATTGCAGTATATCCGATCTCCGAATATTCAAGTCCCGTCTGGATGCCGAAATATGGCATATTCTTCCAAAGTGAGTGGTAGTAGGTGTAGTAGATACCGAAGTTTTTCGGAGAATTTATGCTTTTATGCTCAATATCCTGGCTGAATGAGACATTTGTCATATTGTAGCCCACCTTTACACCAATTAGATGTTGGGCAATAAGAGAGCTGTCCTTTATCTTCTTGGTTGCCTCTGCAAATGAGTTGTCGTCAAACTCCTTGTATATGTCAACGGTTGCCCTTTTTGTGGTATCGCCCTGATCGTTCACCTGTCCATAACTTTGTGAAATGCCGGCAGTAAGGAGCAGAATAGCAGTAAGTATATATATTGCCCTGATCTTCATCTTCTCATTAGTTAAATAGTTCATTCAAATCGACAGTTTGTATAAGGTCTGTCTTCTCTTCGAGAGTTATGGCACTATTGCCATCCTCAAGTTTGTAGAGACGCACCATCTCAGGCTGTCTCTTCTCCAGCACCGCTCCAGGATCAAGCAGCTCATTGCTGTTTTTGTCTTCTGTAATCCTGATGGAGTAGATTCCTTTGTCGAGGTATGGGAACAGAAGTTCACAATCTCCGGTAATGATGTATTTCCTGAAGAGACGGTCTCTCTTGTCGTTTACCAGTTCAACAATGTAGCGGGCATCTACACCTCTCATTTCAAGTGTTATGGAACTCAATTTGTCGTCGGACGGAAGAATTATCTTCTTGTCGAGCGAGTCGTTTGTAAAGCCATTGATATCCCTGAAGGCAGCCATCGGTATCTTGAGCAGATAGTCGTTGCCCGGTTTTATAGGATTGTCGGGACGGAGGATATATCTCCTTATATTCAGACTGTCCTGCACAACACTAAACTTCTCATCTGTAACAACACCTCTTGGGGTACTTGTCGTAAATTTGAGTGTGTCAAACTTGGCTACAGCAAGAGGCTCGGGGAACTCGAATACAAAACCTGTCTGTTCCACCATCTTTGGATCGGCCTGGAGGTCAAACTTGAGCAGATCCTTACGCTCCTGATCTACTGTCTGTCTCTGGTTGCGTTTGTCGGCCTGCTTCTCCCTTGGCGCCACAAGCTGGAGATTTTCAACTGTCGGTACATTATTTCCAAGAGAATCTGTTTTGTGATATTTGATTCCGAGAAATAGCGTATCGGGAAGTTTTGCTCCAATATTTACCCAAAAGGCAACACTATCCTTTGTCTGGTTGAAGTGCTTGATTATTCTCTTTGAATCTACCCCTCTTATGGCGAACGAGTCAATTATTACATCAGGAGCATTGAACTTGATGAATGATCCTCTATGAGAAAATCTCTCATATCTGGAGATATATTGAACTGCAGATTTCTCCTTGAAGATATAGAGATCCATCTCGCTCGGACGCATCAGGTTGGAGAGAGTATCCTTAATGTCATAGCTGGCAAGCTGTGGCAGCCCCGGCTTCATAACTACATCCGGAGTGACCATTGAATCTATAAAACCGACGGATTCTATACCCGGGTCATATAGGTTATTGTTGTTGTCATCCTTGAATGCGTAGATTGCGTATGGTTGCGGCTTCACATTCCTGATGCAGAAGTATCCCCACTCGTCGCTCTTGGTTACAGCATCTGGAAGAACCTTGAAAACGGATGAATCCTGAGGATTGGCATAGACTGCAACAGTAATTCCCTTTTGGGGCAGCAGGGTTGAGTAGTCAAGAACAGTACCGCTTATGAGCATCGAATCTATATAGTCTCCTGTTGAGAAGCTGTATGCATAGTTGGGAATCTGGTTTCCCTCGTTGTTGTCGGCCAATGCTGCACCAAAATTCAAGGTGTAGGTACGGTTGGAGTCAAGAGGTTCCGGAAATGTTACCACAAGGCTCTTTCCCTTGATCTTTGTCTTTGGCCTCTTCTTCTGAGGTGGTGAGAGGAGTATATTTTTGTCGGCCTCCTTCAGTTGGATATACTCATTGAAGGTGAGGATTATCTCCGTTTTGTTGCAGGGAACATTGGTTGCCTGTGAATCTGGCAGTGTTGCTACAATAACAGGGGGGATAGTATCCTTTGGACCTCCTGTCGGGGCACCTGATGTATTGGCACAAGATGAAGTGTGCAGTGAGTATGCTCCAATAAGAAGGGCAACTCCCAATTTGACAAAATTCCTCTTTATAATGTTGAAATATCTCATATTACTCTTTTATATCTACTCTGATAACATTCTCTACACCCTTTATCTCGAGTATCCGTTTTATAATCTGGTCAAGATCTTCTGTATTGTGTACATAGAGATCTATGTATCCCTCAAAGATTCCGTCGTGGGTCTCAAAATGTATCTTCCTTATATTCACGCTCAAAACCAGCGTGATATATTTTGTTATATCATTTACTATACCAATTCTGTCAATACCTTTTATCTCTATCCTGGCAAGAAATGAGAGAACGGTATGTTTGGTCCATTTGGCATTTATTATCCTTCCTCCGTGGACAGATGCAAGTGTTATTGCCTCCCTGCAGACCTTTTTGTGTATTATCACCTCATTGTTCTCATCAAGAAAACCTATAATGGGATCACCCGGTATGGGATTGCAGCATTCGGCCACTTTATATGTGAGTGTCTCATCGAGAGGATTCTCCTGAAGAAGGTAATCCTTTTTCTTGTCGATCTTCTCTTTTGTCCCGACAGTTCTGCCCTCCTCATCTTCATCCCTGTTTGACCCGCCGAAGAAGAATTGCAGATTCCAGAATTTGACAATCTTGTTCTCTGTATTCTTTTTCAGGATTTTTTCAAGACCGGCAAGATCAATAAGTCCGGTGCCAATCTTGTTGTAGAGTTCATCTTTGTTGTTGAGGTTATAGGCCAGAAGAAGTTTTTTGAAGACTCTGTTTTGCGGTGTCACTCCCAACCTCGCCAGCTCCTTGTCAAGGGCATTCTGGCCCTCCTTTATCGAGTTTTTGAGATCTGCCTTAAGTGCATCGTAGATGAGCCTCTTTGCCTTGGTTGTGGTGACAAAATTCAGCCACTCCCTCTTTGGTCTCTGTGTCTCTGCCGTAATAATCTCCACCTGATCTCCATTCTGGAGGGTATGTGAAAGCGGTACAAGTTTGAAATTGACCTTGGCGGCAATGGCGCGGCTGCCCACCTCCGTATGGATGTGATAGGCAAAGTCCAGAGCGGTAGCCCCTTTGGAGAGCTTTTTGGAATCACCAGTAGGGGTGAAGATATATATCTCCTGAGCAAGCAGGCCGGTATGGAACTTGTCGAGAAATTCAAGGGCACTCACATCGGGGTTCTCAAGAACCTCCCTTACCATATTGAGCCAGTTGTCAAGTTCGCTCTCATTCTTCTGGATTCCCTTGTAGCTCCAGTGGGCAGCAAGACCACGCTCTGCTATCTCATCCATCCTTTTTGAGCGTATCTGTACCTCCACCCAACTGCCTTGAGGACTCATAAGAGTACAGTGCAGCGCCTCATATCCATTTGATTTAGGGCGTCCTACCCAATCTCTCATCCTGTCTGCCTTGGAGATGTAATCGGCAGAGATAAGAGAGAATATATCGTAACATTGCTGACGTTCAGTCTTATTGCTTGAAGGGTCAAATATTATCCTTATGGCAAATAGGTCGTATATCTGGTCAAACGGGATACCCTTCTTCTTCATCTTTCGCCAGATGGAGTAGGGGGTCTTGGTCCTCCTCGTAATGGTGAATTTATACCCCTCTTTCCTCAGTATGGCATCTATAGGTTCAATGAAGCGGTCGATGACGCTTCCCTTCTCATTTGTATATTCATCCAGTCTCGACCTGATTGCGTTATAATCGTCCGGTTGTCTGAATTTAAGCCAGATATTCTCCATCTCCGACTTTATGCTGTAGAGTCCGAGCCTGTGAGCCAGAGGTATGAAGATATACATCGTTTCGCTAAGAATCTTGTCCTTTTTCCTCTCCGGCATTGAGTCAATTGTCCTCAAATTATGCAATCTGTCTGCAAGCTTAATAAGGATAACCCTCACATCGTCATTCAGAGTAAGCAGGATTCTTTTGAAATTTTCTGCCTGAAGAGATTTCTCTTCACTCTCAGAGAGTTTTTCGTTGGCAGAGTCAAGGCTCTTGTTACGGTTGGTATCCATTGCCGACTTTATCTTTGTAAGTCCGTCGACAAGAGATGCAACTTTGCTTCCAAAGAGACGCGATATGTCATCGACAGTATACTCTGTATCCTCTACGATATCGTGAAGTAGCGCCGTTACGATAGATTTATAACCCAGGCCTATCTCCTGAACCACAATTTTGGCAACGGCAATGGGGTGGATGATATAGGGCTCCGAAGAGCGGCGCCTTACCCCCTTATGTGCTTCGTTGGCAAATTCAAATGCACGCACTACACCATCATACTCCTCCTGATTGGCGCAACGCTTCAGACTTGCCTGCCGAAGTGTCTCAAATTCACGATAGATTAAATCGTTGTCCTCTTTGGTAAACATCATCAGAACAATAAATCCCTTTCACTCTTTTTAATTGCCTCCAGTCTGGAGATGATCTTATTTTTCTGCTCACTCTCAGCCATAGAGTCGAGAGTTTTCTGTATCAGCTCATACCCCGCCTCCTTGGTCTTTTCAGATGAGTAATCTTCGAGATACTCTGCAAGTGTGAGCATTGCGTTAGGTGTGCAGAACTGCTTTATGAATCCTGGTATGGCAAACTCCATAAAGTGTTCTCCGGTTCTGCCCACTCTATAGCAGGAGGTGCAGAAGCTTGGTATAAAGCCCCTCTTGAGAAGCCAGTACATCACTTCGTCCAAATCTCTGGTATCACCGATTTTGAACTGCTCCTTATCGAGTTCCTGCTCTTTATCCTTCTCTTTCTGATAACCGCCTATTTCAAGCTTTGTTCCTGCATCTATCTGGGATACGCCAAATTCAATCACCTCATCTCTTATCTCCTTGCTCTCCCTTGCTGTCATAATCAGTCCGGTATAAGGCACGGCAAGTCTTAAAACAGCAACGAGCTGCTTGAATTCAAGGTCATTTACCCTGTATGGCAATTCAAGGTTCATCCCTTGTGCCGGCTGGATACGCGGAAAACTTATTGTATGGGGGCCAACTCCATATTTGTTCTGCAGATACAGCGCGTGGGTTACAAGGCCCAATACCTCAAACCTCCAATCATAGAGTCCAAAGAGGGCGCCGATTCCCATATCGTCAATTCCAGCCTCAAAAGCCCTGTCCATTGCATTCAGACGCCACATATAGTTTCCTTTTATTGTATTGGCAGGGTGGTATTTTGCATATGTCTCCTTATGGTATGTCTCCTGAAATACCTGGAATGTGCCTATTCCAGCCTCTTTGACAACCTTGTATCCCTCTATGTCGAGCGGTGCGGCATTTATATTGACCCTGCGGATCTCTCCATTGCCTTTCTTGGTTGCATAGCAGGTCCTTACGCACTCAGCAATGAACTCGGGTGTATATTTTGGCGCCTCTCCAAATACCAGAATCAACCTCTTGTGTCCCTCATCCTCAAGATTGTGAATCTCCTCAACCAGTTCATTATGGTTCAGAGTCTTTCTCACAGTCGATTCTGATGAGCTTCTGAAACCGCAATATTTGCAGTTGTTTACACATAGATTACCTATGTAGAGAGGTGCAAATATAACTATCCTGTTGCCATATATCGAACGTTTGAGCTCTCTGGCTGTATCAAACAGCTCTTTGATCCCCTCTGGTGATTTGATGGCAAGCAGTGCTGCCGTCTCCTCAACTGAGAGCGGCTGTTTGCGTCTGCTCTTTTCAAATATCTCCTTTATCCTCACAGGATCTTCAACTGTATTCTCAATGAGGGAGTGCAGATAGTCATCATTGATGAAATCTACAGCATCCTTTGTCAATTCCATATTCATCATTTCGTAATCTCCCTATTTTTTATAATTCTACCATCATTTTTCACCACATAATTCTCCACATATTGGAATGCGTGGGAAATCTCAGCACCAATGAGGACTATTATCCAGCTCACATTTGTCCAGATAAGGAAGAGAGGAACTGCAGCAAATGCTCCATAAACTGCATTGATTCTGGATACCAGTATCTGTGTTTCAAGATAGAGATACTGCATTATGACAAAAGCCATAGCAGAAATCAATGCGGCATTGAATGCTGCCGAAAATCTCACCTTCACATTTGGAATATACTTGTACATTATGGTAAATGTAAAAGTGATGATTCCATAGAAGAGCAACCATTGCAGAAAAATACCTGCCGATTCACTCTGGCTGATTCCCAATATGGAATTTCCGCTGTTGCTGAATGCCGAAAAGAGTGAAAGGTAGATAAAAATCATAAATGGTGCAGTTATGAGTATGCCTATGTAGTAGAGAAGCCTCTTTGCTATTGAGCGGCCTCGCTCCACCTTCCATATCTCATTGAAACTCTTCTCTATATTGAGAATAAGCCATATTATGATCCAGACAAAGAAGAGACAGCTTATTACTCCAAATATATCCTGTTTTGAACTGATGATTATATTGTTGGCAAACCCTATGACGCTGTTTATTACTTCATGGTTCCCCGGGAATTGTTCAAAAATAAGCTCCCGCAGACGCGTCTCGATACCCATTCCACCCGTAATAACAAATGCGACTGCAACAAATGGTACTGCCGACATCGCTGTGAAAAAGCTGAGAGAGACAGCAAACAGCCCCAATTTGTCATTTCCTGACTCCCTGATTGTTATCAGAGCTATCTTAAGGTATTTTATGAAGCGTCTCTTGGCCTTTCCGAAATCATCAAGATTCAGATGCCAGATATCAAAAGTTATAAACTTTATGAGCCATTTGTAAAGGCTCTTTATTTCGTCATAAAGTTCCCTCAATTTACTGTTTGTTTAATTTTGCCATAAACCTTGCGGCGTCAATTATATAACGGGTGTGAAGGCCTTTTCCTATCTCACCTTTTGAATCGTAGGCCACAACGCTGAATTTGACCTTGTTTCCTTCAATCTCCTCAACAGTTGCATCAGCCCATACTTCAGTGCTTGGAAGACAAGCTCTTGTATGTTGTATATTGAGCTCGGTTCCCACACTGTCGAGATTCTCTTTTTTTAGCAATTCAAATGCTGCGCACTCCATCAGTGCAACCATTCCTGGTGTGGCAAAAACTTCAAGAGCTCCAGAACTGTATGCTTTTGCAGTATCTTCACAGGTAACAGTCATTGTTGCTCTGTTAGTAGTACCTTTAATTCTCTTCTCCATAATCAGCTCTTCTATAAATTCTCCTATAATTCTATAATTTAATTTCAAATTAGTTTTACTTCAACCTCTCCACCAATGCCTCAACAAGTTTGTCAGCCTGCTCCTCCATCTTTTCAGGTGAAGCGGAACCCATAAGCTCTACAACAGGTTCTATTGTCTCATATCCCTGCTCCTCCACAAATTTCTTGAGTCCTTTAACACCTGCGCCGTTCCAGGTTGATGAGCCGAATAGTGCAACAATCTTGTTTTTTGGCTGGTTAAGGTCAAGTTCATTGCAAAGATGCTCCATCATCGGGTGCATTTTGGTATTGTATGCACAGGTGCCGAGAACTACAGCCTTGTATCTCCATATCTCATTCAAAAGATATGAGACGTGGCTCTTCGACACATCAAAAGTTCTGACAGGGATACCCTTGCTTCCTATGGCATTACCTATATAATCGGCCATCTGTGCGGTGTTTCCGTACATAGAGGCGTATGCAATAACTACACCAGTTTCACTCTCATACCTGCTCCATTTGTCGTACAGCCCGATAACTTTAGCAGGATTGTTCCATAATAGGCCGTGTGATGGTGCAATCATATCGACAGGGAGCCCCTGAAGTTTGGCAAGAGCCTTCTGTACCATATTGCTGTATTTTGCTACGATATTTGAGTAGTAGCGTCTCATTTCAGAGAGATAGAACTCCTCAAAGTTGTTGTTTGTATCAAATATGCCGCCATCCAATGTGCCGAATCCTCCAAATGCGTCGCAAGAGAAGAGGATGCGGTTGCTTGCTTCATATGTTACCATTGTTTCTGGCCAGTGTACCCAAGGGGTGATGAAGAACTGGAGAGTTGTCTCTCCCAATTCAAGTTTGTCACCATCCTTTACTGTAAGGAATTGTGAATCCCCAATTTTGTAGTAGAGCTTGAGAATCTTGAGTGTCTGGGCATTTCCTACAAGTGTGATTTCCGGATGTCTTGCCATTACTGCATCAATCATACTTGCATGGTCAGGCTCAAGATGGTTGATTATCAGATAGTCAAGTTTTTTCCCGTCAAGCACTCTCTCTATCTTGTTGAGATAGTCGCTGCTTGAACCTGCCTCAACTGTCTCGATAAGAGCGCTCTTATTGTCATTTATCAAATATGAGTTATAGCTCACTCCGTATGGGAGCGGCCAATTGTTTTCAAACAACTCTTTTCTTCTGTCGTTTACACCAACGTACCAGATCTTTTCCCTTATTTTAATCTCTTTCATTTCAATATTCCGTATAATTCCTGTTCACTTATAATTTTAGTTCCAAATTTTGCTGCCTTCTGCAATTTGCTCTCTCCACATTTCTCTCCGGCTACCATATAGTCGGTATTCTTGGAGATAGAGCTGCCTATCTTGCCTCCGTGTTGTTCTATTACTCCCTTCAGCTCATCTCTCGGAATTGTAAAGGTTCCCGATACAACCACTATCTTTCCCTCAAGTCTGTCTGATAGAATCTCCTTGCCTTCAGCTCCGCTCTCCATTTGGATGCCCGCCTCTTGGAGCTCCCTTATTACCTTCAGGTGCTCTTCGGAGGAGAAGTAACTTATGATTGAGTCGGCAAGTTTCTCGCCAACCTCCTCAATATTCAACAATTCATCTCTTGATGCAGAAGCCAGATTGCCGATATTTTTCATTGAAGCAGCAAGATCTTTTGCCGTTGTCTCACCAATGTATCTTATACCAAGGGCATACAGCACTCTGTGGAAAGGTGTATTACGGCTCTCCTCTATAGACCTGATGAAGTTGTCTGCCGATTTCTCTTTCCATTTGTCAAGAGTGAGCAACTGCTCCTTTGTAAGTTTGTAGAGGTCGCTCAACTCTTTTATATACCCTTTATTGTAGAGCTGCTCTATTGTTGCCTCTCCGGCATTTATATTCATCGCTTTCCTTCCGGTAAAGTGGATGAATTTTCCCTTAATCTGCATTGGGCACCTGTCGGAATTTGGACAGAATGATTTTGCCTCATCCTCATCCTTTACAAGCGGGGTGCCGCAATCCGGACAATATTTTGGAAATTCTGCCTTTACAGCATCTGCTCTTCTCTTTTCTCTCTCTACCCTTGTAATTTTAGGGATGATTTCGCCACCCTTTTCCACATAGACAAAATCTCCCAGATGGATGTCGAGCAGCTCCATCTGTTCGGAGTTATGCAGTGAGGCGCGTTTTACAATTGTACCCGACAACTGTACCGGAGAGAGGTTGGCAACAGGTGTTATGGCACCGGTTCTTCCTACCTGATAATCTATCGACAACAACTCCGTAAGGGCCTCTTCCGGTTTGAATTTGTAGGCTGTTGCCCATCGTGGCGATTTAGCCGTGTACCCGAGGCTCCTCTGCAGCTGCAGCTGATTGACCTTGATTACCATTCCATCTGTGGCAAACGGAAGCGTTTTCCTCTTTATATCCCACTCCTCTATGTAGCTTATTATCTGCTCAATGTTTTTACATTCCTTTGAATACTCCGATACAGGCAAACCCCATGATGCGGCAGCTTCAAGGGCCTCTCTGTGGGTAGGAATCTCAATTCCTGGTGCAATCAGATGGTAGAGTGTGCACTCAAGACCCCTTTCTCCTACAAGTTTGCTGTCCAGTAACTTGACTGAACCGGAAGCTGCATTTCTCGGATTGGCGAAAGGAGCCTCTTCATCTCTCTCCCTTTGAAGGTTCAACTCATCAAATGCCCTGTATGGCATATATATCTCTCCTCTTATCTCAAATTCTGCCGGATATCCGCTGCCTGCCTTGAGCCTATGTGGGATAGATTTTATCTGTCTGATATTGAGGGTTACATCATCTCCTTTTGAGCCGTCACCTCTGGTAAGAGCCCGCTCAAGTTCCCCATCCTTATAGATGAGGCAGATGGCTGTTCCGTCAAATTTTAGCTCGCAATTATATGTAAATTGGCCATCTGTAGCTTTGGTTATCCGCTCGTTGAAGGCATACAATTCATTATAATCATAAGTATTGGCAAGTGAAAGCATAGGATTTTTATGCTCCACTTGTGAAAAACCGCTCTGCAGACCATCCTTGACGGTAATTTTATCATCACTCTTGTTATCCGACAGGTCGCTGCCCACCCTCTGGGTAGGGGAGTCGGCTGTTGCATATTCGGGATATTGCTTTTCAAGATAGATGAGTTCATTCATCAGGATGTCATACTCGAAATCAGTTATTACAGGTGCATTCAAGACATAATATCTGTGATTGTGCCCGTTAAGCTCCGATTTGAGCTGATCTATCCGTATTTTAATCTCCCTTTTGTTCACTTGTCAAAAAAATATCTAACAAAAATACGCATAATTTTAATAAAAGTGATAAATTTGCGCCCGAAAGTAAACAGATTCTATATATAATGAAAAAATCAATTGTTATTCTAACAGGTGGCGGACCTGCACCTGGAATGAATACTGTGGTGGGCAGTATTGCAAAAACATTTATTCAGAACGATTACAGGGTATTGGGCCTTCACGGCGGTTATAAAGGTCTATTCTCACCGGATCCAAACTTCTGCGAGTTGGATTTTGTTACAGCAGACTGGATTTTCAACAGAGGCGGTTCATATTTGATGATGAGCCGTTACAAACCATCTGACGTGGATTTCCAAGAGAACTTTAACCTGGACTTCTTTAAAAACAACAATATACAGCTTTTGGTTACTGTAGGTGGTGACGATACAGCTTCTACAGCCAACAGAATTGCAAAATTCCTTGAGGCAAAGAACTATCCTATCTCAAACATCCACGTGCCAAAGACAATTGACAATGACCTTCCTCTTCCGCAGAATATCCCAACCTTCGGATACCACTCTGCCAAAGGTGAGGGTACAAAGATTGCAACCACTATCTATGAGGATGCAAGAACAAGCGGCAACTGGTTTGTAGTTTCAGCTATGGGCCGTTCTGCAGGACACCTTGCTTTGGGAATCGGCGCAACTTGCCACTATCCTATGATTGTTATCCCGGAGATGTTCAACAAGACAAAAATCACTGCCGAGAAGATTATCAATATGGCAATCTCTTCAATTATCAAGAGAAAGATTATGGGTATCTCTTATGGTGCGATTATGATCTCTGAGGGAGTATTCCACGAGTTGAGCCACGCAGAGCTTGAGGCAAGCGGTGTTAAGTTCACATATGACGAGCACGGACACCCTGAGTTGGGTAAAGTTTCTAAGGCTCAGTTGTTCAATGAGATGTTGGAGAACAAGTTGAAGACCTTGAAGATGTCTGTAAAATCTCGTCCGGTAGAGATTGGTTATGAGGTAAGATGCGTTACACCGTTTGCATACGACTTGATGTACTGCTCTCAGTTGGGTATGGGTGTATACAAACTCTTCTCTGAGGGTATCACAGGCTGTATGGTATATGTAGATTTGAATGGCAATGTAAAATCTCTGTACTTGAAGGATATGCAGGATCCTGATTCTGGAAAGATTCCGCCTCGTGGTGTGAATATCCATACCGACAAGGTTCAGCAGATCTTCAACAACCTTATGCACTATATTACCCCAGCTGATTATGAGGCTGCAAAGAAATATATTGCAAATCCTGAAGATTTCGACTTCAAGAAGATTCTTAACTGGTAGTAGAGGATTTTGTAGAGAAGACAAAATATTCATAGGGTGGCTCATATGTCACCCTTTTTTTTGTATGCCGGGTTTGAATCCTTTGCCTCTATTCTGTCGGATTTATTGCATTCAGATGAGTAATATATTCAGCAGGGAGAGAAATTTTTGTCAAATAAATATTTTCGTATCTTTGCAAAGGTGGCGGAGAAATTTATCATATATCAGCTTTTGTTGAGGGTCTTTGGCAATACTAATGAAAATTGTGTTGCCGGCGGCTCACTTCTTTTGAATGGCACAGGCAAATTCAGTTCTGTGGATAATACTGTCCTTGAGAGTATCAAACAGCTATCAATCACCCATATATGGTATACTGGAGTGATAGAGCATGTTACCGCAAGTTCCTTTGAAGAGTATGGTATAATCAGGGATAATCCTGCTGTAATCAAGGGTGAGGCGGGTTCGCCGTATGCCATCAAGGATTATTATGATGTAAATCCATACCTTGCCGATGATGTCCCAAACAGGATGGCTGAGTTTGAGGAACTTGTTGAACGTACACACAAGGCGGGATTGAAGGTGATAATTGACTTTATTCCCAACCATCTTGCGAGGGAGTATTTCTCCGATTCACAACCTTCTGGTGTTGAGAGTTTCGGAAGTTCCGACAATAGGGATCTTCACTTTGATCCTCAAAACAACTTTTACTATTTTCCGGGCAAAAAACTTGATTTGTCAAATATCGGCAATGGTGGACTCAATTTTGAGGAGATGCCAGCCAAAGCTACAGGAAATGACTCTTTTACCTCATCACCATCGCATAATGATTGGTATGAGACTGTAAAGCTCAACTATGGAGTAGACTATTGTAGTGGAGGTGTAACCCATTTTGATCCTGTACCAAAGACCTGGCGGATGATGCTTGATATATTGCTCTTCTGGTCTTCGAAAGGTGTAGACGGATTCCGTTGCGATATGGCAGAGATGGTGCCAGTGGAGTTCTGGAATTGGGCAATTTCAAAAGTTAAGGAGAGTTATCCTCAGATTATCTTTATAGCAGAGGTCTACAATCCTCGCTTGTACGATTCTTATCTGAATTTTGGAGGCTTTGACTATCTCTACGACAAAGTAGGACTTTATGACAACCTTAAAGTTATCACTCAGCGATTCGTAGGAAAGGCGGGCTGGTTCTCTCCAGCCGGTTCCATTACTTCGAATTGGCAAAGTCTGGGCGACAAGCAATACTCAATGCTCAACTTTCTGGAGAACCACGATGAGCAGCGGGTTGCTTCTGACTTTAACATTGGAGACGGTTATCGCGCCATCCCCGAACTTGCCGTCTCTCTTCTTCTGAACAGAGCCCCCTTTATGCTCTACTTTGGTGAGGAGTTTGGAGAGAAGGGGATGCTTGCCGAAGGGTTCAGCGGAATGGATGGCAGAACCTCAATCTTCGACTATTGTTCAGCCCCCTCTGTTGTCAGATATCTTAAGACCCTCCATAAATACTGTGGAGCAGAATCTCAAAATGGGGGAGAGTCTTGCCGCCGCACTCTCTCTGTTGCAGATTTCATTTCATCAGAAGAGTCGCTGCTAAAGAGTGAAGAGAAGGAACTCTATAAAATCCACAAGGAGCTTCTCTCCATTGCAATTGATTGTGATTCATTCAGAAAAGGGGAGACATTTGATCTTGAATATGCAAACTATGCAACTGACGGATTTGATACTAATGACCACTACGCCTTTGCAAGATATCATAATGGAGGGCTTGCCATCGTTGCTGTCGACTTCTCTCAAAAAGCAGAAAATCTCCCTGTAAAACTTCCTCAGCACCTTTTCACCCACTGGCAGATAGCTTCAGGTACTTATAAATATATAGATCTGTTAGACTCTCTTGATTCACACTTTTCCCTATCCGTAATGACACGGCCTATAGATGTTTCGTGCCAAAAAACTTCAACTATGCCAACTATCGCGATCTCTCCCGAATCAACAATTACACTTCCAATGCAGAGATACGGCGTCGGGATTATTGTTATTAAGTTGAAATAACCAGAAAAGTTCGGCAGAAGATATATCTTATCCAATATTGATTTTCATTAAAATTTAATGCAAATTTGTTCTGCAATACCCCGAATGTAAGAAACATTTTCTAACTTTGTCATATTGCGTATGCAATAGAATATAGATGAAAGTGTTTTGCACTCCTTTCTTGGGAATCTGGAAAATTCAATTGGACAAGGTGAGCAATAAACATTCGTCACTTGATTTGTTATATACTGGTTTCAAGTATATCTCTTCAAGTGTGGGGTATTGTTTATTTGTCCATAGGTTTTCCAGAACCTCCAAGAAAATATGCAATCAACTCCACACTTTCTTTATATCCTCCACTAAATTATATTCTGTTTTTCAGAGTGTTGGATTTTGTATGATACATATAGGCAATCTTATAGAAATTGAACTTCGCAAACAGGAAAGAAGTGTCTCCTGGTTTGCGAACAAATTGTATTGTGACAGAACCAATGTATATTCAATATTTAAGAGAGAGAGTATTGATACAGCCTTGTTGTTGAGAATCTCAATAGTTTTAGAACATAATTTTTTCCATTATTATACAGAACAATATCTTGACAGGTAGTGTGAGTTGTCTTTATATCAAGTTTCTATTCTGGTTATTCCACCCTCACATCTGTTGTACCGTATCTTACATCTGTTATTTTATTTCAACACATGTGTGAAACTATATCAACATGGCTCCATAATTAGACTATGCAGGTTTGGTAACTTTGCAAGGTTAAATCCATATTTTATGAAACGAAATCAAATCCTACCTTTATTCGCAGTTCTAATTGCGATTTTTTATAGTACTGTTGTTTCAGCACAAACTGTAGATTATTCTGTGGTATCAGTTGATGAAGAATCCGGTATTGATTTTATGAAAATTACATCAGAAAGCGATTATGTCCTGCTGCCTGTTGTCTATAGAAGCAATAATAGGATTAATTGGGAGTCCAATAGAATCATATCTGTCTCTCCGAACGGAAATGATATTGCATATCTTTCTGAAAGGAGAGGTACAGCAAATATATTTATAAAGTCGTTGGATAAACAGGGTGGGGGGTCTGTTCAGCGAACCAACAGGTCTAAAATTTTGGATTTTACCTATTCTCCAGATGGAAATTATATCTGTTTCTCAGAGAAAAGAGGTAAGGTTAACCAAATATTTCAGACAAGTGCTACCAACGGATATGTCTGTAGAGAAATAACCAACGGAAATTTAGATTATTCTCCTATCTATTCTTCGGATATTCAAAATATATTTTTTGCCCGACAGGAGTTGAATGGAGTGAGCATCTGGAGTTACAATATTCAGAATAATTTCCTATCCAACTATACAACAGGAATGAACCCGTACCCTATTGATGGAGAATCATCATTTTTATGTACGAAAATCAATAATGAGGGAAGAGGTGAAATATGGAAAGTAAACTATGCTACCGGGGTTGAGGAGTGTATCATTTCAGATATGGAGAGGAGTTTTACATCTCCTATGTTATCACCTGATGGTCAGTGGATATTGTTTGTAGGCAGCAGTAAAATTATACGTAATATAAATAAAAAATTGGCTTCAGGCCAAATCGTCTATCTCAATACAGATATCTATGTTGTAAGAATTGATGGTACGAATCTTCATCAAATTACTTATCACGCTGCTGATGATCTGAGCCCTGTCTGGAGCAAAGATGGAAAATGGATATATTTTATCTCCCAAAGGGGAAGTGCAGAGGGTATTGCCAATATCTGGCGTATGACTTTTAGTGTAGAATAGTCACTTATATTCCCTATCTTATTGTATGAATTTACAAACCAATTATTAATACAATACTTATGAAAAAACTAACTTATTTAATTTTAATTTTATTTGCCGTAGGGTGTTTCACTACATCCTGTGAGAAAGAGTCGGAGAGCGGTTTTGATACAAAGATTATCGGAACCTGGGGACTTTACAAAGAGTTTGACAGTGAAGAAGGATGGTGGAATTACGAAGAGGGAGAAGATCTGATTGTTGTGGAATTTACAAAAAATGGAACAGGTACATATTATGAATATTGTCCTCATTACGATGAAACTTTGACTGAGCCACTTAAATGGAACATTAGTGGTAACCAGATTACTGTTCACCTTTTGGATGATGAAGAGATAACTACAAGCGAGATAGTTACCCTTACAGATGAAGAACTTGTTCTTGAATTTAGTGATGACGAAGATTATACCGAAATTTCTTATTATGTAAAAGTTGATTAATGTTTTAATTTGAGTTGATATATGAAAACAAGATTTATTATACTATTCCTAACACTTTGTGCAATTTCATTTAACGCAAGTGCCCAGTTTGTAGAAGGTACTACCTCTTCTCAGAAAGAGTCAGATTCATCAGAAAAACAATATTTCAGTACACTGAAAGGTGAATCAAGATTCTCTTACAATTTTTATTATGGTATGTCTCAAGCAGAAGGCATCAATGATGGAAATGTTAACTTGGGCTTTGAGTTTATATGGGGCTATAATCTTATTGATAATCTTTTTATCGAAGGAGGTCTTGGCTGGCATACAGGATTTGTTGGTTTAAAATCTGGAAACAGTTATAATGATGCAAAACTTACTATGAATGAAACTGTTCTGAATGTCCCAGTTCACATCGGTTATAATCTAAATTTGGGTGGTAGATGTTCGTTAGACCTTTATACTGGACCAAGAGCAAACTATAGAATAGCAGGTAAATGGGAATATAAAGAGGGTGGAGATTCTGAGGAGATCAAATATAAAGATTTCCCAGATTATGGTATGAAGATTGAGCGATTCTATGTTGACTGGAATATCGGCGCTGGTCTGATGTTTGGTTCTTGGGGTCTTAATGCTGAATATAGAGTTGCGTTGGATGACTCAGCAGATGATTTTCTACATTTAGGAATAAGATTTGTCTATTAGAATCTTCCTTATTAATAGAGATATGTACCGTTGCTTTTATCTGGTACATTTCTCAGTTAATATTTCTGGAAGTTTTTTATAAAACATTGTTATATAGCAAATTATATAATTAATTTCGCCTTTTTCTTTTTTGCTTTTTATTAGGGTGATATAAAGATTAAGGCGATTTTTTTGACAGGTGAAATATGAAATATTTAATAGGATATGAGATATTCAATATTATTCAAATTGGTAGTATTTATCCTCACTTGTGCAATTTTGATATCAAGTTAATGTAATCCTGATCCCATCCCTGCAACAGATGATGATGCAACTGAATGTAAAGTAATTTGCTTTGAAGAGGGAAGTATTATTGGCAATATACCCGGATCCAAGTTAAAAGAGTTGAATGGCACATCTGCCAAATTCAATTCAGTCAGACTTGTATATTCTACCCATAATATGCTGAATTTTCATTCCGATCTGCCACCCCTCCCTTATTTTATCAGCCAGATTACATATCCTATGTAAATTGCGATGAAGATAAATCCTTCGTATCTGTCGAGTTGTCTCTTTTTGAAGGTAAATGCTGTTACAAAGAGAAGCAGTGTGGATATCAACAGTACGCCGAGATCAACTGAGGTGATGTTGTCCATCTTTAAAGGGTGGATTACCGCACTACCTCCGAGTATCATAAATATATTGGCTACATTTGAACCTATGACATTGCCGAGGGCAAGTTCTGCATTCTTCTTGTAGGCTGCCACTACACAGGAGGCAAGTTCTGGGAGTGAGGAGCCTCCGGCAAGTATGGTAACGGCTATTACCGCATCTGACACATTGAGCATTTTGGCAATGGCGGTTGCCGATTTTACAAACATTTCACCACCAAAGACAAGGCCTGCCAAACCTCCCACAATCATTATTGCTGAGAGCCACAACGGTTTTACTTTAACGTTCTTTTCTGTCTCAACATTTTCTCCCACAGTGGCTCCACTCTCCAACTCTGATGGGCTGCCGCTTTTGGCTGAGAAGATGGTATATGCCATAAATACGGCATAGAGACTCAATAGAAAGAGTCCGTCTGTACGGCTGAGTATATTATCTGCAGCTCCGTCAAATAATATGTCAGATGTTGCAAATATCAATGTTATAACGGCAAGAAGGCAGAAAGGAATATCCTTTTTAAGGTTATTGCCGGTAAGTGACAATGGATAGATAATTGCTGATACTCCCAATATCATTAGGATATTGAAAATATTTGATCCAACTATATTTCCAACTGCTATATCTGCATTGCCCTTGATTGCAGAGATAAAACTTACAACCATCTCAGGTGCTGAAGTTCCTATTCCTACAATTGTCATACCTATTACAAATTCTGACAGTCCCCATCTTTTGGCTACAGCGCTTGCACCGTCAATTAGGTAATTTGCTCCAATAAGGATAAGAATAAGCCCAACAATCAATAATAAGATATCTAACATCTCCTATATTTTTTATTAATGTAAGTGATTAATGTTCTTTGCAATTCGAGTATGCAAATGTAACAATAAATATAATTTTTCCCTTTGCCGCACTATATCATAACAAAAACTTAAAAGGGAGGCTCAAGTGGAATCGACTCTCCATTGAGCTCCCTTTTTTGTCTGAGAATGGTGGCTCTGCTGTTCATCATTCTCAAGTTCTATAGTTTTATAGTCCTATGGTTCGTTAGTTCTAAAGTTTACGAGTTGTATTCGTCCCAGCTCTTGATCTGTATCTTCTCCATTGGAATGGTGCAGAATGCGCTGATGAATGCACTTGCAAGACGGGCATTTGTAATTAGTGGAATGTTGAAATCAACAGATGCCCTTCTTACTTTGTAACCGTTCTCCAACTCAACCTGGGTAAGGTTCTTAGGAATATTGATAACCATATCGATCTTGCCGTCCTGAAGCATCTCCATTACCTGCGGCTCCATACCCTGCTCGCTTGGCCAATATACCTGGGTTGCAGGAATATTGTTTTCGATAAGATATCTGAATGAACCGCCGGTTGCATAGATGTTGTATCCGTGATCTGTAAGCATCTTTGCAGCATTCAACAACTCTGCCTTTTGTCTTGCGCTACCGGTAGACATCAGGATATTCTTTTTAGGAACTTTATAGCCGACAGAGAGCATAGATTTGAGGATAGCCTCGTTTGAATCATCTCCGATGCATCCAACCTCTCCGGTAGATGCCATATCAACACCCAAAACAGGATCGGCTTTCTGAAGTCTTGAGAATGAGAATTGTGATGCTTTTACACCTACATAATCAAGGTCGAAGGAGCTCTTGTTAGGAGCCTCTACTGGCTCGCCTATCATAATTTTTGTCGCAAGCTCAATCAAGTTGATCTTCAATACCTTTGATACAAACGGGAAGCTTCTTGAAGCTCTGAGGTTACACTCGATAACCTTGATGTCGTTATCTTTTGCAAGGAACTGTATGTTGAATGGACCCGATATCTTCAATGCCTCAGCAATCTTTCTTGCAATCTTCTTGATTCTTCTTGCAGTCTCAAGATAAATCTTTTGAGGCGGGAACTGGATTGTTGCATCTCCAGAGTGTACACCTGCAAACTCAATATGTTCAGAGATAGCATAGGCAATTACCTCTCCGTTCTTTGCTACAGCGTCAAATTCAATCTCCTTTGCACCCTGAATGAACTCACTCACAACAACCGGATGTTTCTTTGATACATTTGCCGCAAGTCTGAGGAACTGCTCAAGCTCTGTCTTGTTTGAGCAGACATTCATTGCTGCTCCTGAAAGTACATATGAAGGTCTTACAAGAACAGGGAAGCCGACATTATCTACGAAGTCATAGACATCAGCCAATGTTGAGAGCTCCTTCCATCGTGGCTGGTCGATGTTGAGATTGTCGAGCATCGATGAAAATCTGTGGCGGTCCTCAGCATTGTCAATTGACTGTGCAGTTGTACCCATAATTGGAACATTTTCATTGTCGAGCTTGAGAGCAAGATTGTTAGGAATCTGTCCTCCCACAGAAACAACCACTCCGTGAGGCTGTTCAAGGTCGTAGATATCCATAACTCTCTCAAATGTAAGTTCATCGAAATACAATCTGTCGCACATATCGTAGTCGGTGGATACTGTCTCAGGATTGTAGTTGATCATAACACCTCTCCATCCGCAATTCTGGATAGTCTTGAGGGCATTTACACTACACCAGTCGAATTCTACTGAACTTCCGATACGGTATGCTCCAGAACCAAGTACAATAATGGACTTCTTCTCATCTGCAGTGTAGTCAATATCATTTGATGTGCCATTGTAGGTTAAGTAGAGATAATTTGTCATTGCAGGATACTCTGCCGCCAAAGTATCAATCTGTTTTACTACTGGACAGATATTTAGGCTCTTTCTGTAATCCCTCACAATCTTGTGGTATTGGTCTGTATCAATAGTATCCTTGTAGACAAGTCTTCCAATCTGGAAATCTGAGAAGCCCTGACATTTTGCCCTCTTCATCAACTCGTATGGTACATCATCTATCTTGTTGTGCTCAGAGAGCTCCCTGTCTGTTATGATAAGGCCATACAACTTGTGAAGGAACCATTTGTCGATCTTGGTAAGGTCGTGGATCTGGTCGATTGTGTAACCTGCCTTGAATGCCTTTGAGATGATGAAGATACGGTTGTCGGTAGGCTCTCTCAAAGCCTTGTCGATATCTTCAACCTTAATATCCCTGTTTGCAGTGAAACCGTGTGCTCCCTGACCAATCATTCTCAAACCCTTCTGGATAGTCTCCTCAAAGGTTCTTCCGATAGCCATCACCTCACCGACACTCTTCATACTGCTGCCGATTTCACGGCTTACTCCCTGGAATTTTGACAAGTCCCAGCGAGGAATTTTACAAACTACATAGTCAAGAGCAGGCTCGAACATTGCAGGTGTATTCTTGGTCACTGAATTCTTCAACTCAAAGAGACCATAACCCAAGCCAAGTTTTGCAGCTACAAATGCCAATGGATAACCTGTTGCTTTTGATGCCAATGCAGAAGAGCGGCTCAAACGGGCATTCACCTCAATAACCCTGTAATCCTCAGACTCAAGGTCAAATGCATATTGGACATTGCACTCTCCAACAATTCCCACATGTTTTACAATCCTGATAGCTATGCTTCTCAATTTGTTTATCTCGTGGTGTGTAAGTGTCTGGCAAGGTGCTACCACAATACTCTCTCCGGTGTGGATTCCAAGCGGGTCGAAGTTCTCCATATTACATACAGTAATACAGTTGTCATATCTGTCTCTTACCACCTCGAACTCAATCTCTTTCCATCCCTTCAACGATTTCTCCACCAAAACCTGTGGCGAGAAGGTAAATGATTTTTCTGCAAGTTTTACAAGCTCCTCCCTGTTGTTGCAGAAACCGCTGCCCAAGCCGCCAAGCGCATAAGCAGCCCTGATGATTACAGGATACCCCAAATCCTCAGCAGCCTTGAGTGCATCATCAATATTCTCCACAGCGTGGCTCTTGATGGTCTTTACATCAATCTCATCAAGTTTCTTTATAAAGAGGTCACGGTCTTCAGTATCCATAATGGCCTGTACAGGGGTACCTAAAACCCGAAGATTATATTTCTCAAGAATTCCAGCCTTATAGAGCTCTACACCGCAGTTAAGCGCGGTCTGTCCGCCGAATGCAAGCAGAATACCCTGAGGTTTCTCCTTCTTTATCACCTCCTCAACAAAATAGGGGGTAACCGGAAGGAAATATATCTTGTCAGCTATACCTTCAGATGTCTGGACTGTTGCAATATTAGGATTAATCAAAACTGTCTCTATTCCCTCTTCGCGCATTGCCTTCAATGCCTGTGAACCTGAATAGTCGAACTCTCCGGCCTCACCGATCTTGAGTGCTCCGGAACCGAGTAGTAGTACTTTAGTAATCTTCTCCATTTATATTACAACTTTTTAAAAAATTCGTCAAAAATAGATTTTATGCTTGTAGAGACATTTGCCGCTGCTGGCTGGAACTGTGCAGAGAAGAATGGTTTGTTCTTGTGTCTGATTCCTTCGCAGCTGCCGTCATTCATATTTACGAAGAGCGGCTCCCACTCTTTTGGAAGGGTCTCCATATCTACAGCATATCCGTGGTTCTGGGAGGTGATGAAACAGTTGGTGGTATTATATACCCTTACAGGCTGGTTGTCGCCTCTATGTCCATATTTGAGTTTATAAACTTTAGCACCGGCTGCCTTAGCAAGAATCTGGTTACCCATACAGATACCGCATACCGGTTTTCCCTTCTCCATAGCAACTTTAACGTGTTCAACAGTCTTGTCACAGAAATATGGGTCTCCTGGACCGTTTGAGATGACAACACCATCATACTCCATCTGGTTGAAATCGTAGTTCCAAGGAACTCTTACAACCTCCACTCCATTCTCAAGCAACCATCTTACTAGGCTGTTTTTTGCGCCGCAATCAACAAGTACAACTCTCTTCTCTCCTTTACCGTAGGTAACCACCTCCTTACAGCTTACAAGTTCAACCTGATTGGTCTTGTTAGGGTCTGTAAGTGCAAATGTTGCGTCTACTCCCTCCGGAACAATCCTTCCCAACATCGAACCATTCTCGCGCAACACCTTTGTCAACTCTCTTGTGTCGATGCCGTAGATACCTGGAATCTGCTCCTCCTTCATCCATTCGTCAAGACTCTTTACAGCATTCCAGTGGCTGTAGTCAAATGAGTAGTCGGTAATGACAAGCGCTTTTATATGGATTTTACCCGATTCGAAGAATTTTTCAATTCCATTCTCATCCTTCTCTGAAGAGGGTACACCGTAGTTTCCGAGTATAGGGTAGGTAGATACAAGAATCTGTCCTGTATATGATGGATCGGTGAGGGATTCCGGGTATCCTACCATAGCTGTACTGAAGACAACTTCACCATCTGCAGACTGATTGTAACCAAAAGAATAGCCCTCGAATTCAAGGCCATTTTCAAGAATTAGTTTTACTTTTTTATTTGATTGCATCTTTTATGAAGTATAAAGTTTACAAAATTGAGCAAAGATAATAAATTAATGTTCTCTCTGCAATCAGGCAAAAAAAAATCGTCTGAAAAATCAGACGATTCCAATATCTTAATGGCAGCCTCCGCAACCGCAAGATGAGCAATTGCCTTCTGAAGAGCATCCTCCTCCGCACGATGACTGGATTCTCTCATTGTAGAGTCCGTTTGTAAGCTCGGACTCTGTTGCCTCCCTTATCTCTTCCACTTTTCCTGTGAAGTGGAGTGATGCGCCTGCGAGCGGGTGGTTGAAGTTCATTATGATAGAATCCTCTTTAACCTCATCAATGGCACCATTCAATCTGTTGCCCTCTGAATCCATCATTGGAAGTACATTTCCTACAAAGAGGACATTCTCCTGGATTTTGCCGTCGATCTCAAAGACCTTTTTGGGAAGCTCTACAATTGCCTCCTGATTTACCTCACCATAGCCCTCTTGTGCCGACAATGTAAAATCAAATGTATCCCCAACCCTCTTGCCATTTATATACTCTTCAAATTTTGGAAGAAGATAACCTGTTCCAAAGATGAATTTCATCGGTTTTTCACCTGTTACTGTCTCTATAATATCGCCGTCAACCTCCAATGTGTATGATAACGATACAACTCTGTTCAATCCTATTTCCATTTTTTCTCTATTATTCTAATTATCTGCAAAAGTGATTCATTTTTTTGACTCTTACAACTTTTTCCCCCATTTATTTAAAGGTTTGCCGAATTTGTAGATTTTGTATCCTATTGCAGCAACTATTATTGAAACGATAGGGGAGATGATGTTGAAGAAACAGTACGGAAGGTATACAAGAGTAGGTATGCCAAGTACACTTGCCTGTACAACACCGCAGGTATTCCAAGGAATAAGTACAGAAGTTACCGTTGCAGAATCCTGAAGAGAGCGGCTCAACAGGCGTGCCTCATATCCATTATCCTTGTATACTTGTGCGAACATCTTTCCAGGTATAAGTATAGACATATACTGGTCGGAGATGGCAAGGTTACAGAAGATACAGGTAGCTATTGTTGAAGAGACAAGGCTCACTGCACTCTCCATTGAACGGGCAATCTTGCGTGTTACAACATCAATATAACCGGCAGCCTCCATCACTCCTCCAAATGCAACTACGCAGAGAATGAGCCATATTGTATTCATCATACCTACCATTCCTCTTGTAGATGCCAATCCGTCTAGCATCTCATTTCCGGTTGTTACAGTTACTTCTGATGAGAGCATCTTGAGCGGGGTATAGATATATCTGTAGAGTTCTCCCTCTGCGTATGGTGAAATCTGGTCGATAATTGCAGGTTGTGCTATCAAAGCAACCACGGTGGCAACAACTGCAGATAGGAAGAGTGTGATGTAAGGTGACATCTTCTTGTAGATTAGGAAGATGGTAAATCCAGGGATAAGAAGGAGCCACAAAGATATATTGAATGTGCTTGCAATTTCGGCACACTGCTGTTCTATGTCAAGCTGTGATTTGATGGGAACAAAAAAGCCGGCCACAGTAAATATAACAGCACATATAAGTACGGATGGAATATTTGTGACGAACATATATCTGATATGTTTGTAGAGATCCACCTCTGATACACTGGCAGAGAGGTTTGTAGTATCTGAGAGAGGCGAGATTTTGTCGCCAAGATATGCGCCGGAGATGATTGCGCCTGCAAGCCATCCTGAGTGGAATCCAAGAATTTCACCGGTACTCACCATTGCAACACCTATTGTACCGATTGTTGTCCAGGAACTGCCTGCCATTATGGATATAATTGAGGTGAAGATAAAGACAATCACAAGGAATATTGATGGGTTGATAATCTTTATACCATAATAGACAAGGGTCGGAACTACTCCTGACAGTATCCACGATGAGGTAAGTGCACCAATCATAAGCAGGATAAAGATAGCACCTCCTGTCTTGCTCAAGTTGTCGAGAATACCCGCTTCAAGATCTTCCCATTTTATCTTGTATTTGAACATTGCAATCAGAGCTCCTACTACCGATGCAGTTACAAGGGCCACTTGTGACGGACCTGAAGTGAGCTCATCGCCAAAGAGATGTACACCGATTGCCATTATCGCTATTAGGATGATAACAGGCAGAAGTGCTATAAATAATGTTGGCTTCTTTTCCATATATTCTGATTTTATCTGTTTTTAATATTTAATCTTCCAATGTGGTTACTTCTTCTATTTCTATTTAATACACAAAATCTGATTACTCCCCTGTAAAATCTACACCCTCAAAGGCAATTGATGGGATTTGCCATCTTGATTGTCTGAATATATCGGTTCCGCTGAAGAGGAGTGAATTCCATAAATCAACCATATTACCTGTAATCAGCATCTCGCTTAATGGTCTGCCCATCTTGCCATCCTTTACGGTGAAGCCTTCAATTCCGTAGGAGAAGTCTCCTGTCGTGCCATTGCAGTTTCCTCCATTGAACCCTGTCACCAATATTCCGTTATCGATTGCTGACAGCATATTGTCAAGGGTAAGGTTACGGTATTCCTCTCCATATCCACTATCTGTAAGGGTAGGTACAGATGGTCCCTCTATAGTTACATCTGTATTGAGCATACTGGCAAAGTATGAGGAGATGAATGGAGTTCTCACAACGCCGTTTTCAATAATTGAAAGATCCTTTGTTGCAATTCCGTCTCCATCAAAGTATCTCGAACCGCTCAATCCAGGAATATGTGGTGTATCTATTATATTCATCTTCCCGGAGAAGACCTTTTCCCCAATCTTATTGAGCAAAAATGAGTTTTTCTGCTGCAAGTTCCTGCCGTTAAGGGCTGTTATAATAGGTGCTATCAGACGTGATGCGACCCTGTTCTCTACAACCATATTGTATTTTCCGCTCTTTATACTTCTCGGATTGAGTTTTTTCAATCCCCTCGAGACAGCCTCCTTTCCACATCCACTGCAGTTGAGTTTGTCAAAAAAGAGCGATGTCTCATACCACCAGGAGTTGGGTCTGGCATCACCTTTTCCTTTAAGTGAACACTCGGCGGTTACGGTAAAGTCCGTTTCAAGACTCTCGCCTTCAAATCCTTGTGTATCAACTATATATTGATAGTCGTAAGCGTCGGCATACTCTGCTGTGGCTGAGATGACAAGGTCACTTCCTGAACTCATCTCATCACAGATTCCAAATGCAATCTCCTTTTTGACCTTGGAATCTATATCAAAAAGGGAACTGTCGAACTGTTTGAGATCTGCTCCACCACCTTTATAATAGATTGCTGGATCCGGCAATTTCCTATGGATATCAGGTGCAAGAAGTCTGGTGGCAACTATTGCCTCCTTGACAAAGTGTTCCAGTTCATTCCGCTCCATCCTGTTTGTAGAGAAGGCTCCATACCTTCCCTGAGTATATATCTGTATGTAGAGGGAACTGTCGTTGGTCATCTGAAGTTTGTCGAGTTTCCCGTTCATTACCGAGAAGGAGCTCTGTTGTCCGTTATTAAGGGTTACACGGATTGCATCAGCTCCGCACTTCAATGCGTAGCCCATTATCTCTTTCGCCAGTCTGGCCTCTTTTTCCAAATTCAATTCATTATATCTCATCCGATTCTCCTAATGATTTTAATCTGTCCTGCTCAGTTTGAACCGCCTACTGTCAATTTTTTAACGAGTACACTCGGCATTCCACACGATACAGGACAATATTGCTCTTTGCCGCAGGTCCAGGTGCCGTCATCTATAATATTGTTGTTGGCAACCTCAATTATATCCTTGATAGCCTGAGGTCCATTGCCGATAATATTTACATCCTTTATCGGTTGTGTAAGTTTTCCGTTTTCTATAAGGTAGCCGCTTTTGACATAGAAGGTAAAGTCTCCCTCACCAATCTGCACCTGGCCATTGAGGAAGTTATCTACAAATATGCCTCTCTTGACAGAGGATATTATCTCTTCTTCAGTTGCGTCACCGTTCTCCATATATGTAGCCCTCATTCTTGGAATTGGCATAAAACGGAAAGACTCCCTCCTTCCGTTTCCGGTAGGGGAGGTGTTGTAATATTTGGCACTTATCCTGTCGTGCAGATATGAGTTGACTACTCCATCCTTTACGAGGAAGGTCTTTTGCCCCGGTACACCCTCATCGTCATAATTGACAGCCCCTCTGTTTGAGAGGATTGTTCCGTCATCAACTATGCTTATCTTTGGACTGCAGACCTTTTTGCCCATTTTGTCTGAGAAGATGGAGGTCCCTTTCCTGTTGAAATCGGCTTCAAAGGCGTGACCGACAGCTTCGTGAAGAAGAATTCCGGAACTGCCGCTTCCCATAACAACGCTCATCTGGCCACCCTTAGGCTGTTTAGCATCAAACAAAAAGGCGCACCTTCCTACTGCCTCATTGACAAGAGTCTCTATAAGGTTGTCATTCAAAATCTCCCAGCCTGCACGGTAACTTCTGCCTGCCGAGGCACTCTCGATTTTGCCGCCGTCCTCCATTGTGCAGGTGCAGGATAGGGCTATCATAGGCCTCAAATCTGCATAGGTCTCCCCGAGTGAATTGTAGAAGAGAACTTTGGTAAGCGAATCACCTATTCTTGCATTCACCTTCTCAACTCTGCTGTCCTTATCAAATGCAAGAGTGTTCAACTTGTTGAGATATGGTATCTTGTCTTCAACGGTAAAATCACTCCAACCTTTTGTAAATGGATAGAAGTTGTTTCCCTCAAGAAGTCTGATATTCAAAGGTGTTGCATATTTCCCGCTCTTTCCGCTGGCAATCTTGGCTGCAGTTCGTGCTGCAGCAATCATCTTTGGCATAGTTGTGGTCTCTGTGTAGGCATAGCCGGTCTGGTCGCCACAGACTACCCTTATACCCAATCCGTAATCTATATTTGAATTTACAGCATTAACATCTCCATCCTTAAGTGCAAGGACATTGCTTATTGAGTGTTCAAAAAAGAGGTCGGCATAGTCACCCCCATCCTCCAGGGCAATCCCAACAAGTTTTTGCAGTTCTTCTCTGGTTACGCCGAACAATTCAAGGAAGCTGTTATACATACTATTCTAAAGATTTTTAACCTTTACAATCAAGATATTGTCGGCAAGTTCTCCACTCTTTTCAGATTTTATCTCAATCTTTGCCTTACCCTCCTTCTGCTGGATATGGGAACCATATTTAATCCACTCATTTTCACCCTCCCCACTCACTTTTACATTTTTTGCAACACTCCATCTGTAGATCTCATATTCACCTTCAGGCAATGATTTTATTTTATAAACTGCCTTTGCCCCCTCTCTCTTTGATTTGAGATAGGATTCTCCATTGTAGATATGCTCCATATCGTTGAGTCTCTTCCATCCTGCTGCCTTCTTTGGCTCTGCAATGCTCATTCTGCTTTCTGAAGGTATCTGAAGATAATCTCCTATGGCATTCACATTGTTTATTGCCATCTCTCTTAGATTCTCAATCGAAACCCATTCCCCGTCCGGTTTGTTGTTGTAGAAAGTGTATGGTGTCTCAAATGTAATTGCAATTGTCCTTCCGTTGAAATTATCCCAGAACCAGCCCTCCACATACCTTGATGCGTGTTTTGAAAATTTAAGGTCATCTTTGCGGAAATATGGGTTGCTGTCGATAGTAAGGTTGCAAAGAAGCATCAGCTCCTTATTGTATCTTGGAGAGGTGCTTTCACCGCTGTGTACCCAGTAGGTAACCTGATTGAGGCTCTGTGAGTGCATATTCAATACAAGATCGATGCTCTTTTCATTTGTCACTTTCTTGAGGTAACCCAATATGTTCTTCACCTCCTTTGCTGTTACAGAGTCAGGAGAATTGTAATTGACCTCAAGATTGATACCGTTCGAGTTCGAGCGGGACATTCCCTCCTCAACTCCATCGGGATTGGTAAATGGAAGAATATGGAATTCAATACCTTTTCTCAAATCCTGTGCATAGGTGCTCTCACCTGATATGATATCTATCATCCTGTCGAGATGCCAGCTGCCTGGAGTCTCACTGGTGTGGATTCTTCCGTGGATATATACCACTTTTTTACCCTTCGGAGCAACAGATTTGTCGGTAATTACAAGAAGCGGCATATTGAGTCCGTGTTCGCTCTCTCCAATTGAGATTACCTCAACACACTCCCTTTTTCCCCACTCAGCAATCCTCTCTTTGAGGTATCCCTCAGTGTAAGGGACAAAGTAAGCTATATAGACAGAATCACCCTCATATTTTTTTCTGATTACATTTTCAACAGCGCACTCCTCTTTTGAGAATCTCTGCCACTCTTTGCCATCGTAAGAGAAGAATGGACGGCGTGTATCTGAGTTGTGCATATTTATCACAATCTCCTTGCCATTCACTCCGGTCATAAGAAAATGGTACCATCTTGCGCTTGGTGGAAGAGCAGGGTTGGCAGGATTTGCAGGGTCAAATCTTGAGTAGAGGTCAAATTCAAGACTCTGGCTCATAACCCCCATCTGCGGAGCAGATATTAACATATTCTTAAGGGCTACACTGTCAAGCGAACCCGATGGAAAATTGGTAAAGAATTCCACTCCACACTCTTTGCTCTGCGGATTTCCTTTAACCTGGCTCCATCCCGTAATGTTAAGGAGCATTAATGCAGTAACTAATAGTAATTTACCGGTTTTCATATTTATATAATTTATTTTATTCTATTCTATTCTATTCTATTCTATTCTATTCTTCGTGTCGGTATTTTTCTATTTCTTTCCGACAGTGGCGGCATAGGCAAAAAGGGCAAAATCTCCTTTGCAGGGGTCATCCGGAAATATCTCCTTAAGAAATTGTGTTATCTCCAGTGCAGTAGTTATATCGGCACCTCTTCTGTTGGTAATCCCCAGATTTATTGCACTTCTGTGAACGTGTACGTCAAGTGGAATGATGAGCTGGTCAGGAGTTGTCTTTTTCCAGAGTCCGAGATCTACCTTTTTGTCATCCCTTACCATCCAGCGGCGGAACATATGGATCTTCTTGTTTGCAGCTTTGGGATTCTCTTTTTGAGAAAAGATTGTAACCCTCATACTTGCGGCATCCAACTCTTCAAGCGAGTTGTGGTTCTGGTAGAATTTTTTGAGATTCTTGCATATCTGGGCAAATTCACTCCATTTTATAGTTCGGTGGAGGCTTGTATCATCATCCTTGTAGTTCCCCTCCATCACATATTTGTAGGGTTGCCACTTCATCTGGTCAAAAGCCCTTTTGCAATCCCTCAATATCATATCTCTCCGGCCCCAGGCAAGATGGGCTGCAATGATTCCTGCTATCTCCACATCTTTCAGAGTGAATTCATAATCTGATCTATTACAAGCATTGCTTGTTTCCAGCAGATCTGCAAACCACTCTTCGTTACTCTTCTCCCTGTAACCCTCCATAAGACGCAGAAAAAATTTGGGGAAGATGATAGGATCACCTCTAAAATATCTCTCGTCGTTATACTCTTCAGACAGTCTTTTCAACTGTTCAATTTTCTCTTTATCAATGAAATATTGATTCATACCTCCAACTCAGCCGATAATTGGCCTTATACACTACAAAGATAACCATTTGTCACAAATATTTACAACAAAAAAGCCAACCGGATTTACGGTTGGCTTGTTCTGTATCGATACAAAATTATTTTCTTTTGTAACGTTGGTAGAATTTATCAACACGACCTGCGGTGTCAACCAATTTCATCTTACCTGTATAGAATGGGTGAGATGTATTTGAAATCTCCAATTTGATAAGAGGGTAAGTTACTCCATCGATATCAATTGTCTCTTTTGAATTAACGCAAGAACGGGTGATGAATACCTGCTCGTTTGACATATCCTTGAAAGCAACTAGGCGGTAGCTTTCGGGATGAATACCTTTTTTCATATCGTATAAATTTATTAAATGTGTTTTCTGTAATCAGCGCGCAAATGTACCAAATATATTTGTTTTAACAAATTATTTTTCACCTTTTTTATTGGAAAAGATCTATTTACTCCCTGCTGCTGAATTTGGCAAGCAGTTTGAGTATCTCAAGGTATAACCAAACTAATGTAACCATCAATCCGAATGCTCCATACCACTCCATATATTTTGGAGCACCGGCAGCAGATGCCTGCTCTATAAAGTGAAAATCAGACAAGAGGCAGAATGCTGCAACTACGGTAATAACACAGCTTATACCTATGCTCAATGGTGAACTGTTGTGAAGTATGGACATATCCACTCCAAATAGCGAGATAATGAAACTTCCAATGTAGAATATCATTATAGAGATAAGGGCAATTGTAAGTACCTTCATAAAGGTTCCATTAACCTTTACAAGCCCGCTCCTGTAGATTGAGAGCATAACAAATGCACATATCAGTGTAAGAAGCACAGCATTCGATACAATATTGGGAGCTACTTCGGCAAAGGCATTGTTGTAGATTGCCGATACGCCACCCAAAGCCAGACCCTCTGCTGCCGCATAGATAGGGGCGAGGATAGGTGCTGCCTTTGGCTTGAAACTGATTATCATTGCAAGGATAAATCCTACAAAGACTCCTCCCATCATCCATCCGCGGATAGACATCGGATCTATTGATTCATAATACACCTTCCAGGTGTATGCGCCTGCTGCAACTATCATCATAAGCAGCAGAATTGATTTGGCAAGTGTGCCTTTGATGGTCATTGTGCCGCTCGCACCATAGGCTGCGGTTGAACCTTTTCTGAAAATAGAGTTATTCAGTACCGGATTTGACATATCATTAAAATTTATTTTATTCTGTATAGTTGTTCATCTTCGTAGAGAAGTGATTTCTTGCTCTTCCTTATCCATTTCTGCTCCTCTACCTTAATGTGCTCCTTGATATCTTTCCACTCTCCCTCTCCCTTTACATAGTCTATAAGCTCCTTGTCTCCCAATAACAATTCTATGGCAGTTTTGTCGTTCCCCGCCTCATATTTTCCAGGGCGGAACGAGAATCCTTCACAATTGTCATTGAGGAACCTTATAATCCTCAAATTGTGTGCCAAGGCGTGATATTGCATATTTGGATTCAGCAGCAACTGAAATCCTGAACAGCATTCATCTTTATATTTGTGAAAGACAGGTATGAATCTCATCCATCTGATAAAGACTCCTTCATCGTATAGAGGACCCGACTTGTCGTTCCAGTTTTCAAATCCTGCCTTTTTGTTGTAATCGGCCAGCTGCTCCATAAAAGGAGCCCCAAAGAGTTCGAACGGTCTTGTAGTTCCTCTTCCTTCGCTTACATTTGTACCCTCCCAAAGGCACTGTCCGCTATAGAAGTGGGCTGTAAAGAGTCCCGGGAAGTTTGGTGACGGTGGAATGCTCCAAGGTAACAGATCCTTGTTTGCGTGGGAAGCTTTATATGAGATGATATGGAGCGGAAATTTTGCATTTATCTCATTATATAGAAAATATGCAAGCTCTCCGATGGTGAGACCGTGGCGGTGAGGAATTCCCTCTACTCCAATGAATGAGCGGTATCCTGCTCTCAACATAGTCCCCTCAACTTGCCTTCCTGCCGGGTTGGCTCTGTCAATAATATATACACTCAATCCAATCTCATTGTTCTTCAATGTCTTGAACAGGTTGAAGATTGTGCTGATATATGTGTAGTATCTGCATCCCACATCCTGCAGCTCTATAATCAGTGCATCTATATCTGTCAGCTTCTCGACAGAGGCGTAGAGCGACTCCTCTGAATTTCCATATAGCGATACAAACTCAACATCTTCACAGATATTCCTGTAGGCATCAGTACAGTCAAGTTTAACCTGATCCTGCAGTTCTCCAAAGAGTCCGTGTTCCGGGGCAAATACCCTCTTCAGATTCCCCTTTTTTGCATATGTTTCAAAGAGATACTCACCGCTTTCAGGATGCCAGGCTGTCTGGTTGCAGAGTATAGCAATCTTTCCACCTTTGAGCAGCAGATCCGGCTGCTGCTCAAGAGGTGTTGTTCTGAATGAAAACATCGGCAACTATCCTATGATTACATTAATTTCGCTAATTATCTTTTGGGCCAGAACATCTGCCTCCTCAAGGGTAGGAGCCTCTGCATAGATTCTGATAATAGGTTCTGTATTTGATTTTCTCAAGTGAACCCAACTCTTCTGAGCATCAAAATCAATCTTCACGCCATCTATGTCTGTAACCCTCTCGTTGCTGTATTTCTCCTTAATGGAAGAGAGTATCTTGTCAATGAGCGATTTGTCAGACAATTCAATCTTGTTTTTTGATGTGAAGTATGGAGGATATGTTGACCTTAGTTCAGAAACTTTCATCTCTTTATGTGCAAGGTTGCTCAAGAAGAGAGCTATTCCTATATATGCGTCTCTACCGTAGTGAAGGTTAGAGTAGATTACGCCACCGTTTCCTTCGCCGCCAATTACAGCTCCAACCTCCTTCATTTTGGTAGTTACATTTACCTCACCTACAGCTGCTGAGAAGTGTGATGCACCCTTAGCTTCTGTAACATCTTTCAATGCTCTTGAAGATGACAGGTTTGAAACAGTATTACCCAAATTTTTCTCCAATACATAATCTGCTACCGATACAAGAGTGTACTCTTCACCAAATGCATTTCCATCTTCGCAGATGAGTGCAAGCCTGTCTACATCAGGATCTACAGAGATACCCAAATCTGCCTTCTCTTTTACAACCCTTTCACTCAACTCAACAAGATTTTCAGGAAGCGGTTCCGGATTGTGTGGGAAATGTCCGTCAGGGGTACAGTTGATTGATATGCATTCAACTCCCATTTGCTCAAGAAGTTGTGGCATTGTGCAGCCTCCTACGGAGTTTACAGCATCAAGAACAACTTTAAACTTCTTTGCCTTGATTGCTTCAATATCTACAAGAGGGTCATTGAGAACAGCATCTATATGGGCTTGTGTAAAGTCTTTTGTAACTATTGTTCCGAGAGAGTCAACATCAAAGAATTCAAATTCATCTCTCTCCGCAACATTAAGCAGTGCCTCGCCCTCAGCAGCATTCAGGAATTCTCCCTTCTCATTCAAGAGTTTGAGGGCATTCCACTGTTTGGGATTGTGTGATGCTGTGAGAATAATGCCTCCGTCTGCCTTTTCAAATATTACAGCCATCTCTGTAGTTGGAGTTGAAGCCAATCCTGCATTTACAACATCCACTCCACAGGCCATAAGGGTACCGCATACTATTGATTCAACCATTTTGCCAGATATTCTGGCATCCCTTCCGACTACAACTTTATATTTCTCTTTGCCCGGAAGCCTTCTTCTCATCTCTGCAGCATATGCCGCTGTAAATTTTACAATGTCAACAGGGGTGAGTGAATTTCCTATTTCACCACCAATAGTGCCTCTAATACCTGAAATGGATTTAATTAGTGTCATTTTATATCTCTGTTTTTATATTTCATCACAATCTGGATCGGGTCTGAACCTTAAATCCCAATTTGCCTACAAAGATACTTAAACGCACTGCTTGACCAAAATATTTTTGGACTTTTTGACTCTTAAAATTATGATATGGGGGAGTTGTTCTATTCTCCTTTGCCGACGGCTATAATTGCAGTAATTTTATTCACTTCTCCTGAGATTGATGCTCTCTCACTGCTGCAGACAATTGTAACTATCCTTCCTCCAAACCCCATCTCTGTTGCCCTGAGCAGAATTGTCTGGGCTGCAGTACCAATGGCAAAGGAGCACTCTGCGGCAATAGTTTCAGCTCCTTCTGACCCCGTATTCTCTCCACTGCAATTTATGGCACCCTTATAAGAGATGATTATGAAAGCTTTTGGCAATTTGTCTGGTTGTGACAGATCAAAGAGCTCCCCCTTTTTACAGATGATTTCACTTATGGTTTCGTCATATTTGAATTTGTCGGAACTCTCTGTAATATGGCAGAATGAAATATTATTATACTCCATATCCATAGCTTGGAGAACCGTTTTGCCAAGTTCTATCAGCTCTTCAAGATGTTTTTCCCTTACTATTACAATTGGCGAGAACGATCTGAATGGTTTGCATTTGGCAACCAGGGTTCTTATATCGTTCTTAATTTTCTGTCTGCTGGAGGAGTTTCTGCTGTCGGGCATATTTCTGAACTGCTCCATCTTCTTCTCCAGATAGTTGTCGGCCATATCTATATTCCATTTAAAGAGAGGATGACCCAAAAGCATCTTCTGCAGATTGCCATTCGGGTCATCTCTATCTGATTTGGGGATAATCCCCGTTGTTTAAATTTGTTTCATTATGGCAACGCCAAGAAAGCTGCAGCAAATGCCAAGATAGCATAAAGCTCTGGGAATACTGCAAGAATCAAAGTCTTACCGAATACATCGTTACCGTTAGCCATCTCATTGATACCGTTCGCAACCATTGAAGACTGTTTTACTGCTGAGAAGAAGCCAACAATACCAAGAGCTATACCTGCTGCCAAGATTGCAAGTGATGCATTAAGTGATAGAGATGCCATCTCTTTAACTTCATTCAACATCAAGAAGAAAGCGGCAAAGCCATATAGACCCTGAGTTGAAGGAAGAGCACAAAGGATCATTGCAGAACCGAACATATCAGGATTCTTTTTCAATGCGCCGATAGTTGCGTTACCGCCAATTGTTACTCCAAATGTACTGCCGATACAAGATACAGCCAACATAATGCCCATTCCAAGATAGGCCAAGAATAAAGGTAATTGTTCCATAGTATTAAAAATTTTTAATTGTTATTTCTTAATTTGGTTATCTCTATTTTTCTGATTTTTTTAATGGATTGTATGGGCGTCCGCCACCCTCAAATCCGGCATTTTTGTAGAACTCGATGAATGTAAGACGGAGCGGATGTACAAAGGCACCCAAACTGCTCAAAAGCATCACAAATGTGTGGCCGAATACGAGCATTACACCCATCAGTAGCCAACCTACATATGGAATTTGTCCGAGTGACATTGATATTGAGTTTACTACAAATCCAAGAATTCCACCTGAAGTTGCAAGACCGAACAGACGGATATAAGAGAGCACATCTCCAAAGACTCCTGTTGAGTCATAAAGCGAGAATGTTCCCTTGAATATTCTTGCAATAGGATTCTTTGCATCAGATCCGCATAATACAATCAGTGCAAGACCTGCCATACCTATGTAGTTGATCCAGTCCGGATAGCTGAACGGAACCTCTGTGGAGGCGTAAGCCAAGGTGGCCCATCCGATAGAGAGAGCCCATCCCAATGCGTTGAGTCCGACACGGTAGTTCTTCTTGATGATATTGTATGTAGCCTGAATCAACCTTGCCACAATTATCTGGAAAATACCGAACAATATGGCAAACCAGAACATCTGCATATCATTGAAGAACATATCCACTATATTCTCAGGTAGCTGTACAAGCTCATATATTTTTGCACCAAAAATGGTACCGCTTATTGCAGGGATCATGACTGTACCCAAACCAAGCCAAGCTATAAGTTTTCCATAGTTTGCAAACCTTGGAACCTTGAAATTTACAGCCAGTCCGGCTATGATCATTATCAATCCGTATCCCATATCTCCAAGACAGAATCCGAAGAATAGCATATAGAACGGAGCATAGAACATTGTAAGGTCAAGTTCTCCATATTTTGGCAACATATAGAGCTCTCCGATAGGTTCATACAATTTGGCGAAGAAGTTGTTTTTCAACTTCACAGGCGGATTGTCCTCAACCTTGGCCTCCTCCTTGAGATAGTATACATTGTTGGACTCAAGGAATTCTACAACCTGGGACTCAATATCTGTGGGTGCAAATGCCTCAAAAATTGCAATGGTTTCATCTGCCTTTTTTGATGACGCCTCACTTGCAAGATAGAGGTCAAGTTTCTCGAAGAGCCTCTCTTTGCACACCTCCAGTGTCTCTATCAGATTGGAGGCGGCAAGCAGATTCTTTTCATTTTTATCTATGCTCTCTTCAAGTTCTGCAATCCTCTCTTTGAGTATATCTGCCGGAACTGTCGGGAACTGGCTCTCCTGAAGTACAAATAACGGCTTTTCGTTACCCTCCATAAGAATGGTGAAGTATATTTTGCCATTAGTATTATTCAGGATATGAATAGGATAGAGGTTCTCCCACTCCTTATCATATTTTTGAGCAGAGACAGTGTAAAAATGGAGAGTGTAGCCAAGCTTCTCTATATCACTGATATTCTCTTGAGTGAAACTTCCCCACGGTTCGGCAGCTGCATATTCCGCTTTAAGTGCAAATAGGGCATTTCTGAATTGCTCCTTATTTCTTACAAGCGTATTGAACCACTCCAATGGAGCCTCTACAGAAGGGAACTCTTGAGGAATCTCCTTTTTGGCCTTTTCAGCCTCAGCTTTTACGCGTTTCATTGCGCTTATAGCTGCATTATAGGATGCAATCTCCTCAAATTTATCCATTGAGTATGAGTCAATGGCCCTCTTCTGTCGGGTTATATCTACAACACCCATATTCTGGAGATTTTTTAGAAAATCTTCCACCTCTTTGTGAAATATCACAAATGAGTATTTAGTCATTTTCTTAATCATTGTTCTCCTCCTCTTCTATTAGGTGTCGGGTTTTTACTATCTTCTGAGATGCTTTGGAGAGATTCTCCTCATCCTCCATATATCTCTTGATCTTTCTTATAGCCTCCTGATAACCTGGAATCTGCACCTTTTCATAAAGATTTACCTTTTGGGTGGTCTTCTTTCTTGTATAGTCAAGAATTCTCATCTTCTCAAGGTATATCTCAGATTCAATTCCAATTTGGGCAAGCTGTTGCAGAATCTCCACACCGTCGCTGTACCATAGAGGTTTTCTGAATATATCAAATTCATTCACCTCATATATTACATCAACAAGAGCCGGAGTCTTTACTCCTGCAATCTTTTCGGTTTTGAGGACAACATCCTTTACCGAAATCAGACCGGGTGTGAATTCATTCCACAATGCCGCCAAATATTCATAGGCTTTTAGTGAGGCTGCAAGTTTTTCCATAAGCTCATCGCTCTTGCTCTTTGCACGCTTTACCTCAACCCTCAAGGCACTCTCCTTGTTCTTGAGAGTAGGCAACGCATTTGTTCTGATCTTCAACTGCTTGTTGAGATCATTGAGCGATGTCTTGTTATATTGGAATTTTATTGCCATAACTAATTATTGCCTTTCCAGTATTTGTCAACAAGGTTTTGTTTGATACTCAACTCTTCTGGTTTGAAATATTTTCCAAAAAGATCCCAGGCAGTGTCGAGCATCTGGTCAATTTTTATATTGACATCAATAGCAAGCAGTTTTGTAGAGTACTCCTTAGCGTAGTCGAGACAGCGTAAGTCGTAGTCACTCAAATCAAAACCGTTCTCAAGTTTGGTCTTGGCGTTGGCTGCATCTGCAAATAGACGTACTCCGGTATTCATCACCTGACCGTGGTCCTCGCGTGTCTGTTTTCCGATAACGAGCTGTTTAAGACGGGACAATGAGCGGAATGGGTCAATGATAACCTTTCCTGTATCGGAGTCTGTTCTCAAGAAGAGCTGACCCTCTGTAATATAACCTGTATTATCTGGAATAGCGTGGGTAATGTCGCCATCGTTCAATGTGGTAACTGCAATAATGGTGATTGAACCGCCATCCGGAAGCTGTACAGCCTTCTCGTAGATCTTTGCAAGATCGGAGTATAGTGATCCCGGCATTGAATCCTTTGATGAGATCTGGTCCATACGGTTACTTACAATAGACAAGGCATCAGCATATAGGGTCATATCTGTCAAAAGTACAAGCACCTTCTCATTTTTATCGACAGCAAAATACTCTGCAGCTGTCAAAGCCATATCAGGGATTAGAAGACGCTCTACCGGAGGTTGCTCTGTGGTATTTACAAAGCTGATGATCTTGTTGAGTGCACCCGCATTCTCAAACATCTGTTTGAAGTAGAGATAATCGTCATTTGTAAGTCCCATACCTCCAAGGATAATCTTATCTACATCGGCTCTCAATGCCACATTCGCCATCACCTGGTTGTATGGCTGGTCGGGGTTTGCAAAGAAAGGAATCTTCTGTCCCGACACGAGGGTATTGTTAAGGTCGATACCTGCAATACCGGTAGGGATCAATTGTGATGGTTGTTTTCTTCTGAAAGGGTTTACCGACGGGCCGCCGATATATCTCTTCTCTCCCTCCACCTTAGGACCATTGTCGATAGGATCTCCATAGGCATTGAAGAATCTTCCTGCAAGATCATCGCTCACATTTAGGGCAGGCGGTTCTCCAAAGAAGATAACCTCCGAGTCAGTAGGGATTCCCTCTGTACCCGCAAATACCTGCAATGTGATCAAATCTCCCTTAATTTTAACAACTTGAGCCAATCTGCCGTCCACGGTTGCAAGCTCATCGTTGGATACCCCCTGTGCTTTTAGGGCAACAGTAGCCTTTGTAATGGCCTCCAATTGGGTATATATTCTTTGAAATGCTTTAGTTGTCATGGTTGATCATTTTATTTAGTTGCTCAAGATATTTGTTGAAATCTGCGCTCTTGTATTCTGAATAGTTCATCTGGCGCATAACGTTGATTACGCCTTTATAGTAAGCTCCGCACTCCTCAAAATCCTCAAATTCAACAGGTGTATCGCATACCTCCAAAACCTTCTTGAGCATAAACTCCTGGCGGTCCATTGGGGTAGAGCAGTCAATGCTGTCGAATGCATCCTGCTGAAGGATGATGAAGTCGATAAGCTCGCTCTTCCAATATCTCATATGGTACTCCATTGGTACACCGTCGTCACCAAGGATATTGATCTGCTCATAAGCCTCTTTACCTCTCAAAATAAGGTTTTTGGCCTTATTAACATTTGCAACCCAATTTGGATCTACGGTCTTGTTGAGATACTCTGCAATTTCCGGATAGTCGAGATATTTTGAGTATGAATCTATAGGGTCAACTGCCGGATATCTTTTTCGGTCTGCACGGCTCTGGTTAAGTGCATAGAAACAGCGGGCTGCCTTCTTGGTAGATTCTGTAACAGGCTCCTTCAAGTTACCGCCGGCAGGTGATACTGTACCTATGAATGTAACAGAACCTGTAGTGCCATTATTCAGTGTTACGATTCCAGCCCTTGCATAGAAGCTCGAGATGATTGCAGGAAGGTCTACAGGGAAGGCATCTGCTCCTGGAAGCTCCTCCATTCTGTTACTCATCTCCCTCAATGCCTGTGCCCAACGCGATGTTGAATCGGCAAGAAGCAATACTTTAAGTCCCATTGCCCTGTAATACTCTCCAATTGTCATAGCTGTATATACAGATGCCTCACGGGCAGCAACAGGCATATTTGATGTGTTACAGATAATTGTTGTTCTCTCCATCAGTTTTCTGCCTGTACGGGCATCAACAAGTTCAGGGAACTCTGCAAAGATCTCAACCACCTCATTGGCACGCTCACCGCAGGCAGCCATAATGATTACATCAGCTTCACCCTGTTTTGCGATTGCGTGCTGCAACACTGTTTTTCCGCAACCGAACGGGCCAGGAATAAATCCTGTACCTCCCTCTGCCATAGGGTTAAGGGTATCGATGCATCTGACGCCTGTCTCCATAATCTTGTATGGGCGCGGTTTCTCCTTATATCCTCCGATAGCCACCTTTACAGGCCATTTCTGCATCATTGTAACATTGTGCTCCTCACCATTCTCATCAGTAACGACAGCAACTGTATCTGTTACCTTGTAGTTGCCTGCCTGAGCTACTGATTTTACTGTATAATCGCCCTTAAAACTGAATGGAACCATAATCTTGTGAGGAAGCCAACCCTCTTTTACCTCTCCGAGCCAGTCAGCTGCTACAACTTTATCTCCTGCCTTTGCAATAGGGGTGAACTCCCATAGCTTCTCCATATCAATAGGAGAGGTATATTCTCCTTTTGTAAGGAATACACCGGTCATAGTGGCAAGGTTGTTCTGCAATCCGTCGTAGTTGCTTGAGAGAAGTCCCGGAGCAAGTGTAGCCTCCAGCATATGTCCCATAAACTCGACATCATTGCCCTTCTTTACACCACGTGTGCTCTCGTAAACCTGCACAGATGCACTCTTGCCATTTACCTTTATGACCTCTGCCATAAGTCTGGTCTCACCAAGCTTGATATAGCATATTTCATTTTGTGCAACAGGACCATCCACCTCAACGGTGATGAGGTTTGCGATGATTCCTGATACTTTTCCTGTGGTTTTCATATATTTATTCTATTATTTTATTTTCAATTCCCTGGAATGTGCCTCTTACCTCATCTACCAGCTTTTGGAACATCTGACGGCCTGTCTCACTGTCGAGTTTGTTCCAGCGGTCAATCAATTTTCCCTTTGCAAGGAATGCGAGGATGACGTCCATATTGAATACTCCATAAGGGTAGAGTCCGTTTATGTAGTCCCATTTGAACTTGTCAAGCATCTGCTCCTTTTCAAGGATATTTTTGTTTGCAAAGATCTTATTGAGTTTCTGAATCTGTTCCTGAGTAAAATTGAGGTCAACCTTGTTGCAGATCCCAATCTTGTAGTTGGAACTCTCCTTTCCCAATTTTTCGGCAACAAAATCAACCTTTCTGTTCCTTATCTCAAGATCAAGGGCAAAATAGAGTCTGATAAACCTGTTTTTTGAACGCATTGCAGCACTATAGAAATGTGGACTCAAGTTCTCCTCAATGTTTCCGAACTCAAACCACTCTATCAATCTTCTATCTTTATTGCTGCTGCTATGGTAAATGGACTCCTTTACTGAATCATAAGAGAAACCCTTGTTGTCAGAATTCAGAACAAGTTCAGGTAAGCCGGCAATAATGTAATGATAATTCTCCATTATTGATCTTATAGATTAGCCAAAAAGTAATTCTTTAGTTTTAGGTCTCAAATATTCAGAAATGATATTCTCAAAATCCTTGTCGGTAAGGCTGATCATATAGCCTTCTCCCTTAGGCCCGATTTTAAAGCCTGCAGTTACACTCTTGCTGAAACGGATATCGACTCCTGCAGAGCAGATCTCTGAGAGTTTTTCCTGGGCAAATTTCTCCAACTGCTCCTTCTTCTCCATTGGGAGGATCAAGTCAAGGGCTACTGACTCCGATGATTGTGGATTGAATGCAGAGACAATGGATGTCAATATTGTCTTGATGAATTCAACATCACCTGTGGTCTCCTTAACAGATTTAAGGGTTTTTGTCACGATAACATTCTCAATTTGCTGTTTTACTGCTGTGAAAAGCTGTGATGAGGCCATCCTTATATCATTTTCAGTCTTGGATTTAAGTTCAGCAGCATCTTCGTTGGCCTTTTTGAGAATAGCTTCAGCCTCCTCTTTGGCTTGAGCTATAATCTGCGCTGCTTCACTCTTTGCATTGGCCTTCATCTGTTCAGCCTCTTGCTTTCCTTTCGACAAACCTTCGTTGTACAGTTTGTCGGTGAGCTCTTGAAGTTTATTTTGCATATAATTTACCTCCTGATATTTTAGAAAAACCAAAGTTAATAATTATTTTACATTATTTTTCAAATATTTATACAAAAAAAAGACCGTCCGATAATACGGACGGCCCCTTTATGGCAATATTTGAATAAATCTGCAATATTAACCAAGGAATGCGAGCAAAATACCGGCTGCAACAGCACTACCGATAACGCCTGCTACATTAGGACCCATAGCGTGCATTAGCAGAAAGTTGGTCTTGTCATATTCCAAACCAACATTGTTTGATACTCGTGCTGCATCTGGAACGGCAGAAACACCTGCATTTCCAATAAGCGGGTTGATTTTGTTGCCCTCTTTCAAGAATAAGTTGAAGAACTTCACAAACAATACACCTGCAAATGTTGCAATAACAAATGAGAATGCACCGAGAATAAATATCTTAACTGAACTCCACTGCAAGAATTTGTCAGCCTGTGTTGACGCACCAACGGTAATACCGATCAGGATTGTTACAACATCGATTAGCGGACCGCTTGCTGTGTTTGCCAAACGCTTGGTTACACCAGACTCTTTGATAAGGTTACCGAAGAACAACATACCCAATAGAGGAATACCTGAAGGTACGATGAATGCTGTAAGAAGGAAACCTACGATAGGGAAGAGCTTCTTCTCTGTAGGAGATACCGCTCTTGGAGCCTTCATCTTGATTCTGCGCTCTTTGTCTGTAGTAAGCAATCTCATTACAGGAGGTTGGATAACAGGTACCAATGCCATATACGAGTAGGCAGATACAGCAATTGCACCCATCAAATCCGGAGCAAGTCTACCTGCAAGGAAAATTGCTGTTGGACCGTCCGCACCACCGATAATACCGATAGCTCCAGCCTCTGCAGCACCAAAACCAAGTACCAAAGCTGCCATATATGCACCGAAGATACCGAATTGGGCAGCAGCACCGATCAACAACAATTTAGGGTTTGAAATCAATGCAGAGAAATCTGTCATCGCTCCGATTCCCAAGAAGATTAGTGGTGGATACCAACCCTGGCGGACACCCTGATAGAGGATATTCAAAACAGATCCCTCTTCGTATACACCAACCTGAAGTCCTGAAAACAAAGGAATGTTTCCAATTATAATACCAAAGCCGATAGGAACAAGAAGCATAGGCTCCCAATCCTTAGTGATAGCAAGGTATATGAAGACCAATCCAATTAAGATCATAAGGATATGTCCCAATGTTACATTGGCAAATCCTGTATACATAAAGAACTGGCTCAAGTTATCTAAAATACTAGCTTCGTAAATCATAATTATCCGATTATTACAAGTGGAGCACCCTCAAGTACTGAATCACCTTTACCTACTTTAATTGCTGTAACTGTACCATCTGCAGTAGCCTCAATTACATTCTCCATCTTCATAGCCTCAAGAACCATCACTTTTTGGCCCTTCTTGACAGCATCACCAACATTAACATTTACCTCAAGGATAACGCCTGGTAGTGGAGATGTGATTGTCTCACCTGCACCCGCAGCAGCAGCTGGTTTGGCAATTGAGACAGCAGGAGCTGCTCCGCCTGTCTTGGCAACTGGTTTAGATACTACAGGAGCTGCAGCTTTCTTGGTTATAGGTTTCTCAAACTCTACTTTGAATGGAGTTCCGTTCACCTCAACCTCTGCAATATTATCATCTACCTCGTTAATGGAAACCGCATAATCGTTACCATTAATTTTCAATTTATATTCTTTCATCACTCTTCTTAATTAAATTATTTTCTTTTGTTTAGTTGTGGAGTCTCCCTCAAAGTATAAATCTTCGAACTCCAAGGTGAGTATGATTTTGATTCCTTATGGATAGTAAGAACAGTGTTCTCAAAATCGTGAGCCTCATTGTCCTGTTTGTACAGATGAATTGCCATTGAGATGGCAGCGTATATCTCGGCTGAAACCTCTCCTGAAGTATCTGCCTTGTCGCTGTTGGCAACACTCTTGGTAGCCTCTTTAGCATTTGCAGATTTCTTTCTGATATGGAATCTGCCAATCCTCTTGAAGATAATGTAAAGAATTATCAAAGAGAGGAATGTTACGCTCATTGCAGTTAAGGTCAAAAAGAATCCGTGAGGATCCACCTCTTTCATTTGGGCAGCCTTTGACTCACCGTCCAATGTAAGATTGTTGGTACTTGGAGTAGGAGTGTCACAAACAACCCATCCTTCAACAGAAGGGTCTGCATCATTAGCTTTAGCTTTTAGGCTCTTGTTGATTGAAGCATATACGAAACTCTCCTTTTTGTTGCTTCCTTCACCGTCAACTTTTCTTGCGTATGACTGGTTTGTATCCAATTGAGGTATTACAACACTATCAACGATAGTTTTTCCATCAGTGGATACAAAAAATACTTTTTCTGCACCGTCAAGTTTGAAATTGACGTGGAATGTACCTCTCTCCTTCACGCCATCAGCCCAGAAAAGGATATGTTGACGTGGCGGAATCTGGGTAATGATATCTCCTTTCGGAATTCTGTACATAGTAAGATTGTCTGGGTCTGTTGAAAGATAACATCCAGCAATATTAACAGTACCGTATGAAGTGTTGAAAAGTTCAATCCATCCGCTCCTGTAACCGTAATCATCCTCAAATCCCTCGGTATTTGTAACGACGACTTCGTTCAAACGCATATCCGAGATGTTTTGGGCATACGAAGAGACAGCACAGAACAGAACTCCCAACAATATGAATAATTTGAAATATTTCTTCATCTTTTAAGTTGTTTTAATTATAGAGGAAGGTTGTCGTGCTTTTTGGCAGGATTTGACAATTTTTTGGTTGCCAACTGCTGAAGAGCTCTGATTACGCGGAAACGGGTATTACGTGGCTCGATAACATCATCAATATAGCCATATTTTGCTGCATTGTATGGGTTAGCGAATGCATCTCTATACTCTTTCTCTTTCTCTGCTGCGAATGCTGCAGGATCAGCAGCCTCTTTCATCTCTTTACCGTAAAGTACTCCGATAGCACCAGAAGGACCCATAACGGCAATCTCAGCTGTAGGCCATGCATAGTTGATGTCGCCTCTCAAATGTTTAGAGCTCATCACACAGTATGCACCACCATATGCTTTACGCAATACAACTGTAACTTTTGGAACAGTAGCCTCACCGTATGCATAAAGAAGTTTTGCACCGTGAAGGATAATTCCGCCATACTCCTGTTGTGAACCTGGCAAGAAACCTGGAACGTCAACCAAGGTAACCAATGGAATGTTGAATGCGTCGCAGAAACGTACAAAACGTGCAGCTTTTCTTGAAGAGTTGATATCAAGAACACCTGCAAGAACCTTAGGCTGGTTGGCTACGATACCTACTGCCTGACCGTTGAAACGTGCAAAACCTACAACGATGTTCTTCGCATAGTCTGCGTGAACCTCAAGGAATTTGCCTTCATCCACGATACCTCCGATAACCTCGTAAACATCATAAGGTTTGTTAGGGTTATCAGGGATAATCTCGTTAAGGATATCATCAAGTCTGTCGATAGGATCCTCAGTAGGAATAACTGGGGTCTCCTCCAAGTTATTTTGTGGCAAGTAGCTCAACAGGTCTCTGATAACCTGGATACCCTCCTCCTCAGAGTTTACTGCAAAGTGTGCAACACCACTCTTGCTTGCGTGTACACTTGCACCACCAAGGTTCTCTTGAGTAATATCCTCACCTGTTACTGATTTGACAACTGTAGGACCGGTCAAGAACATATAGCTGGTTCCTTTGGTCATAATGTTGAAGTCGGTAAGGGCTGGAGAGTAAACTGCACCACCTGCGCAAGGTCCGAAGATTGCTGAAATCTGAGGAATTACACCTGATGCAAGAATGTTTCTCTGGAAAATCTCTGTATAACCTGCCAAAGCATTTACACCCTCCTGGATACGTGCTCCACCAGAGTCATTAAGACCGATAACAGGAGCACCCATCTTCATAGCCTGATCCATAATCTTGCAGATCTTCATAGCGAAGCTCTCAGATAGCGAACCGCCGAATACGGTAAAGTCCTGAGCAAATACATATACCAATCTTCCGTCGATAGTACCATAACCGGTTACAACACCATCTCCGAGGAATGTAGTCTTCTCCATTCCGAAGTTTTGACAACGGTGTGTTACAAACATATCGTACTCCTCGAAGCTTCCCTCGTCGAGTAGCATGTTGATTCTTTCACGTGCAGTAAATTTGCCTTTTGCGTGTTGAGAGTCAATTCTCTTTTGACCACCGCCCAAACGCGCCTTTTCACGTAGCGCAATCAGCGCTTTAACTTGTTCAAGTTGTTGGCTCATTTTGTAGTATTTTAATTAGTTTCAGTATTAATTACATTTTAGAAGGATCCTCGCAAATCTCAGTCAATACACCAAGAGTTGATTTTGGATGAAGGAAAGCAATGTTCAAACCCTCAGCACCTTTTCTTGGAGCTTTGTCGATAAGCTGCACACCTTTTGCAGACAACTCGTCCAATGCTACCTGTACACCGTTGCTTGCAAATGCGATGTGATGTACGCCCTCACCTTTCTTCTCGATGAATTTGGCAATTGTACCCTCAGGATCAGTGCTCTCCAAAAGCTCGATCTTGGTTTGTCCTATTTTAAAGAATGCAGTTTTTACCTTCTGATCTTTAACCTCCTCAATTGAGTAGCATTTAAGACCTAATTTCTCCTCGTAGTAAGGAATTGCAGTCTCCAATGATTTAACTGCAATACCAATGTGTTCAATGTGTGTTAATTCCATTGTAATAGTATTTTAAGAAAATTATAGATTATCTGGTATATATTTAATTCGCAAAATTAATAAATATTATACCTTTGCCATACTTTTTTCTTAAAAAATTAAAAAATTATCAACAAGTTTATAAACTTTATGAGATTTGCATTGAGATTCAACAACTATTATCTGCTTGTACTTTACAGGCTAATTCTTATATATGTTATCTATACACTTTGCCGTCTGTTCTTTATCTTATTCAATTATTCTCTTCTTGAACCTGTAAGCTCCGTACAATTGTGGAATATAATGAGAGGTGGACTACTTTTTGACACATCGGCAATACTCTATACAAATGTCCTCTATCTTCTTCTTGCACTCCTTCCGCTGCCATTTTCGGGAGCAGCCCTCTATCAGAAGATTCTCAAGTGGATATATGTAGTGATAAACTTTGTCGCAGTATCAATCAACATAGCCGATACAGCATATTTCAGGTTTACCTTCAGACGGACAAGCAGCTCCTTTGCCACTGAGTTTACCGGAGATGTCAAGTTCTTCAATATTTTTATCGAGAGTATATCCCTCTATTGGTATCTCTTTTTGCTCGCTTTTGTACTTCTCTTTCTACTTATCTTCTTTTCAGGGAATTATAAGCCGAAGGTGGTACGGAGAGATTTTCTCTTCTATGCAGGCCGCTCTTTTGCCACACTTATTCTTGTTCCGGTATTTCTGATAGGTGTGAGGGGAGGCGCAAGTAAGGCAATGCGTCCGATAACAGTTGGCAATGCAACAGATTATACAACAAAAGCAATTCACGCAGCAGCTGTACTAAACACTCCCTTCTCCATTATAAGGACTATTGGCAAAAGTGATTATAAACATCAGAAATTCTTTAGCTCTTATGGAGAGATGGAGCAAATATTTACACCTGTAAGAAAGGTGGGTGCCCAAGATTCCCTCTATAGCTCCATAGTTTCATCAGACAATATTCAAAGAGACAATTCCGGTTTCGCCGAAAGGGGATCGGCAAAAGGAAAAAATATTCTCTTCATAATTCTTGAAGGATTCGGTTATGAGAATATGAAGTTTCTCAATGATAATCTTGACAGAAGCTATACTCCTTTCCTTGACTCATTGAGCCGCCACTCACTTGTCTGTACAAATGCCTATGCAAACGGACGCAAATCTGTAGATGCAATGCCGTCGCTCTTCCTCTCATTGCCAAGTATGATCCAATCTTTTGCTGTTACACCTTACTCTTCAAATGAGACTTGCGGATTACCTAAAATACTTGATTCATTGGGATATTACAGTGCCTTTTTCCACGGAGCGCCAAATACCTCTATGGGAATCAGGGCGGTTTCGCGCGCCTGCGGAATAAAGAACTATTTTGGAAAGGATGAGTATGGCAACAATGACCATTTCGACGGTTCCTGGGGTATATGGGATGAACACTTCCTTCAATATGTTGCGGGTAAACTTGACGAACTTCCACAGCCTTTCTTTGCAAATATCTTTACACTTTCGTCACACCACCCTTTCAAGATCCCTCAAGAGTATCAGGAAAGATTTACTGAGGGTACTCCTATGCAGAGGGTGATAGAGTATACAGATATGGCCCTTGCAAAGTTCTTCAATAAGATTTCCCGCGAGGAGTGGTATGCCAACACCCTTTTTGTAATTGTCCCAGACCACTCTACTCTCGTCGGAATGGAACCGGAATTCAGTACAACAGTAGGAAATACCAGAATTCCTCTTCTCTATTATTCACCTGGCTATATTGAGCCGGGCATCTATGAGCAAATTACCCAGCAGATAGATGTTATGCCTACAATTTTGGGAATGATAGGTTACGACAAACCCTATTTTGCATTTGGAAGGGATATAAATTCATCATTAATCGCCCCTTTTGCTGTAAACTATACCGAGGGACAATTCCAACTTATAATGGAGGATTATATCTACTTCAGGGATAACGAGAAACTGAAGGCAATATATAATACTGCAAATGATCCGCTTTTGAAGAACAACCTTTTATTGGATGATATTACTGCAGGTGAGACAGGTTCTACAGATAGAGCCAAGGTAGAATTACAGGACAAATGGTTTGAGGCATATATCCAGCAGTATATCAACAGGCTCATAGATAATAAACTGACCTGTGAACCTTAGGTCGATTATATATGTATAAAAAGAAAGTCCGGAGTTCTCCGGACTTTCTTTATAACACATTTAACAGGATTATTCCGACATATCCATTGTATGGTATACATTCTGGACATCGTCATCCTCTTCAAGTTTGGCAAGAAGTTTCTCAACCTCAACCTTCTCCTCAGCAGTAAGCTTTTTAGGATCTGAGGTAGGGATTCTTTCAAACTGTCCTGATTTGATCTCAAATCCGTTGCCCTCAAGGTATTTCTGGATATCTCCAAATGACTCGAAAGCACCGTAAATCATAATCACATTCTCCTCTTCATCCATAAAGATCTCATCCACACCATAGTCTATCATCTCCAACTCAAGCTCCTCCATATCGATGCCCTCTTTTGGTGAAACTTTGAAGATGCATTTGCGCTCAAACATAAACTCTACGCTTCCTGATGTTCCAAGAGAACCTCCGAACTTGTTGAAGTAGCTTCTTACATTTGCCACTGTCCTCATATTGTTGTCGGTGGCCGCCTCAACTATGACAGCAATTCCGTGAGGTGCATAACCCTCATATACAATCTCCTTGTAATCAGCTGTATCTTTCTCTACAGCCCTCTTGATTGCTCTGTCGATATTGTCTTTAGGCATATTCTCACTCTTTGCAGTCTGTATGAGTGTACGTAGCCTTGGGTTGCTGTCTGGGTCAATACCACCTGCTTTTGCTGCGATTGTTATCTCTTTGCCTAATCTTGTGAAAACGCGGGCCATATTGCCCCAACGTTTCAATTTTCTCTCTTTTCTAAATTCAAACGCTCTTCCCATTTCGATTATTTTAAAGAATTGATACGTGAAATATATTTGCTGATCTCAATGCCCTCAGCTGATTGAGGATATTTGTTCTGGATCTCCTCATACATCTTCAATGCCTCTGCATTGTTGCCAAGCTCCTCATACATTGAGCCAGCCTTCATCAAATAAGCTGCAGCAAACATATTGTCGGCACTCTTTGCAGCCTTTACATACTCGGCAGCAGCTGCCTTATAGTCATTCAATGAAGCATAAGCATCACCGATACAAGCAATTGCTCTGGCTGCGATGATAGGATCTGTACCTGCATACTGTTTAAGGTATTTGATAGCCTCATTGTAGTTGCCAAGCTGAAGTTCGCATACACCTGCGTAGAAGTAGACAGCCTCACCGGCCTTGTTGCCATACTCGCTGATAATCTGTTTGAAACCAAGTGCATTGCCGTCACCGTTAAGGGCACTTTCAAAATTGTCGTTTCTGAAATATTGCTCTGCAGTGAATGTCTGTCCCATAGCCTCCTGCTGTTTTGGGATGTGGACAAACTGGTAGTAAGCCAAAACCACAGCAGCTACAACCACTACTGCTGATACTCCATACACAATGTGTTTTTTGTAAGTTTCAAAGAATTTCTCTGTTTTTGAAACTGCTTCACCCATATTGATTTCGGGTTCCTGAATGTTTTTGTTGTTAGCCATTTTTATTTAATTATTTTATCATCCTTCCATTACGGCAATACCCTCTCTCTTGTGAAAAATGAGCACATTTTAAGCCGATTTTACAATAGGGTGCAAAAATACAATAATTTATAAGATTAGCAAAAGATAATTCCGATATTTTCTTACTGTCAAACATAAATGCAATAGAGGAATTTATTTTATATTTGCATATAAATGATCCCCGTTATGTTTAAGAAATCCATTATACTGCTGTTATTCCTCCTTAATTTCGTCTCAGGCGAATGTCAGTCCCTTAAACTGATCCTTTCGATCCCTTTCAATACAATTGAGTCGAAATGGGAGAATTATCCGATGCAGAAAGGAACCACTTGTCTCAACTACTATAACCACGACAAATGTCCCTACTATCTCTACAGGGAATTTGACCGTTCATATAAATTGAATCCCGGCAAAAATACCATTTTTATACAACGTCAAGGCGATCAGAATCCTTTCAAACAGGGTACTTACTATGATTGTTACAAGGGATATTTTCCCAAAGAACTTGATTTGGGTATTGTCTACTCATTCCCTTTCAAGAGTGGCAATATAGAGTGGAGAAAGGATACAAGGGAGCACGCTACGACGTTCCATTTCAAGGCTCCTGCAAGTGATACACTCTATGCTTCGCGTGGAGGAGTTGTATGTAAAACGACAAGTAGCGGGGTGTTGCTGATTCATCATATAGACGGTACATTTGCGGGCTATTTCAATCTTGCCGTACCGCTCGTCAATTTTGGAGAGAAGGTTAAAGTTGGAGATCCTATTGCATTGGCCAATTATGGAGGAATTTCACTCACAATATTTTTCCTCGATAAAAATCTGTTTGCAGGAGGAAAACCTTCGGGGTATTGCTATACTCATATATCGCCCTTTTTCAGAACTGTTGAAGGTGATATCAGACTCAATTCCGAAGGTAGCTCCATCCCTCTCATCGATGATGATCTCATTATGCAGGATATGTCAAAGTCGGAGCGAAAAAAATATCTGAAAAAGAGTACTATAAAGTGAATCAGTTATGAATAAAAGTCTGCTTGTTCTATTATTGTCTGTAGTAATTTCTCCTTATTTCTTGTCTGCTCAGATTAAGATCAGCTATTCAGGTGATCCCCTTTTACCGAAATCTGTTGACAAAATAGAGCAGATGTTCTCTTATATCTCTGATTTCTACACCAGAATCGGACTTGATGATACTACTGATGTTGAACTTGTTATCTTCAGAGACAGGAACGAAGCCAATAAATATATGCTCCAAATATTTCCGGACAGGGACAAGTACAAAATTACCTACGGACCCAATTCAAAGGCTACATCTGGAGTCTATCTGCCAAACCTGCACAAAGCTGTCATTATGGGTATTGGAGTTGATGAGCTCAAGGTTCTTCCTCTGATTTATCACGAATTGTGTCACCATTTTACAAATCTCTATTTCAAGAACACTTCTCCCCCTATATGGATTAATGAGGGGTTGTCGGAATATTTTGAAAACATTGTTCTCAGACCAAACGGATCTGTGAAGTTTAATATTTCTCCATATGTGATAGGCAAGGTGAAGACAGCTATCCTGTTGGGAGAGCTTAATCTTGTTGATCTTCTCAATATGAGTCAGACAGATTTCTATGACAAACAAAAGAGTGAGGGGCAATACCAATATCCTATGGCCTTTGTAGCCTTTCTGGTTATACATTCCAATCTCCCGGAAACCGAGTTTGCCGGATTGTTGTCAAAAATTTCGCAAAGAGATACATCAGAGAATGTTTCTGATATTGTGGATTCTGTCTATCCATCCGGTCTTAAAGGTCTTGAGAAAGATTTAATCTCTTTTGTAAATAGTAAATAGGTTAAAAGATTTATACCAATTATGTATCTGAGAAGAATAATAATATCAAATTTCAAGAATATACGCAGTGCTGACCTTATTTTCAGTAGGAAAATCAATTGTATATCTGGTAATAATGGTGAAGGAAAGACCAACCTGCTTGATGCGGTATATTACCTCTCTATGACGAAGAGCTACTTCAACTCCTCAGACGGATATACATTTACTTTCGGAGAGAATCATACTGTTATAAACGGTTCCTACCATTTGCCAGATGGTACGGAGGATAAAATTTCAGTCTCTGTCAAGAGTGGGGGAGAAAAGAGTATAAGAAAGAATGAAAAGTGCTATCCGAGAATCTCTGAACATATCGGCTCAATTCCAATTGTAATGATTTCTCCTGCAGATACTTCTCTTGTAAACGGAACTGCTGACGAACGGCGTAAATTTCTCAATTCCATTCTGTCGCAGGTAGATAAAGAGTATTTGAGAAGGGTGATGCGCTATAACCAGATGCTTGTCCAGCGCAACAAATTGCTGAAGATGGAGAATCTCTCCTTTGAGCTGCTTGAGACCATCGATGAGCGGATGAGTCCGGACGCGGCCTATATATATAATAAAAGGTATTTTCTCTCTACCCGATTACAGGAGCTGATCAGGGAATTTTATTCAAAACTCAGCGGGGGAAAGGAGGTGATTTCCCTAAAATATATCTCCGACCTTCAGGATTTCATTACTCCACAACCTGTTCTTAATGGGAAGAGCGACTTGCCGTCGGATGATGTTGTGTCAACAAAGGCTACAGCCGACGACTCTGCATTGGTGTCGCTCTTCAGCAGATCGGCCCAGCGTGATGCTGTTATGCATTACACTACCGCAGGCATCCATAGAGATGATGTTGATTTCAAACTTGGTGACCACCCTATCAAACGGTGCGGTTCGCAAGGACAACAGAAGTGTTTTTTGATAGCACTCAAACTTGCACAGTTTACCTTGATGAAGGAGCTGCACGGCTCTGCACCTATTCTTTTGCTGGATGATGTCTTTGACAAACTTGATATGCAACGTGTAGAGTATCTTCTTGGTCTTGTAGCGAGCGATCAATTTGGCCAAATTTTTATTACAGATAGCAATAAAGTGAGAATGAGCAAGATAGCTAATTCTGTAACAAATAAGTTACGCAGCTTTGAGGTCGTTTCCGGAAATTTCAGGGAATTGACAAATGATTAATACTCTTTTAACAAGTTTGTTATATCTGTTGAAAATCTGTTTGTTGTATGAAAAGAACCAATACGGCGACTATGTCGCAGCTGATAGACGAATTTATAGAGGATGAGGGGTTGAAAGAGGGCCTTATGGCTGTTCAGGTCTATAGGGCCTGGGATAGTGTGGTAGGTCAAGGCTATATTGGATATACCACCTCAAAGTATTTCAAGAATGGAGTTCTCCATTGCACCATCTCTTCATCTATGGTAAGAAACCAGCTCTTCTTTATGCAGAGAGAGTTGGTTGACCAGATAAATGGCAGGCTCGGAAAAAATCTTGTTACACGCCTTGTGTTGAGATAATTATTGTACAATCGACAAGACGGGGATGGCCATATTGACATTTGGTTCATCCCCGACAAAAGTTGGAACTTATACTACCTAAAGCGACAGTTTTATCCCTCCAAAGATGCTTCGTGGCATCATAGGACCGTAGATATATCCCGAATCCCTCTCTACACCACTGTCAAAGTCGCTCTGATATGAGTTAAAGAGGTTCATAACACCGGCATTGATCTGTAGTTTCACCCCTGAGAATATGACAAAATCCTTTGCAACCTTGAGGTTGGCATCAAAGAAAGAGGGAGTCTCCACTGCAGTATCAATATCAACTCCAGAACTCTCCATATGTTGTACAAGCATCTCTCCTGAATAGGTGCCGGTCAGTGATACTGAAAATTTTCGTGTCGGAGTATATTGTAATGTAAAATATCCATATAAATCGGGTGTCCTGAACATTCTCTTCTCGGGTGCCACATCAGGATTTTCACTCCACTCTGCAGCCTCTTTGTAGCGGCTATTCTGATATGTTATACCTGCCTGTGCCATAAATTCTGAAGAAAATAGTGCCTTACCCTCCAGATTAACTCCGGTAACTGTCGCTCCGCTGCCATTATAGCGCTCCTGTACCTGATTCCCTTTTGAATCATACTCTTCAAGCATTCTGATGGTAAAGACATCCCTCAACTCTGTATGAAACAGTTCAATAAGGAAGTTTGTCTTAACCTTGCCGAAGGTGTGGTACCAGTCGGCTGAGAGGCTGAAACTGTTGGATCTCTCCTGCTTGAGATCATCAGCCAGCACTGTAACCACCCTTTCGCCTCCCACAATAGCAATATGGAAATCCTCATCAAATGCCTGTGGAGCTCTGAAACCGGTAGAGTAGGAGAGCCTGAAATTCAGCTTCTCCGATGGATTATACCTTATATTTGCTCTTGGAGAGAGAATTATATGGTCGATAAGTGAGTGTTTGTCGATTCTTGCACCAATGAGGAATCCCCATTTTTCACTTCTCCACTCATTCTGAAGGAAAGCTGAGTATATGCTTATCTCCTGTGTTGCATTATGGTCATATCCAATTGTGACATCATTCAGATAGTTGTAGTTGTATTCAAGACCGGCTGTCAATTCAGACGGCATAAACCACAAATGGGAGAAACTGTGTACATATTGTGCGCCGCCTACTACCACAAGGTCGTGGGTGGAGCCGTAGGCATTGGGGTCCTGATTACTTCCATAATAGCTCTCCCTCCGGGTATCCCTCAATGCTGCGTAGATATTATATTTGTTATTGTAGTCTCGTGACCAGATATCATATGTGATGTTGCCTGCATTGATTGTATGGTCTGTCTGTTCGCAAATCATTGCCTGGTGTGGAGGAAGCTGAAGGTTATCTCCTCCTCTGCGGAACTCATTAGTGGCGCTGTACTCCGCCCTTAGTCTGGAGTTGTCTGTCAAGTTGTAGAAAGAGTTTATACCGAGGGTCTTTGCCTTTATCTTTCCAATTTCACTAAATCCGTCATTGTTGTCATCATAGCTCTCCCTATTGCGGCTTTGGCCATAGATGAAGAGTCCCGCTTTTCCGCTATTGTTCACTACAGATGCATTGGCTGTTGTATTGTTGTCAAGTGAACCTGTTACTCCGACAGATGTGAGTGTATGGCTAACCTCTGCAGAGTTTGTTACAGGATCTTTGGTTATGATGTTTATTGTTCCACCTATCGCTGATGAACCGAAGAGTGCTGAGCCACCTCCTCTCATTACCTCAACCCTGTCTATCATATTGGCAGGTATATGTTCAAGACCGTAAACTCCAGCCAATGCCGAGAAGACCGGTTTTGAGTTCATAAGTATCTGCGAGTAGTGTCCGTCAAGTCCGTTGATTCTTACCTGGGTAAATCCGCAGTTCTGGCAATCATTCTCCACCCTCACTCCCGGCTGGTAATTGAGACCGTCTGCAAGTGAACTTGCACTTACAAGCTGGAATATTTCATTGTTCACAACATTTACAAGAGTGGCGCTATGTCTCTTTTTGGTCTCATTCCTGTTTCCTGTAACAACAACCTGTTCGAGCATAAGTGCATCCTCTTCCAGTACAAAGTTCAGGCTGATTGTGTTTTTGTCGCTGATTGTAACATTTTGTGTTGATGTAAGATATCCCACACCGGCAGCACATATTTTATGTTTTCCCACAGGCACATTTGTAAGTTTGTAGTGGCCTGTAGCATCTGTTGTTGTGATTATTGTGGTACCCTCTATATATATGGAGATGAATGGAAGGTGTTCATTGTTCTCTTTGTCGGTAACGTGTCCGATTATATGTGTATCTTGTGCAACGGCTACTGTACCGGCCATAAGAATAGCCAGCAGTGCCATATATATGTACTTCATTATCTGTTAGATCTCTATGTGAATTACTCCCCGTCCCTCCCGTCGGGGCACAATTATCCTTGAGGGCAGGGGGAGTTATGAAAGCCCCTCTAAATACTCTTTGTAAGAAATATATGCGGTGGGCCCCTCAGTTTTTTGAAACTCCTGAACCTCTCTGTCCAATTTGATTCACTGTAAATGCCAAGTGTTGAGTGGAATTCTGTGAAATCTTCCGGAACAGCAGTTTCAAATGCGAGATCTGCGGGAGCAGTGTTGATGTGCAGGATAAGTTTTGCCTCTCCTTCAGTATGGCTTTTCTCAGAAAATGGGTGGGAGTGTGAAATTATCTCCCCTCCAAAATCGTGATGATGCAGAAAAGCACAATTTAAGAGAGAGTAAAGCGCCAAGTATATGGCTGCAACTATCCTTATATATTTTATAGTACTGCCCATAAAACGGCTGCAAAGATAGTGATTGTTCTCTACTGAAAAATACCCAAATGTTGTTAAATTCGCACTCCTGGCCATTATGAAGCAGATTATTGGAGCAAATTGGGATCCGATTTTAAGAATCTTGGCTATTTTTGTAGAATAAATATATTTATGATGAGAGAACGATATTCAGAGAAACGGGTTGTATCTTGCTATGAAGCGGATGCAAATCATAATCTCAGGGCTGCAGCAATGCTCGATATGATGCAGGAGGCAGCAGGGCGTGATGCCACACAGCTTGGATTTGGATATGATGATATGATAAAGAGCAATACTGCCTGGGTATTGTCGAGACTTCACCTCATATTTGAAAACTATCCAAAATGGAGGGAAGAGGTTATCCTCAAGACCTGGCACAAAGGTGCTGCGAGGATATTCTATCTTAGGGATTTTCTCTTATGCAACAGCCGTGAGGAGGTTATGGTGAGGGCTACTACCTCGTGGCTTATCATTGATCTTGCAACAAGAAGAATGGTCAGAAACCAGTATCTTGCAGAGAATTTCAACAATTCTGAGATGGGGTATGCGTTAGAACAACCCGCGGACAAGATTGTAATTCCTCAGGATTCAGTTATGGAACCGGCCGGCATACATAAAGTGGTATGGAGCGACATCGATACCAACAACCACGTCAATAATGTGAAATATGCAGTTTGGGCAATCGATGCAATGGATTATAATGATGCAAAGGAGCGCGTTGTCAAGGAGATGGTTATTAATTTTGACAGTGAAGTATTGCCTGGAAGTGAAGTCCGGCTCTACAGATGCAGGGTAGAGGAGGAAGGAGCCTTAACCTATTATATACAGGGAAAGGTTGAAGACAAGAATAGTTTTTCCATCAAAGTTATTTTGCAGGAGAGATGAAGATAGTTATCGACAAGAATATACCCTTTATAAAGGGCCTGCTTGAACCATATGCTGAAGTGCTCTATATGGGCGGTGGCGAGATTTTGCCCCAAATTGTATCAGATGCAGATGCCCTTATAGTGAGGACACGCACAAAATGCGACAGCCGGCTGCTCTCCGGCAGCAGTGTAAAGTTTATAGCTACAGCAACCATAGGTACCGACCATATAGACCTTGATTATTGCAGGGAAAATGGCATAACTGTGACAAATGCGGCAGGATGCAATGCAGGAGGAGTTATGCAGTATCTCTTTACTGCGCTCTATGGAGTGGCCCAGAAGAAAGGTATAGCATTGCCTGTTGTGAATGGAAATGGAGTCTCATCAGAGGTGTCGGGTGATAAAGGGGTCAAATCGGTTCTCGGTGTGATTGGTGTAGGCAATGTTGGAAGCAGAGTGGCAGACTTGGGTGAAATGCTCGGGTTTGAGGTGTTGAGATGCGATCCTCTGAAAGAGAGGGAACAGACACTTGCCTTCAACACCGGCAAGATAAGGCTTGACCAGTTCAAGGATTACTACTCACTTGATTATCTGTTGAGAAATTCAGATATTGTTACAATGCATACCTGGCTTGATGATACAACAATGGGAATGGCAGACAGAGACTTTTTCTCGCGTATGAAAGATGGGGCCATATTCATCAATGCTTCACGAGGAGAGGTTGTGAATGAAGAGGCGCTTCTTGAGAATTCCAACCGTTTTTCCGGGCTTGTTATTGATGTCTGGTGCAATGAACCGTCGATCAATGTTGCATTGCTTGAAAAGGCAGATATTGCCACACCTCATATAGCCGGGTATTCCCTTGAGGGGAAACAGAACGGTACTGTCTATTCTATCCGTTCACTGGCCCGATTCTATGGCATAAAGGAGCTTGAAGATTTCTCCATCCCTCTTCCATACGACAAATCACTGGAGTTTACCCCTTCAGGATTAAATAATTGTGAGATTAGCAGACAGCTTACAGATATTTTTCCTATATTTGAGGTTGATTCCGAATTGCGCAGCAATCCAGGATTATTTGAAAATATTAGGAGCAACTATAATTACAGGAGAGAATTTTATGTTAACCCAACAACAAAAACAACAGATTTCAGATAGAGGAATATCTGAGGAGATTTTCAATCAGCAGATAACAAACTTCAGTACAGGTTTCCCATTTTTGTCAATTGAGTCGGCAGCAACCCCTGCAAAGGGCATTAAGGTGCTTGATAAGGAGCAACAGGAGAAATACATTGCAAAAGCAGAGAGCTATAGCGGTAATGTATGCAAGTTTGTGCCTGCATCAGGAGCCGCTACCAGAATGTTCAAGGATCTTTTTGAGGCAGTGGACAAATTGAATAATGGTGAAAAGTTGAAAGAGGGCTCTCCTGCAGCCAAATTTGTGGAGAACGTTTCGCTCTTTCCATTCTTCGATGCAAAAGGTATATTGAATCTTACACTTTACCAGAAGGGTTGGAATTACGGTTCAATGCCTAAAGGTTTGATCCAGTTCCATAAATATGAGAATGAGAACAGGACTCCGTTTGAGGAGCACCTTGTGGAGGGAGCTCTTTACGCAAAGGATGCCAATGGTGATGTGAGAATGGTAGTTACCGTATCAGAAGAGCACCAGAAGGGTTTTGAGGAGCTATACAATGAGGTCAAGGAGAAATATGAGGCAAGATTCAACTGCAAATATCGCGTTGAATTTACAAACCAGTCTCCTGCTACAGATATAGTTGCTGTGGATATGGAGAACAATCCATTTACCAAGGATGACGGATCATTGCTTTTCCGTCCGGGCGGACACGGTGCACTTCTTGCCAATTTGAATAATATTGATTCTGATATTCTGGTAATAAAGAATATTGATAACGTCGTTAAGGAGTCGCTTCTTGATGAGACTATAAGATGGAAGAAGATTCTTGTAGGCAAGGCTGTCGAACTCCAGGAGAAAGTTTTTGCATATCTTAAGGAGATAGAGGAGAAAGGTGCAGATATTTCAGACGAGATGGTTGCCCAAATCAAGGAGTATATGGAGAGAGAGTTCTGTATCTCAATCCCTCAGATGGATAAGGCTTCAACTGTTGAAATTTTGAGAAGGAAACTTGACCGTCCTGTAAGGGTCTGCGGAATGGTGAAGAATGAGGGTGAGCCTGGAGGCGGACCTTATGTAATAAATGATGAGGATGGTACAACTTCACTCCAGATTCTTGAGGCTGCTCAGATTGACAAGAAGAATCCTCAGGCTCTTGAGGCTATGCAGGGTGCAACACACTTTAACCCTGTTGATCTTGTATGTGCTGTAAAGAATTATAAAGGTGAAAAATATGATCTACTCAGACATACCGATCCAAAGACCGGTTTTATCTCAGAGAAGAGCTATCAGGGCAGGGAACTTAAGGCTCAGGAGTTGCCGGGTTTGTGGAATGGCGCTATGAGTGACTGGAATACCCAGTTTGTTGAGACACCTCTTATCACCTTCAATCCGGTCAAGACAGTTCTTGACCTGTTGCGTCCTCAACATTGCAATAAATAAGGGTAAATATATATCAGTATCAAAATATGGAGGGGAGAAGTTTAAAGGAACTTCTTCCCTTTTTTTACTCCTATGAGTGTAATTATAAATGCGAGTATTAATTTTGATGAATTCTTATACTCATAGCCGTTGTTGTTATAAAAAAAATAGTTATTTTTGCACGTTGTTGTATTATGCAACTGATGTTTCTTGAAATAATTAACTATATAAATAATATTAAAAATTTAAACTTATGATTACCAATAGTGCAGTTCAGGCATTTGCAAGCATTGAGACTCCTTTTTACTACTATGACATGGAGATTCTTAACAAAACCCTTGATATTTATACTTCATTGATTAAAAAATATAACTATCATGCGCATTATGCCCTTAAGGCAAATGCAGAGGGGAGAATTCTTTCAACAATCCAGAAAGCTGGCCTTGGTGCTGACTGCGTGAGCGGTAATGAGGTTGCACTTGCCATCAAATCTGGTTTCTCTCCTGATAAAGTTGTTTATGCAGGTGTAGGTAAATCGGATAAAGAGATCAAAACTGCTTTGGAGGCAGGAATTTTCAGCTTTAACTGTGAGTCTGTCCCTGAGGTGAAGGTTATCAACGATTTGGCTGCGGGAATGGGCAAAGTTGCGAGAATTGCCTTGAGAATCAATCCTGATATTGATGCACATACCCATAAATATATCTCTACCGGTCTTAAGGAGAACAAATTTGGAATAAGCCCTTGGATGTTTGAGGATTTTGCACAGGTTATCAGTGAGTGTAAGAATATCAAGCTTATTGGTCTCCATTTCCACGTAGGTTCACAGATTCTTGATCTTGGTGTATTCAAGACACTTTGCGGCAGAGTTGCAGAGTTGCAGAAATGGTTTACCGATAGAGGTATGTTCATTGAGAACTTGAACCTTGGCGGTGGTTTGGGTGTTGACTATGCGAACCCTAATGAGAATCCTATTGCAAACTTTGAGGAGTACTTCAAGCTTATCAATGAAAATCTTGTTGTAGCTCCAGGACAGAATGTTCACTTTGAGCCAGGCAGGGCTTTGGTTGGACAGTGCGGTCACCTTATCTCAAGAGTATTGTATGTTAAAGTTGGACAGAAGAAGAAATTTGCCATCCTTGACTGCGGTATGAATGACCTTATCCGTCCTGCACTTTACCAGGCTCACCACGCAATTGAGAATATCTCATCACAATACAAACGCAAGATGAGATATGATGTTGTGGGACCGGTTTGTGAGAGCAGCGACCAGTTTGGCAAGAATATTATCCTTCCACAGACACAGAGAGGAGATTTGATTGCTATCCATACAGCCGGTGCATACGGACAGGTAATGGGTATGAGATACAACCAAAGGGATTTGGCAAAGGCTTACTATTCAGACGAACTATGCCTAGGTTAAGCTCAAAGAACAGATATATACTTTCGGTCTTCGAACTTTACAAGGAGCAGGGCCTTGGATTGAATATGGAGCAGATTGCAAATTCGCTCAATATCACAAAAAAGACCCTTTATAACAATTTTGAGAGTAAAGAGGATATGATGCGTACGGTAGTGGCTCATTTCTTCTCTACTCTTGAGACAAAGATGCTGGACTCGATTAAAAAGAGTGAGAATGCCATTGAAGCCCTTTTTCAGGTAAGTTCAACAATAAGAAATGAGATAGACAAACTCGGTACTGTACTTTTGGATGATATTGCAAAGGAGAATGTGGATATGTTTCTCCATTCCAACCGTTCGAGTTTCTATTCTAAGGTGATTATGGAGAATTTGCAGCGGGGTATCAATGAGGGGCTCTATAGAGAGAACATCAATATTGAATATGTTACTCTTTTCTATACCTCCGCAATAGAGATGTTCTATAAGAGTGTAAGATATAAAGGCTTTATGAAGAAGTCAAAGCAATTCCACTCAGAACTGGTCAAACACCATCTCTACTCAATTGTAAGACCGGAGTCTATCAATTTGTTGGACTCATATTTATAGTGAAAAATTATGTTTGAAAATTTAATAGACAGGTTAGAAAACTCCTTCAAGATATTGAAGGGTGAGGGAAAGATTACAGAAATCAATGTTGCGGAGACATTAAAGGATATCAGAAAGGCTCTTCTTGATGCCGATGTCAGCTACAAGATTGCAAAGAAGTTTTGTGACGATGTAAAACAGATTGCGCTTGGTCAGGATGTGCTTAAGTCTGTCCGTCCGAGCCAGATGATGGTAAAGATTGTCCACGACGAGTTGACTAAACTGATGGGTAGCGAGTCTGTGGATATCAATATAAAGGGAACCCCCGGTATTGTGCTTGTTGCAGGTCTCCAAGGTTCGGGTAAAACAACTTTCTCGGGTAAACTTGCCTTGAACTGCAAGAGCAAGAGGGGCCTGAAGGTAATGTTGGTAGCCGGTGACGTCTACCGTCCTGCTGCTATCGACCAGTTGAAGGTTCTCGGTGAGCAGATAGGTGTTACAGTCTACACAGAGGAGGGTTCAAAAGATCCTGTATCAATTGCAAAAAATGCAATCAAGAGAGCAAAGGATGAGGGCTATTCACTTGTCATCATAGATACAGCAGGCCGTCTTGCAGTGGATGAGCAGATGATGGATGAGATTGAGGCAATCAAGAATGCTGTCAATCCTACCGAGACACTCTTTGTTGTTGACTCAATGACAGGTCAGGATGCTGTAGAGACAGCAAAGGCTTTCAATGACCGTCTTGATTTCAATGGCGTGGTATTGACAAAACTTGATGGAGATACCAGAGGTGGTGCAGCCCTCTCTATCAGAGCTGTTGTTGACAAGCCTATCAAATTTGTAAGTGCAGGCGAGAAGATGGAGGCTCTTGATGTCTTCCATCCAAAACGTATTGCAGACCGTATCCTCGGTATGGGTGATGTTGTCTCACTTGTGGAGAAGGCTCAGGAACAGTTCAATGAGGAGGAGGCCAAGAAGTTGCAGAAAAAACTGATCAAGGACCAGTTTACATTGTCTGACTTCTATGACCAGATCCAGCAGATTAAGAAGATGGGTAACATCAAGGATTTGGCATCGATGTTGCCTGGTATGGGCAAAGCACTCAAGGATGTGGATATCGACAACTCTGCCTTCAAGAGTATTGAAGCAATCATCCTCTCAATGACAAAAGAGGAGCGTGATAATCCTCAAATTCTCAATGGAAGCAGAAGAAGACGTATTGCGCAGGGTAGCGGTACTTCAATTGCCGAGGTCAACCGATTGTTGAAACAGTTTGACGATACCAGAAAAATTATGAAGACTATGGCCGGCGGTGGAGCTAAAAGGGCTATGAGGGCTATGGGGGCATTTAGAAGAAAATAATATTAAAACATTAGGATATGAACCATATTTCCAAAATAATTGACGGTAAACTTATTTCAGAGAGAATCAAGGAGAGAATCGCTTCTGAGGTTGAAGCCATCAAGGAGAGAGGGGGAAAGATTCCCCATCTGGCAGCCATCCTTGTAGGTAATGACGGTGCCAGCCAGACATATGTGGGAAATAAGGAGCGTTCCTGTCATCAGGTCGGTTTTGAATCATCAGTACTCAAATTTGAGGATACAATTACTCAGGATGAGCTGCTTGATGTAATTGCGCAACTTAACCGCAATGATGAAATCGACGGTATAATTGTCCAGTTGCCTCTCCCTGCCCATATCGACGAGCACAAGATAATATGGGCTATTGATCCATTCAAGGATGTTGATGGATTTCATCCTGCCAATGTGGGAAAGATGGTTTTGGGACTTCCTACAATGTTGCCGGCTACACCGGCTGGAATCATCACTATGCTGGAAGAGTATGGAATTGAGACAAGCGGAAAGAGTTGCGTAATAATAGGAAGAAGCAATATTGTCGGCCGTCCTATAGCCAATCTTCTGTCGCAGAAGGGCAAATATGCAGATTGCACAGTAACTCTTTGCCATAGCCACACTAAGGACATTGTTGAGTATACCTCAAAAGCTGATATAATTATAGCAGCATTGGGACAACCCGGTTTCCTTAAAGGTGATATGATAAAAGAGGGGGCAATCATTATAGATGTTGGAATTACAAGAGTACCTGACTCATCCAAGAAGAGCGGTTACCGCCTTTCAGGAGATTGTGATTTTGACTCTGTATCCCAGAAAGCGGAGTGGATAACACCTGTTCCTGGTGGGGTAGGACCTATGACAATTGTCTCACTACTGCAGAATACGCTTAAGAGTGCTGCAGGCAAGAGTGCAAAGAGATAATATTATGCAGGAATAGAAAATTCCACTAAGATTTAGAGTCCGGGTGATACAAATATCCCGGACTTTTTTATTCCATAATAGTGTACAGTTTGAAGAAGTTTTATTCCAGTGATAAATAAAAAGACAAATTTTGATTATATTTGTATATATAGAGAGGAGTATATATTAATGTGTAATTTTATTAAATAGGCTGTCTATG
>JAZNXX010000062.1:0-1587 GCA_045594125.1 Candidatus Egerieisoma sp.
TAAGTGTCCTTTAGTAATGCTGACGCCGGATACCGATGACTTGATGCTGAATATCTCTTTGGATATCTTGTCGTATTCGATTTCATTGCTCTTTATCTTATCCAGTTCATTCTTCAAAAGAATGATTTCCTGCTCCTTGGCAGAAATGATGCTCTCTTTCTTTTCATACATATCCTTGAAGGCACTCATGTCCTGACGTTCCTCCATCGCATAGTCCCGGATTTCAATCTGCCCCTTTTCTATATCAAAGTCTGATGCCACGGAATAGACCTCATCCAGACTTCTTTCGCTCAGAGTTTCGCCTGTGAAAAAGAGAGTCAGTTTCGTGCCGTCATTATGATCGATCCTATAGTCATATAGAATGCTTTTTCCATATATATTACGATGCTCGGCAAAAGATCTTGCATTGACATCAAAATTATTCTGCTGTATGAGCAGCACTGCAGACCAAATGCTTGGAATTATGAATACGATAATCAAGGCTGAGGTTATCCTCTTGGTTTTCCTGCCTATCGTCTCATCCAGATACTCTGTAGGACGGAACCTGAAATATTTGACTCCGGCATACGTTGCCAGCATTATGAATGTGCAGTTTATTACAAAGAGGTATATAGCTCCCAGAAAATGCGTGAAGTTTCCGCTGGCAAGTCCGTATCCGGCAGTACACAACGGAGGCATCAAAGCAGTTGCGATGGCTACTCCTGAAAAGACAGTACCCTTTTCCTTCCTGCATTGCTCCAGTATGCCGGCGAATCCTCCGAGCAGGGCAATCAGCACATCATAGAAAGTAGGAGAAGTCCTGGCAAGAAGCTCTGTCGGATTGCTCAGGCTCAAAGGCGTGATCAGGAAATACAGGAAGGAGACCGCAAGGCTGATGGAAACCATCACAAGGAGATTTTTTCCGGACGATTTCATCAACTGTATGTCATTGACTCCCAATCCCAGGCCGATTCCGAAGATAGGACCCATAAGGGGAGATATCAGCATGGCTCCGATCACTACAGGTATCGAATTGACATTCAGGCCTACAGAGGCGATGATTACGGCAACAGCAAGAATCCATGCGTTGGGTCCTTTGAACTCAATGTTGCTTCTGATGCATCTTTCAGCGGCATCGGTATCTATATGATCGTTCAGATTCAGTGTGCCTTTCAACAAAGCAGTGAATTTCGTTATGATATTCATGTTGTAAATGAATTATAGTCAAATGCAAAGGTAATAATTTCCCAGTAAAGAGAAAGTGTCTGTGATTCACATCGTAGGCATTTGAAACTTAACTTGATAGATATATGATCTATACTAAGGACTTTGCCCGCGAAGAGGACACACTTTATGTACCTGCCTATATGACGCCTCTCTTGTAAAATGGTCTTAAGTGTCATGGCCCGAAATACTTCTAGGCATATATGGTGATGCTCAGACCCCTATTGATAGGAGGAAACGTGTCGCTATGGAAAACCAGAACATCAAGAAACGTGTTCGTCGTCTTGTCAAGAGTATTGCAACAAACCTCACTCATGCCGGAGTTCCTCATAACTACATATCCGAGAGTATGGGTCACTCAGTGGATAGCAATATCACTAACCG